>JANWYX010000216.1 GCA_025055055.1 Caldilinea sp. | reverse complement strand
CACTCCGAAGCCTGACTGAGCTTCGCCATCTGTGCGCTTGTCAACGTCAAGTCGCAGGCGGCCAGGCTCGTCTGCAATTGCTCCACCGAGTTTGCGCCGATGATCGGCGCCGTCATCTCCGGCTGCGCCAATAGCCACGCCAGGGAGACCGCCGTCGGCGTGCTGTTGGTTTCGGCGGCGACGGCCCTCACTGCGTCGAGCACGCGCCAGCCCGCCTCGTTGAAATAACGCCGTTTGATGCCTTCGGCGCGCGCCGATTCGGTTGCACTTTCCTTCGAGTATTTGCCCGTCAAAAAGCCGCCGGCCAGCGGGCTGTATGGAATCACGCCAAGGCCAAAGGTGAGGCAGACTTCTTTCAGTTCCCGTTCGTATTCCGCCCGATGCGCCAGGTTGTAATGGGGTTGCAGCGAATCATAGCGCACGAGGTTGCGTTTGTCGCTGACCCAAAGCGCCTCCATCAGTCGCCACGCCGGATAGTTGCTGCAGCCGACATAACGCACCTTACCCTGACGAACCAACGCGTCAAGCGCATCCATCGTCTCCTCGATTGGCGTCTCTTCGTCGTACCAATGGGTCTGGTAGAGGTCAATATAGTCGGTCTGGAGGCGGCGCAGGCTGTCCTCGCACGCCTTGAGAATGTGGACGCGGCTGAGCCCCTCGCCGTTCGGACCTTCCCACATGCGCCCACGCACCTTGGTCGCCACCACCATCTGATGACGATTCTTGCGCGCCTTCATCCAGCGGCCGATGATCTCCTCGCTGACGCCGCCGGGGTTGTTCGGCGCCCAGTTGCTGTAAATGTCGGCGGTGTCGAGAAAATTGCCGCCTGCCTCAACGAAAGCGTCCATCACCCGCCGGCTTGTTTCCTCGTCGGCGGTCCAGCCCCATTGCATGGTTCCCAGGCAGAGTTCGGAGACTTTCAGGCCGGTGCGTCCAAGATTGCGATAGTTCATAGCGCCTCCTTCGACTCGGTTGCGTTCATCCGCCGATCACCACCGTCCACGGACGGATGCGCCACGCCGTCACCAGCCCGTGTTTCACGTAAGGATCATTGCGAACGAATGCTTCGATCGGCTCCGGCCCATCCGTCTTGAAGACAAACACGGCGCCATCGACCGGCTCTGCGAGCGCGCCGACCATGAACAGCTCGCCTCGTTCGTGCGCCGCCTGCGCCAGCGCCAGGTGTTCCGACCGATAGGGCGTGCGCCGCTCCAGAATATCCTCGACGTAGTCGTAAAAGAGCAAATAATACATCGTCTGTCCTTTCGCCTGATTTGGTTGTTTCACACAAAGAGTGCAGCGTCGTATGGCTCCAATTCCATCACGATGCAACCCCCTTGGGCGGTGTGCCAACGGTTGCCCACGACATCCCGCCAGACGCCATCGCGCGAGGTCGGCAGCTCGACGGTGCGCGGCTCGGGGGAGAAGTTGAGGGCGCAGACCGCATAGTCGCCTGCGTCATCCCAGCGACAGAAACGCACAACCTGCTCGGTGGGGAAGTGATTGTCGAAGAAACGAATCTGATCGCTGCGCAATGCCGGGTGTTGGCGCCTTGCCCGAATCAGCCGTTTGGTCATCTCCAGATGGCGGCGATGTTTGGGGCGCGTCAACTTGCTCCATTGAAGCGGTGCAAAGTCGATCGTGCGCGGGCTGTCATCGCCGTACTCCTGACCGGCGTAGATCATCGGCACCCCCGGCGCAGCGAAGACGGCCACCAGCCCCAGTTTCGCCCGCGCCAGCGCCACATCCTGAAGCGTCATCCCCGGCGGTTGAGGGATGTACTTGCCGGTGTAAAACTTGATTTCATGTTCCGGTCGCACTTCATCGTGACTGCACGAGTAATTTACAACCTGCGTAGCCGTGCTAAAGCCCAGATCGCGATAGCCGCCGATGGTGCGAAAGATGTCGCGCTTCTCCCACTCCCAACGACAGTTGAGCACGTCGTCCAGCGTGTGGTGAAAATAGCCGTTCCACACTGCGTCCATCTCGGTCTCGTGCACCAGACGCGGAGCCGTCTTTTCCGGACTGGTCCCCTCCAGCTGCCAAAATTCGCCGATCAGGATGCAATCCGGTTTGGCCTGCCGCGCCGCCCAGCAGATCGCAGCGATGCCGTGATAGGGGTCAAAATCCGGCCGCATGGGGTTGTTGCTGTCATAATCGACGCCGCCCACCCAGTCGAAGCGGAAGCCATCGATGTGATATTCCTCCAGCCAGAAACGCACAATGTCCTGAAAGTAGCGCGTGGTCTCCGGGTTGAAGTGGTCCCAATCCACCCCGCCCCACATATTGATGCTCGGCGGCGTGTGGTGGAAGAAGGGGTTCCAGTCGGTCAGCCATTCTCCCTTCGGGCCGTACATCGGCGGATAGATGTTGTAATAGGGGTGTTGCCCCCAAGCGTGGTTGAAGGCGACGTCCAAAATCACGGCGACACCGGCACGATGACAGGCGTCCACGAAGCGTTTGAAGTCATTGGGGCCGCCGTAGGTATTGGCGATGGCGTGGTAAAAAACCGGGTTATACCCCCAGCTCGACTCGCCGGGAAAGGCGTTGATCGGCATGAGTTCAACGCAATTCACGCCCAGACCGACGATATAGGGCAGCTGCCGCGTCAACCGTTCAAAGCTGCCGTACTGCGGGTAGCCGCCGTGCCAGACGCCGGCGAAGTCGCGCACGCAGAGCTCATAGATGACCAGATCGCGCAGCGCCGGCGTTCGCCAAGCCTGATCGCTCCAAGGAAAGGGCGCCTCGGCGCCGGAAAGCACAGCCCACGGTGTCTTCTGTCCCCAAAAGACCTCACGCGCATACGGATCACCGACCCAGACGTGGGAGTCCTCGTCAACTACGACATAAAAGCCATAGCGTGTGCGGCCGGGGTCGGCGATCGTGATCCACCACGTGCCCTGACCATCGGTCTGCATCGGGTGGCTGCGCGTGTCCCAGTGGTTGAAGTCCCCGACAAGACTGACAAACGGCTTGAAGGGCGCGCGCATCACAAAAGTCACCGTCCCTCGTCCAAGCAAATTGCGATGAGCGCCTCCGCGCAAGTCGCCCGGCAGCCGGCCATCGGGGGCCGTGCGCTGAAGTAAGTCTGCAAGTTGAGCGCTCATCGTTTGCAAAAGGGATGGCATCCGGGTGCGAAACAAGCGATCAAAGGAGGCGAACAGTCGGGAGCCTATCCACCTCATCGTGTGCATCATCCCATGTTGGCGATCAACGCCTTGCCGAATTCACTGCACTTGACTTCGGTGGCGCCTTCCATCAGACGGGCAAAATCATAGGTGACGATCTTCTGGCTGAAGGTGCGCTCCATCGCCTGGATGATCAAGTCGGCGGCTTCGATCCAACCCATGTGGCGCAACATCATTTCGCCGCTGAGGATGACGGAGGACGGGTTGACTTTGTCCAGCCCCGCGTATTTGGGCGCCGTGCCGTGCGTCGCTTCAAAGACGGCGCGTCCGGTGACATAGTTGATGTTGGCGCCCGGCGCAATCCCGATGCCGCCCACCTGCGCAGCCAGCGCGTCGCTGATGTAGTCGCCGTTGAGGTTCATGGTGGCGATCACGTCGTACTCGGCAGGGCGGGTCAGAATCTGCTGCAGGAAGGCGTCGGCGATGACGTCCTTGATGATGATGCCGTTGGGCAGGCGGTGCCACGGGCCGCCGTCAAGCGGCTCGGCATCAAACTCTTCGCGCGCCACCTTGTAGCCCCACTGCATGAAGGCGCCTTCGGTGAACTTCATGATGTTGCCCTTGTGCACCAACGTCACGCTCTTGCGCTTGTTGTCGATGGCGTACTGGATAGCGGCGCGCACTAGCCGACTGGTGCCTTCTTCACTGATGGGTTTGATGCCGATGCCACTGCTGTTTGGGAAGCGAATTTTCGTAACACCCATCTCGTTTTGCAAGAACTCGATCACCTTGCGAGCGCCCTCAGAGTAGGCTTCCCATTCGACGCCTGCATAGATGTCTTCGGTGTTTTCACGGAAGATGACCATGTTGACCAATTCCGGATGCTTGACCGGACTGGGCACGCCGGTGAAGTATTGCACCGGCCGCACGCAGGCATAGAGGTCGAGCCGTTGGCGCAACGCTACATTGATGCTGCGGATGCCGCCGCCGACGGGCGTGGTCAATGGGCCTTTGATGGCGACGATGTACTCGTCGATGGCGTCGAGCGTCTCCTGCGGCAGCCAGACCGGCTCGCCGTAGACTTCATTGGCCTTCTCGCCGGCGTACACTTCCATCCAGGCGATCTTGCGCTTGCCGCCATATGCTTTCTCCACTGCGGCGTCGAGCACAGGCTGGCTCGCCGCCCAAATGTCAACGCCCGTGCCGTCGCCCTCGATAAAGGCAACGATGGGGTTGTCGGGCACATGAAGTTTGCCGTCAATAAGAGTGATTTTTTCGCCGTGGCTGGGAACGACAATTTTCTGGTAAGCCATGAGTTTTTCTCCTTTTGGATCGTGTAGGCGTTTGATTCAAAAGAAACAAGCCGTTGCGAGGAACAATTCAGCCATTTTGAATTGCACTGTTCAAGAAAATGCGCTGCAAAGTGTACCAAATCGACGGCGATCCGTCTATTTCCCAGAGGGAATTTTGCACTTTTGCAGATGTTCACATTGTGAATTTTCTCACATGCAGTTCGTCGTAAAGGATGTATAATATAATAATGGTTTTGGCGCTTTGCGTCATCACCACAAAAAGAGTTGTGCAATGGCCGAACGCTTTTTCGGATGCTTGCTCTTTAGGCATCAACGCTTCTGATCGATTGCACAACTCCCAAAAAACAGATGGAGAATGACCAGCATGGCAAACCGGCAAGTGGGAACTCGCCGAAATGTAAAATCGTTCTCCATGATTGAAAGGAGTTTACGGACTATGATGGACTACTTTATTGCTCAACTGGCTCGCAGCGAATACGAAGAACGTATTCGCAAAGTGGAGATGGAATTGATGGCGAAACGTCGCCAGATCGAGGAGCCGAGCTTCATGAGCCGCGTGCTCTTCCGCCTAGGCGAATGGTTAGAAAGTGTCGGTGCGCGCTTGAAGGCGCATTATCAGCCGACGTCTCTACGCCAGACCTATCACGGCGGTCACGCCAGATAATTTTTCTCCCGCACAGTTGCAAAGATGCATCTGTGATGAAAATAAAAAAGAATAAAAAAATGCAAACACCGCTGAATGAGCGGTGTTTGCATTTCCAGGCGTTTCTAATTGACGATACATCTACAAAAGTTTTCGAAACAAGCATGCTCCTGATACACTGCATGGCATGAGCAACATGACATTTCCTGTGAAGCCGGAGATCATGAGCCCGGCCGGCTACTGGCCCCAATTGCACGCCGCAGTTGAGGCGGGCGCCGACGCAGTCTACTTTGGCTTGCGCCACTTTACGGCGCGCGCCAAAGTCGGCTTTGCGCTCGAAGAGCTGCCGGAAGTCATGGATACATTGCATCGCCGCGGCGTCAAGGGGTACGTCACCTTCAACACGCTTGTCTTCGACTATGAAATGGAAACGGCGGCGCGGGCGATCGCAGCCATTGCCGAGGCGGGCGCCGACGCCTTCATCGTGCAGGACATCGGCGTCGCCCGGCTGGTGCGCGCCATTGCGCCGGACGTCGCAGTGCACGGCAGCACGCAGATGAGCATCACCAGCGCCGAAGGCGTGGCGCTGGCCCAGCAGTTCGGCGTCTCGCGCGTGGTGCTGGCGCGTGAGCTTTCACTGGATGAGGTGCGCGCCATCCGCTGCGCCACCGACTGCGAGCTCGAACTCTTCGTCCACGGCGCGTTGTGCGTCTCCTATTCCGGGCAATGCTTCTCCTCGGAGGCGTGGGGCGGACGCAGCGCCAATCGCGGCCAGTGCGCGCAGGCGTGCCGCCTGCCTTATGAACTGATCGTGGATGACGCACTGAAGCCGCTAGGCGACGCACGCTATTTGCTCTCGCCCGGCGACCTGTACGCCCTGCGCCAGATTCCGGAGATTCTCCAAATCGGCGTTCATGCGCTGAAGATCGAAGGACGCTACAAAGATGCCGACTATGTGGCGCTCACCACCGCAGCCTATCGCAAAGCTGTAGATGAGGCGTGGGCCGGCTTGCCGCTGAGCCTGACGCGTCGCGAGGAGCTGCAACTGGAGCAGGTCTATTCGCGCGGTCTGGGGCCCTATTTCATCGCCGGTGTGAATCATCAAGCCGTGGTGAGAGGACGCACCCCGCGCCATCGCGGCGTGTTGATAGGACGCGTCGTGCGCGTGCTGGTGGATCGAGTGTGGGTTGCTGTGGAGCCGGAAGTGGCCGCCGTTGCGCCCCTCAAACCCGGGGACGGCGTCGTCTTCGACGCCGCCGACTGGCGCAGCCCGGAGGAGCCGGAGGAAGGCGGCCGTATCTATCATGTCCTTCCTCGGCGCAATGGGCTGGTCGAGCTGAGCTTCGGCAACGGAGCCATCGATTTTTCGCGCATTCGACCGGGCGATCTGCTCTGGCGCACCCACGATCCCGACCTAGATCGGCTGGTGCGTCCTTATATAGAAGCGAAAGCGCCGGTGCGTCGTCAGCTGGTCAAGGTGCATGCGATCGCAGCGGAGGGCGCGCCGCTCGTGCTCGAGTGGACGTTAGCGGAGAATCCTCAGGTGCAGGTCACGCTCTGGTCGGACAAACCATTGGAGACCGCGACCCAGCGTGCGCTCAACGCCTCTCTCCTGCGCGAGCAGCTCGGACGCCTGGGCGGCACGCCCTACGAGCTTGCCGAACTTACGGCGGACGTCAGCGGCCGTCCCTTTGCGCCCGCCTCCCTGCTCAACCGCCTGCGCCGCGAGGCTGTAGCGCAACTTCAGGAGCGCCAACGTCGCCGCCATGCTGTCGTGCAGGATCCGCTCAACGCGCTGCAGCGGATGGTGGAGGCCGGTCAGCAGCCGACCGTTCGTCTCTCGCTCCATCGAACTTCCTCCAAACAAGAGCAGGTCGCCCTGCATCTGCTGGTGCGCACGCCCGAACAACTCGACGCCGCCCTGGCCGTGCGACCGGCCAGCATTACGCTCGACTATCTGGAGCTTTACGGGCTGCGCGCCTCGGTGGAAAAAGTGCAGGCCGCCGGCGTCGATGTGCGCGTCGCCAGCCCGCGCATCCTGAAGCCAAATGAACAGCGCATCGTGAACTTCCTTCTACGTCTGGGATGTCCCATCCTGGTACGATCGGCCGGTTTACTCTATGCCTTGCGCACGGCACAGGCCGCGCCGGAGCTGGTCGGAGACTTCAGCCTCAACGTCGCCAACGAACTCTCGGCGCGCACGTTGCTGGCGCTGGGGTTGACGCGTCTGACACCGACGCATGACCTCAACGCCGCTCAGGTGGCGGAACTGGCCCGGCGCGTCGGCCCGGCCCATATCGAAGCGATCGCCTACCAGCATCTGCCGGTCTTCCACACCGAACACTGCGTCTTCTGTCGTTTCCTCTCGACGGGAACCAGCTATAAAGATTGCGGCCATCCGTGCGAAAAACACAAAGTCGCTTTACAGGACAGCGCCGGACGCCGCCACCCGGTCATGGCCGACGTCGGCTGTCGTAATACCGTCTTCGGCGCCGAGGCGCAGGACGCCGGCCTGCACCTCGATGCCTGGCGAGCGGTTGGCATTCAGCACTATCGACTGGAGTTTGTGCACGAAAGCGGCGCCCAAGTCAATGAAGTGGCCCAAGCGTTCCGCGCAGCGCTAGACGGGAAGATAAGCGGAGCAACACTGCGAAAACAGTTGGAACGGATTGCGCCGCAGGGCGTGACCGAAGGCAGCCTCTTCGTGCCGCCGAAGTTCACGGAGATTCCGTTGCTGTTGTAGCGCGGCTCGTCTATATAGGCCGCGCCTCCGGCAGGACAGCCCGGTCTGTTCACGAAGGTTACTCGCAAAACCCACATCGAAGAGGAGATATGCATGGCTGCCATATTTGATCTCACCGGCAAAGTCGCCATCGTCACCGGCGCCTCGCGTGGCATCGGCGAAGCCATCGCTGCGGCGCTGGCAGGGGCAGGCGCCGCGGTGGTGATTTCCAGCCGCAAACAGGAAAACGTGGAGGCGGCTGCGGCCCGGCTGCGCGCCGCCGGCGGCAATGTGACGGCGATCGCTGCGCACACCGGCGACGTAACGGCGGTCGAGGCGTTGGTGAAGGGCGCTTTGGAGCGCCACGGCGGCATCGACATCCTCGTCAACAATGCAGCCACCAACCCGCACTTCGGGCCGGTGCTGACGGCGGAGGAAAGCCATTGGGATAAGACCTTCGACGTCAACGTCAAAGGATACTGGCGAATGGTAAAGGCGTGCGTCCCGCACATGCAGGCGCGCGGGGGCGGCAAGATCATCAACGTAGCCTCCATTGCGGGCAAAATTCCCCAGCCGGGCATGGGGGTCTACTGCGTCACCAAGGCGGGCGTGATCATGTTGACCGAGGCGCTGGCCGCCGAGCTGGCACCGCTCAACATTCAGGTTAACGCCATTGCGCCGGGCTTTGTCAAAACCAAATTCAGCGCTGCACTCTGGTCCAACCCGGCCATCAACGAGGCTGTGCTGGCGGGTGTTCCGCAACATCGCATGGCCGAGCCGGAAGAAATTGCAGGGATTG
This sequence comes from Caldilinea sp., assembly GCA_025055055.1. Lineage (GTDB taxonomy): Bacteria > Chloroflexota > Anaerolineae > Caldilineales > Caldilineaceae > Caldilinea. The sequence continues at coordinate 3,084 of JANWYX010000216.1, read as the reverse complement.
CGCTCTATCTGGCCTCGCCGGCGTCGAGCTTCACCACCGGCGCCACTTTTCTCATCGACGGCGGCCAGGCCGTCGGACATCCACTGTACGCCCTGATGAAAGGCACATAAATGTCCGCCGCACGTTTTCCATTGCCCGGCGCCATGCTTTGACAACGCCACGAACGGCGAGCATATTCCAAATGCACAAGGCGCTCTCCGACCTTTGCTTGCTCGTTTTTACGGTGAAATCGCTTTTCGCACTAGGGCTGAAGCTCGCTCAAACGCAAAATGTGGCGCAGCACGGGACGATTTTCCACGTCGCGAATTTCCAGAGCAATCGTTGGATCGTCGGCGGACCAATCGATGGTGATCAGCCCAAAATTGTCGCCGACGTAAAAATCCCCGTAGCGGTTGACGTCCGGCGCCACCCGATTGGGATCCACATTTTCGGTGAGTCCGCTGGAGTTGACCTCCCACAGCGGATAAGGCGCGCCTGTGTCGAGGCGAGAAAATTGTGCACGGTGCGTGTCTCCGGTGATGAAGAGGACGCCGTTGGTGCGGTTGTCCGCAAGCAGATGCAACAGTCGAGCACGCTCCGCCGGAAAGTTGTCCCAAATCTCCCAGCCGGTTCCTTCTTGTACAAAGGGGATGCTGGTCGCGATGATGCGCAGAACGGCCGGCCGGCGAAGTTGCGCCTCCAGCCACTCCCACTGATCTTCTCCTAAAAGACGCGCTCCGGGATCGAGATTCGCCGTATACGGTCCGATGTTATACATGCTTCTCCGCCGAAGTTCTTCCTCGTCGACTCGCGTGAGTGGTGAACGATCCCAGCGCGTGTCGAGTAAAATCACCTGCACTCGTCGCTCCTCCGGGCCGAATGCGTAGGCGGTGTAAATTCCCCCATTGCGCAGCCGCCGTTCGCTGTCGGGCGGTTCGCCCCAAAAATCGAGGAAAACCTCCTTGGAGCCGTATTTGGCCGGATAGTCGCCGCCGACGTCGTTGAGGCCGTAATCGTGGTCGTCCCAAGTGGCGACGACGGGCGTGGTTGCGCGCAGGCGTTGAAAGCCCGGCTGAGCAGCAAGCAATGCATAGGCGTGGCGCAGCGCGGTCATGTCGGTCGTGTCGCCGTAAACGTTGTCGCCTAGAAAGACAAATAGGTCAGGCGTAGTTGCCAGCACTGCGTCCCAGATCGGTTGCGGTTTGGTCTGTCGAGCGCAGGAGCCAAAGGCGATGACGTTGATAGTCGCCGTCGCATCTGGCATTGCAACGGCTGTAGGCGGCAGCGCAATCGGCCTGCAGCCTGTCAGAAGGAGCGCTGCGATCATCCACCAGCGCCACGATACGAAAACGCTTGTCATGATGGATCCTCCTGCAGGCTCAATCGCTGGTGATGACCGGGAGCAGCGCACGGAAGGAGCTTTGATACTGGAGCTGGCTGTCGAGGTAGTCACCGGCCCAGCCGCCGGTGATCACGATCTGGCCGTTGTCGCCGACGGCGGCGAGATGACGCCACTCCCCTTCAATCGGCGACGGGAAATTGCTCCACGCGTTCGTGATCAGGTCATAGCGCTCCAGATTGATCAGCGTCCGCGTCCAACCTCCTCCCAGCGCATAGAGCGCCACGCCGTCGAAGACCAACGCCAATCCGCCGCGCGGAGTCGCCATCGGCGCCAGCTCACGCAGTTCCCCGGTGGCGGGAGTGAAACGCTCTAGAAGATCGAGTTCGTGTTCACCGTCATAGCCGCCGCCCACATAAATATCCCCCTGGATGAACGCAGCCCCCAGGAACGCGCGCGCTTTGGCCAGGTGGCCGATCTGTTCCCAGCCGTTGTCCTCTCCTTCTTTCGGAAGCGGAAAACGCCAGATCTCATCGCGCATCGTCTGACCGTCCCAGCCGCCGAGCAGATAGAGCGCACCGTCGTCGGCGACGAGCGCAGCCCCGGCCACCGGATAGGGAAGTCGGGAGATTTCCTCCCAGCGCCCCAGAGCGACGTCATAGGCGAGCAGGAGGTCGGAAAGAGACGCCTTCCCATCGGGTTGGGAACGGCTGCCGCCCGCTGCGTAGATCCGTTCTCCATGGGTGGCGGCAGCGAGGTTGGCCAGCGGCATCGGCAAGGGCACCGCCGAAACCCATGCGCCGATCGTTGGGTCATAGTAGGAAACGGCGTCCAGCGTTGCGCCGCCGTTCGTTTCTCCACCCAAGACGAAATGCACCCCGCCCAGATTCACCATGGCGTGACGTCCCAGCGGGAAGCGTAGCGGCGCCCGCGCCTGCCAGCGCGAATCCAACTGGAGCGAAGGTGGAGCCGTCACCGACGCTTTTGCATTGGTGAGCAGATCGGGTGCCCCGGCCATCCATGCGCCTGCAAGAGGAGCGATAAAAAGCAAGATGCAGAGTGACAGCACGGCGACCAAGTAAGTGCGCTGCCAGGATGCCACGTAGCCGGGCAGATCCTGGATAGGTGGAGGCTCGGGCGGTGAGGGCGGCGGTTTTTCCACCGCCTCCACCACAGCGCCGGGCACGATCAGCCAGCCGCGTTGCACCAGCACCATCGTCGCCTCGGTGCGACTGTTCACCTGGAGCTTCTCGAAGATGTTGCGTAAATGCACCTTGACGGTGTGCGGACTGATCACCAGCTCGCGAGCAATTTCGGCGTTGCTTGCACCGGTCGCCAACAGCCGTGCCACCTCCATCTCGCGCTCGCTCAGCGGATTTTCGACGGGCGTCGCGTCGCGTTCCACCATGACCTTCATTGTACTGAAAGTCCGCCAGAACGGAAACAACGCCGAAGCGCTTCATCTCCGCTCCACCTATGATTTTTTCGCAATAGCGATGGTGATGGTCTTGCCATCCAACTCAAAGCTCGTCTGCGGCAGATGCGGCGGCACGGCGTCCCCCTGTGCGGCATGAAGTTGCACCAGCTCCACGCTGAGCGTTTCCTCACGCACATAGCCGCCGAAATGCTCCAGCACTTCGTGCATGATCTCCGAATCGCCGATGTAGGTGACGATGCGATCGCTGATCTCCAACCCGGCGTCTTTGCGCAGCTGCTGGATGCGCCGCACCAACTCGCGGGCGTGACCTTCCTGGATCAGCGCCTGG
>JANWYX010000377.1 GCA_025055055.1 Caldilinea sp. | reverse complement strand
GATGGGCGCGGCTGGCGACAAAAAAAGCAGGAGTTGTGGACTGCCCCTGCCCATCGACGAACACCGGCGCGATCATCGTAATGTCCGGCAGGTGATTGCCACCTTCGAACGGATCGTTGACGATGACGACGTCGCCATCTTTCCAAGTCGAGAAGCGATCAAGGATCGTGCGCACGCTGGCCGGCATAGCGCCGAGATGCGCCGGGATGTGCGCCGCCTGCGCCACCAAATTCCCCTGCCCGTCGAAAAGCGCGCAGGAAAAATCGAGTCGCTCCTTGATATTGGGTGAGTAGGCGGTGCGACGCAACGTGACGCCCATCTCTTCGGCGACGCCGGCGAAGCGATGGTGATAAAGTTGCAGCGTAATTGGATCCATAGCCAAACCCCATAGAGAAGAGGAAAGACCGGAGAGCAACCGCCTTTCCGTTCTCTCCTCTTTTCAAGCAAAGCGCTCAATCTTCCTGGCAAGCGCCACGTCGAGGTCGCTGATCCGGTTTCCGGCCTCATGGGTGACGAGGTCGATCGTCACCCGATTCCACACGTTGCACCATTCTGGGTGATGATTCATGGTGTTGGCCTCAATGGCGACCTTCGTCATAAAGCCAAAAGCTGCAGTGAAGTCGACAAATTGAAAGGTCTTGTGCAGCTTGCCGTTGACGATCTTCCAGCCGGGCAGCTCTGTAAGCGCCGTCTGAAGTTCTGCGTCGGAAAGCGGAGTGGCTCTGGCCATGAAATGAACTTCTCCTTTCTGGTAATGTCGACCTTGGATGCTCGAAGTGAAAGCGATCGCTGCCGATCGCGCCTACTTTATCTTCGGTTAGGAGTACGTAGTTGGAGAGACGATCTCTCCGTGAAATGTCCTGTTTCCGGAAGCTCGGAGCTTGCGGAAACAGGGTCAACTACGTGATTTCCATTTATATCACCTTACTGCAAAAATTTTCAACCACCTTTTCAACCATCGGTTGAACAAAAGTACAGAGGAATGCGCGCGTCCGCCTTTAATTCCTTGCGGCTGCGTGGTCAAATATGGCTTTGCAGGAAACTCACTCCCGAAGGCGCAACGGAGCCTCCGAGGGAGTGAACGTCGGACATGGGGTCGGGTCGCCGCGAGCGTCCGGGCCCAGCAGACCCGGCGGACTTCGGCTCCGGCCCGTACATCAACGGCATGAAAATCTCATAAAACCCGCCCACCGTCAGCCAGTAGCGCGTGTTGGGACCGTACACCTGTCCGAAAAAGTCCGGCAAGAGTTCTATGCTGGCGTAGATCGGTCCTGTACGGTTCGCCTTCCAGACGAGGTGCGCCGACGTTTGGGCGGTGGTTTCCTCCCAGCTTCCCCACCACCGAAAGTCCGGCGGAGTCTCTGTGTAGGTGATAGGAGTGCGTCCATCTTCGCCGAACAGCCAGATCACCGTCCTGAGAAATGGAACGGTCTCGGTCATGCGGGCGGTCAGGAAAAGGTACTTCTCACCCTCCTTAACGTTGAGGCGAACCCAGTCCTGATCTCCCATCTCATGGAAAGTGTGCATCTGCGCCGAGATCGGGCCGTCCAAGGGCTGGGCCGTGTCCGGGCCGTTGTCCGGCTCGAAAACGTCTCCCCCGCGACAAGGGAGCGCATCCGGCCGGCTCATACAGGTCGTGATCCAATCCGTGAACTTCGAGACGCGGGTGAAAACGTTATAACGCCCCACATCGATGCAACCAGGGGGGCCCCAACTGACAATCCCGATCTGCACCCATGAGGCATCTGCGCGCTGCACCATAAGCGGACCGCCGCTGTCTCCGTAACAAGCGCCCATCGTCAGCGTCTCGTAGCCTGCACAGATCATCCGATCGGTGATAGGATTCTCCCAATAGAGGTTACGCGCACATTTTTCGTGTTCAACCAACGGCAAAGCCACCTCGCGCAGCGCGTCGGGAAAGACGCTCATTTCTTTAGCACCCCAGCCGATCACCGTACCGCGCAGATAGTCGAACTCAGTTTCGCCGGGGCCGGCCGTGTACAGAGCAATCGGAGTGTAAGTGACCGGCGTCGACAGGCGGATCAACGCCAAATCGCCTTCTTTCTTGCGCGGATCATAGTCTCGGTAGGGGATAATTTGAGAGATGCGAACGCGTTGACCGCCTTCCGAGAGACGATGCGCGCCGACCAGAACATCGATGAGGGATGGTTCGGCGCCCCACACACAGTGTGCAGCCGTCAACACCCAGTCTTCGGCGATCAACGTGCCGCCGCAAAATTGCGCCAAAAATTGATTCGGCTCCATGCGATTGAGCAATGCCACCTGCCACGGCCATGCGCCGGGCTGCGCCTCGCGGCCGCCGAGAATGTCCGGCGAATCGCTTTGGGCAGGCGCCACCGTCGGCTCTCCTTGCGCGTAGACCGAGTGCGTCCACCACAAAGCTCCGCCGCCCATCATCAGGAAAAGCAATGCGCACAACGCAAATTTCATCGGCCTGACACAACGGTCGTCATATTCGGTTGTCATAAAACACCTCCATCGGGACACCGAGTTTGAGGTTCAGAGTGACGTTTCCACTGCGCCATCTCGAACCGAAGCCGAGAGCCGCCATGCCGGGATGCCCGGTGTGTTGGTGAGGTTGTCCGTCATCCCAGAATCACCGGGGAGATGATGCTACATTCCGCCGCCACAGCTCGGAGAGAACAAAGACAAGATACTGCGACTGAACGGACAGGATGGAAATGATTTTTATGTAGTATAGCCTGCTACGCGAACATTAAACAAACTGTGCTGAGCGTCCTGCGATCGATCAGCCGGGCAGGGCAGCGTACTCTAACTCGTTGAGCAACACAAGGGCTTCGCGCGGCGGAAGGGTCACACCGCTGAGTCTGCCGTCTGAAGCGCTGTACTCGCCCCGGTTCCAAATCGCCGAAAAGCGGCCATTGGTCGGAAGGCGCGCAGGTAGCGTCAGGTCGATCTGCTGCGCCTCGCGGTTGCGATTGAAAAGCACAATAGCGTGGCGCGAGCCGAGCGAACGCACAAACCCAAACACACCGTGGGCGGCGTAGATGGTCTCGTAAGCGCCGGTGCGGAGGACGGCGTGCTGGCGGCGCAGCCGGATGGCGCGCTTGAAGAAGTCAAGCAGCTCATAGTTCCATTGCTCGGTGTCATGCCAGGGAAACGCTCCGCGGCAGAAGGGGTCGGTGGCGCCGGTCATGCCGATCTCATCACCGTAGTAGATACAGGGTGCACCTGGCATCGTCATCTGAAAGAGCGTGCACAGCCGCAGCGCACTTTCGTCGCCACCCACCGTCCACAAGGTGCGGGCGGTGTCGTGGCTATCCAACAGGTTCAACTGCGCCTGCGTCACTTCCCAGGGATAGATGCTCAGCATGTGATGGATGCCGGCGGCGAGGTCGCCGGCGTCGAGCGTCACCAG
>JANWYX010000374.1 GCA_025055055.1 Caldilinea sp. | reverse complement strand
AGAGCGCCACGATCCAGCGCAACGGTCGCGGATAGGCGACGCCGCTGCTGTTCCAGCGCATCGCCTTGCCCCAGCGCAGGCCGTCGAGCAGCTCAAGGCAGAGCGCAGGCAAGACTTCGAGCGTCGGACGGCCGGCCACGCGCTTCACCGCATAAACATAGTTGTCGCGCACTTCGATCTGCTCGGGTGAGACGCCCTGCCCGCGCGCAAACCCCTCGAGCGCTTTCGTCGGTCGGTTGAACGAATCGTACGCCTGCGCCACCGACGGCCCGCGCTTCTCCACCACTTCATCCGCCTGTTGCGGAGCCAGATCCGCAATGAAGGCGACCAGCCGCCGCGGGGTGCCGGTGACGCGGAGCCCTTCATAGCGTAGCCTGTACTTCGAGAGCAACACCTTGAGCTTCTCTTCGATCTGTGCAATGCCGTCGACAACGTCTTGCGGCGGCAGCTCCTCAGAACCAAGCTCTAAAACGAAGGCTTGAGGAGCGGAGATCGACTCTCCCGCTCTCCCGCTCTCCTGCTCTCCCGCTCTCCTGCTCTCCTGCTCTCCCGCTCTCCCGCTCTCCCGTTCTCCTGCTCTCCCGTTCTCCTCTTTCAGCCAAGGGAACTCTAACCGTCGCCGCTGCTCCACGTAGAGTTCGGAGACAGCCTTGGCTTGGGCGCGCATGTCGGCAAAGAATTTGGCGCGCTCGGTGACGCCGATGGCCCCGCGCGCGTCAAGCAGGTTGAAGGTGTGGCTCTGACGCAGCACATAGTCGTGCGCCGGAATGACAAGGCCGCGCGCGATGCAAGCGGCGGCCTCCGCCTTATAAATCTCATACAGTTGCTTCAGGCGCTCGACGTCGGCCAGCTCGAAGTCGTAGATGCAATGTTCGACTTCCGGGTCTCGAAACAATTCGGCGAAGGTGTGCGCGCCGTCCACGTCGATGTCCCACACCTGCGTCTTGTGTTGCAGATACATCACAATGCGGTCGAGACCGTAGGTGATCTCCACGCTCACCGGGTCGAGGGGCAGGCTGCCCGCCTGCTGAAAGTAGGTGAACTGCGTGATCTCCTGGCCGTCCAGCCAGACCTCCCAGCCGAGGCCCCATGCACCCAGCGCCGGCGACTCCCAGTTGTCCTCGACAAAACGGATGTCGTGACGCGTGCGGTCAAGGCCGATCGCCTCCAGACTGGCCAGATAAAGCTCCTGCGGGTTACCCGGGTCGGGCTTCAGGATCACCTGATACTGATGGTGCATCTGCATGCGGTTGGGATTCTCGGCGTAACGGCCATCGTCGGGGCGGTAGGACGGCTCGACGTAGGCGACGTTCCACGGCTCCGGGCCCAGCACACGCAGCACCGTGGCCGGGTTCATGGTGCCTGCGCCGACCTTTTCGCTGTAGGGTTGCCAGATGGTGCAGCCGTGTGCGGCCCAGAATTCATGCAACCGCAGGATCACTTCTTGCATGGAGGGTGCTTGCATCATAACTCGAACTCGCATTTCCAAGAACAGTCCAATTGATAAGATCGCTTGGCAAGGTTGATGTTTTACCACCAAGGCGTAAAGACGCAAAGACAGAATGGACAGCGTCTATTATTTAGACCCGGCTTTTTGGACCCAGCGTCTTTGTGATCATTTTTCGGGCGCCCACGAAGGCTACAGCATGCGCATCGGCACCGGCACAAAGGTCAGAATAAAGATGAGGATTACCAGCGCGCCGATGGCGCGGCGTCGACCGTCGAGCGTGGTGACGTCATCCAGCGCCGGCGGATGCTCGACGCCGATCATCCCCAGAATCAAAAAAAGCCAAAGGAACCAGCCGGAGTAGCCAATGTGGACTGTCCACGGGAAGAGCGCCTGCACGTTGGGCAGACCCGCCACGGCGAGAAAAGCCAGCAGCGCCACCGTGGCGAGGTTGACGTAACGTGCCCTGCGCCCGAACATGGCGAAGACCGTGTGACCGCCGTCGAGCTGCCCCACCGGCAGCAGGTTGAGCGCCGTCACCAGCAGGCCGATCCAGGCGGCGAAGGTGACCTGATTCATGAAGACGTCGCGGCCGGTGACCGGATTGGGCAACACTTCGCCGAAGACCAGCCATTTGGCGAAAAAGTAAAAGAGGCTGTTGCCTTCCAGCATCAACGGCACACCGGGCGGTGGGACGGCCACTTCGCTGGTCGACAAGCCGATAAAAAGCAGCGGCACAGCCAGCGCCAGACCCGCCAACGGCCCGGCCACGCCGATGTCGAAGAGCTTGCGGC
>JANWYX010000369.1 GCA_025055055.1 Caldilinea sp. | reverse complement strand
TTGGCTGTCGCATCTTCTGCAACACAGCACGTTCCGCCATCAACTGATAGCCGAAGAGGTGCGCCGTGGCTATTTGCTGCTGGATGAGCTAGAGCATGCCGTCTTTTTCCCGCAATTCTTTCAAGATCATCGCGCAGACATGCGTCGCATCACAATCGAATTGATGGGCGGACCGACGCTGGCTGCTGAGCTCGCCGTCGAACGGAAAATCTGGTCGCTGCGTCTGGGCGTTGCATTTGCCGAGTGGATCGATGAGCTCGGTGGTCAAAGCCAAGACGATGTCTTGATCCTGGTACAGGATGCGGTTGAGGGGCGCTACATGATGCGGCTGCAGCCTCGCGAAAGTCGCGACGAGACCGCTATCCGTGAACAGAATATCCGGCTTGCGATAGCGGCGGAAGAGTTAGTGGCTTCTTCTCGTCGATCCGACAAAATCATGCCGGTTTGGGAATTGGCCGCTCTTCTGATCGGCCGCAATCTCTATCGCAGTCCGGTGCCACCCGACGATTTGCATATGGTGCTTCATCAATACAGCGCACTGCGTCTCTCCGAGGATGGCTCGGGCTATATGCTCGATCCGCGCGGCGCCGTAAAAAAGACAAAAATGATAGCCGTTCGCAATCCCATGAGGCCGGAGCGTCGATCGACCAAGAAACCGGAAGATATGCTGGTCGATTTCGACGCCATCCTTGCTGCGTCAGAATCCAAATTCGACGATCCGGAGGCATGGGTCAATGATGACGAGGAGTTCTTCGACATGGAGGGCGAAGAGGACACCTGTCCTGATTATGAATCGTACCTGGCGGCGCATCGCATGGCTGAAGGGACGGAAGAGGCGCTTTCCCATTCTGACTATCACTTACTCGAGGCGGAGCTTGAGATGCTGCTTGGACTTGAGCAAGAGTTCGGTTACTTGCTCCCAGAACAAAGCAAGCGCGTCGACGATCTGGCCGAGCGCCTTTTCATCGACCTGGAGTCGTTTCGCTCCGAAATCGAGGACTACGAAGACGGTGACGACGGTGACGACGGTGGATTTGATGGGTCCGACGACGGTGCATGGTTCTGGAAAAATTGAACGTCACCGTCATCCAAAGCCCATGCCTCGTCCGCCTCGTTGCATTCTTTCATTCACCGAAAGGAACAGACCGCAGGCGCAACTTGTGATCTGTTCTTTTTGACCCCAAGAGCTTTCATGAACAAGCCGGTCAATTGCCGTTTTTTCTATGGTGATTATTTTCGAGGTAAGAACAAAGAGGAATGTCGGCTGCTCGCCGCCAATCCAACAAATCAAATTGCGTGGAAGCGGAGTCACTGTGATTCCTGTCCGGTTCCGGAGATCCTGATTTCCAGCAATAGCCGAGAGCTGGCGCTTGAAGCGACGATCGTCAGAAAGTTCTTGCGCAGCCAGGTGGAAGTGACCTTCGCCGTCTGCACCAGGCACATGATGGAACTTTCCGACCCACGCTATTGCCCGGAGTGCGCGGCCGAGCAGAATCGAAGCGCAGGAGAAGACGCATGAAACGGGCCTTTGTGCTGAGCGGCGGTGGTTCCCTGGGCGCCATGCAGGTCGGCGCATTGCGTCTGTTGCTGGAAAAAAACATTACGCCGGACATCGTCGTCGGCTGCTCGGCCGGCGCCCTAAACGCTTCCTTTTTAGCCATCGCCCCGACCATCGACGAAATCGAGCGGGCAGAACAGGTATGGCGCAGCGTCACCACCGATCGCGTCTACCCCGGCTCAAAGCTCCGGGTTTTCTGGCGCCTGGTCACCGGCCAGGACAGTCTGTACGACAATCGCCGTTTCTATGCCTTTCTGCAGGAGAGCGGCTGCTCGCCCTCCCTCACCTTTGGCGACCTTCGCGGCGCCCGCCTCTATGTGACCGCCATGCATCTGACCACCGGCAGGCTGCACGTCTTCGGCGACAATCCGCACGACCTCGTGCTCGACGCCCTGATGGCCAGCACAGCCCTGACGCCGCTGCATCCGCCCTGGGAAATCAACGGCGAGCGCTACGTGGACGGCGGCACGGTCACCCCGCTGCCGCTGCGCGTCGCATTAGAGCGAGGCGCCACGGAGATCTACGCGCTCCATCTCCATCGACCCAATGCCGAGCCCCTAAAAAAACGTCTGCGCGGAGTTGCAGACCACATCAATCACGCCGTTTCCACCATGCTGC
>JANWYX010000293.1 GCA_025055055.1 Caldilinea sp. | reverse complement strand
CGCATTATCGGGCGCCAGGGTCGCAACATCCGCGCCATCGAACAGGCGCTGGGAGTGGACCTGGTGGTCGACGACACGCCCGAGGCCATCCTCATCAGCAGCTTCGACCCCATTCGCCGCGAGGTGGCGCGCATGGCCCTGAGCAAACTGGTCTCCGATGGACGCATCCACCCCGCCCGCATCGAGAAAGAGGTGGAAAAGGCGCAACAGGAGATCGAACGTATCGTCGTTGAAGCAGGGGAGCAGGCGATGCTGGAGGCAGGCGTTTCCGGCCTGCATCGCGAGCTACAGAAGATTCTCGGGCGCTTGAAGTTCCGCACGAGCTACGGTCAGAATCAGCTGGCGCACGCCATTGAAACCGCCAAATTGGCGGGCGTGATCGCAGCCGAGCTGCATGCGAACGTCAAGGTGGCAAAGATGGGCGGCCTGCTCCACGATATCGGCAAGGCGGTCAGCCACGAGATCGATGGGCCGCACGCCATCGTGGGCGCCGAGATCGCGCGGCGCTACAACGTGCCCGAAGTGGTGGTGAACGCCATCGCCTCCCATCACGGCGAGGTGGAGCCGGAGTCGATCGAAGCGGTGATCGTGGCCGCAGCCGACGCCATTTCCGGTGCACGGCCCGGCGCGCGTCGCGAGTCGCTTGAAACCTACATCAAGCGCGTGACCGAACTCGAAGAGATCGGCAACAGCTTCAAAGGCGTCATCCAAACCTACGCCATCCAGGCGGGCCGTGAAATTCGCGTGCTCGTGCGGCCGGAGGAGATCGACGATCTGGCCGCCATCCAACTCAGCCGGGACATTGCCAAGAAGATCGAAGACAATCTACAATATCCCGGTCAGATCCGCGTCACGGTCGTGCGCGAGACGCGGGCGGTTGAATCCGCCAAGTAGGCGCTGCACTCAGAGGTGAGCTGGATGCACTTTCCCACCAGAGAGCGCATCCGGCAAATTGCATGGAGGAGTGTTTCGTGGCGACTTCCACCATCGATCTCACGCTGCCCTATGATGTACGCGTGAAAAGTGCGTTGAACAACGCCCATCTGCGCGTGGCGTTGGAGCGCTCCACCGGGCGCATGGCCGGACAGCGCGCAGCGGCGATGAACGCCGTCGACGGGCAGCGCTTGCGCAATCAGGTGCGCCAGATGAAAGAATATGTCCTTCGCAACCTGCCCGACCTGCTGGAGCAGCTGGAGACGAATGTCATCGCCAACGGCGGCCATGTGCACTGGGCCAAAGAAGCCATCGACGTACAGCGCATCGTCGTCGACATTGCGCGCAGAGCCAACGTCCAGAAGGTCGTCAAAGCCAAGTCGATGGTGACCGAAGAGGTTCATCTCAACCGCGCGCTCCAGGCCGCCGGCATGAAAGTCGTCGAGACCGACCTGGGAGAGTTTATCATCCAGCTGGCCGGAGAGCCCCCCAGCCACATTATCGCACCGGTTATTCACCGCCGCATCGAGGACATCGCCGACATCTTCCAACGCGAGCTGGACATGCCGCCGACGCTCGACCCGCAGGTGATCTGCAGCGCCGCGCGCGCCGCCTTGCGTCGGGAATTTCTCAGCGCCGACATGGGGATCAGCGGCTGCAATTTCGCCATCGCCGAGACCGGAACCTGCTGCATTGTCACCAACGAGGGCAACGGGCGGATGACCTCGACCTTGCCGCGTGTCTATGTCGTTGTGATGGGGATCGAGAAACTCGTGCCCACGGTCGAGGACGCATTCTTGCAATATCAGGCGCTCTGTCGCAGCGCCACCGGCCAGCAGTGCAGCGTCTATCTCTCGATGACGAGCGGCCCACGCAAATCGGGCGATGTGGATGGACCAGAAGAATTTCATCTGGTGCTGGTCGACAACGGCCGCGTTGATATGCTGGCCAAAGGCTACGGCGAGGCCCTTTGCTGCATCCGCTGCGGCGCATGCCTCAACGTCTGCCCTGTCTATCGGGAGATCGGCGGCCACGCCTACGGCAGCACCTACAGCGGACCGATCGGCGCCGTGATCAGCCCTCATCTTCACATCGAAGTGACCGACGTCGACAAGCTGCCCTACGCCAGCACGCTTTGCGGCGCATGCCGAGAAGCGTGCCCCGTCAAGATCGATTTGCCGCGCATGTTGGTGGAGTTGCGCCGCGATATGGTGGAGGAGGGCAAAGCTTCGTTCTTCGACCGCACCGCTATGCAGACGTTCCTGCGAATGATGCAGAACCCCAGCCGCTACGAGGCGGCTGGCAAGCTGGGCAGCCTGGGCACCCGTCTTGTCGCCGCCCTTAATGGCGGGACGGTCAAATCGATACCCGGTCCGCTCTCTGCATGGACGAAGCGGCGAGACTTTCCACCGCTTGCCGGACGCAGCTTCCGCGAGCAGTGGCGAGAGCGGCTGAAAGGGCGCAAGGTGATCGGCCCATGAACTCGGGGCAGACCGATGCACTGGAGGGCCCAGAGAGAGAAGATAGCGCAAAACACTCGCAGCCTCTGTGCCTCTGGCAGTGAAAATCCGCATCAGAAATAGAATGGCGTCTTGTTTGGCGCCTCAGCCAATTAGGAGATGCAAAGTCAAAAGAAAGGAAGGCAAAATGTACAAAGTTGTGTTGCTTCGTCATGGAGAGAGCACCTGGAATAAAGAGAATCGCTTCACCGGCTGGACGGACGTCGATCTATCCGAGCGCGGCCGCGAGGAGGCGCAGCGCGCCGGCGAAGTGTTGCGGAGCGAGGGCTACACTTTCGACGTCGCCTTCACGTCGGTGCTAAAGCGCGCCATTCGCACGCTCTGGTATGTGCAGGATGTGCTCGACCTGATGTGGATTCCGACCTTCAAGGCCTGGCAGCTCAACGAGCGACACTACGGCGCGCTGCAAGGGTTGAACAAGTCGGAGATGGCTGCCAAATACGGAGAGGAGCAGGTGCTGATCTGGCGACGCAGCTACGACGTGCCGCCGCCGGCGCTCACCCCGGACGATGAGCGCTATCCCGGCCACGATCGCCGCTACGCCGGCTTAAGCAAAGAGCAGTTGCCGCTCACCGAATCGCTAAAAGATACGGTGGCGCGCGTGCTTCCGTACTGGAACGCAGAGATTGCGCCGGTAATCAAGGCGGGCAAGCGGGTCATCATTGCTGCCCACGGCAACAGCCTGCGCGCGTTGGTCAAATATCTCGACAATATGAGCGAAGAGGCGATCATCAAGCTCAACATTCCCACCGGTATCCCGCTGGTGTATGAGCTGGACGAGGCGCTCAAGCCCATCAAAAGTTACTATCTGGGCGACCCCGAAGAGATCGCCAAAGCCGCAGCCGCCGTCGCCGCACAGGGCAAGGCCAGGTAAGGTCGCCTGCCTGAATTGCCGGGTAATCCCTCCCCCTTTAGCGGATGCAGCGCATCGAGATTTGTGACATAGTTGGACATAGTTGAATGCAACGAAAGCAGGATATTTCTTCAACAAGGAGCAACTATGTCGGACACATTGCAAACCTTTTCCGATGCGTTGGCGGCTTTGGTGGAGCGCACCGGTCAGAGCATTGTGCGCGTCGAAGGGCGCAGTCGACTGCCGGCCAGCGGCATCGTCTACACGGCCGATGGCGTGATCGTCACCGCACACCATGTCGTCGAGCGCAATGAGCACCTGCGCGTCGGCTTGCCGGATGGTCGGACGGTTGAAGCCACCTTGGTGGGCCGGGACCCCGGCGCCGATCTGGCGGTTCTGCGCGTGATGCAGGAGGCGTTGAGTCCGGCGACCTGGGTCAACGCCGATGCACTGCGCGTCGGCCATCTCGTGCTGGCGACGGCGCGCCCCGGCCGCTCTGTGCAGGCGACGCTCGGCGTGGTCAGCGCGCTTGGCGGGCCCTGGCGCACGGGCGCAGGCAGCGAGATCGATCACTATCTTCAGACCGACGTGGTGATGTATCCGGGTTTTTCCGGCGGTGCGTTGCTGACGATGGACGGACGCATCGCCGGCTTGAACACTTCAGCTCTGGTGCGCGGTGTCGGCGTCGCCATCCCGGCGCAGACCGTGGCTCGCAGTGTGGAGACAATCCTAAAACACGGGCGCATGCCGCGCGGATACTTGGGCGTTGGCCTGCAAGCCGTGCCGCTGGACACTGCGCTGCAGCAGTCACTTGGTCAAGCGACCGGGTTGATGGTGATGTCGGTGGAGCCGGGCGGGCCGGCGGCGCAGGCAGGTCTGTTGCAGGGCGATGTGCTGGTGACGCTCGACGGCGTCGCCGTTCAACACCTGGAGGAGCTGCAGGCGCTGTTGACCGGCGAGCGCGTTGGGAAGACGGTTTCCGTGCGCTTCGTCCGCGCCGGCGCGCTTCAGGAAAAAAACGTCACCATCGGGCAAAAATAGTCATGCAAAAATAGGTCAAGGAAGAAAATTTCATTTTTCTCGACCTTCCTCATTTTCCGCAAGAGGACCGCTCCATAGCGGTCTTCTTTTTTCGGTCGTCCTCCCTTCCAGAAAGCTCCACGGTGATTGACGGGAACATTCGGCAGTTGTCGTTGCGGCTTTTGGCCGCATGTTCTCAGTGGGCCACAAGGTTTTCAGCCGGTCGTCGTGCAATCTGCAATCCACCCCATCTGCATTCGCTGCGGGGTGCTTTGTATGTTTTCCAACAGAAATTCGTTTGATGTTAAATTAAATTTCCTGCGAGATGTGACAAAGCAAACATCTGCCGGAGCATCGTTTTTCACAAAAAGAAAGGAGTTGCATTATGCCGTTTCAGATCGACAGCGCTCATTCCGAAATTCAATTCACCGTCCGCCATATGATGGTGTCGCGAGTGCGCGGCGTCTTTGAAAAGTGGGGAGGGACCATTGCGCTCGACGTCGAAAATCCGGCCAACACCACGGTTGACGTCTGGATTGACGCAGCAAGCATCAACACCAAAGACGCCCAGCGCGACGCCCATCTTCGCTCGGCGGATTTCTTGGATGTGGAGAACTATCCGAAGATCACCTTTAAGAGCACGGCCGTCGAGATCACAGGAGAGAACACCGCCAAATTACACGGAGATCTGACCATCCGTGGAGTGACTCGTCCTGTGACGCTCGATGTCACCTATAACGGCAGCGCCAAAAGCCCCTGGGGTTCGATCAGCTACGGCTTTAGCGCCTCCACAACCATCAATCGGGAGGATTGGGGCCTGACCTGGAACGCAGCGCTGGAGACCGGCGGCTGGCTGGTCGGCAAAGAGGTGCGCATCGACATCGAGCTGGAGCTGATCCAAGTGGCTGAGCAGGAGAAGGTGACTGCATGATGCCAGGGGCGTAGCACGTAGCTGCGCTTCCTCGTATTGACCAAGGTCTTGCGGACCATCGAGAACGTGCGGCGGGAGCCGCACCTACTGTGTTCCCTTTTCCCCCTCTCCCAGTATGGGAAGAGGGGGTGAGGGCCACATCAGCCGTGTTTCCTCGCATTCGGCAAGATCTTGCGATCCGCCGAGAACATGCAGCCGGGAGCCACACCTTATGATGAGCCCGGCATCTTCGCTCTTATCGACTGCCCGACCCAGTTCCTATGTGATCCAAGCCAACAAAAATTTCCTATCGATGCGAAGGCTATATCGCCTCAATCTCCGCTTGCGTCAATCCGAAGAACGTCGCAATTGCCTGCGAACGCTGTTGGATTGAAACATGCAAATGCGCTGGCAGCGGGTTGAAAGGCTCCAGTGCGATGCGCAACGTTTCTCCTTTGCGCGCATAGCGCCAGGCGGCGACGGTGACGCCTGCGTCAAGCACAACGCCTTCGATGTGACCGGCGCTGCGAAAGACCTGCTTATAGTGCGCCGCCGGAACGATCCAGTTTTTGTCCTTGTGCGCCAGCAATAGGGGATCGAAGCGGTGAAGCATGTGCAAAGAGCGGAATGGCGGCTCAGTCGTACTGGTTAATTCCTCCAAGTCTTCGCGCAAGAGGTGCATCGCTTGCCCATTCACGCTCACCTGCGCCAGTTCGGGTTCAAGCGCCGCCCACCAGCGCCGTGCGTGTTGACGATCTGCCCCGCGCCAATGTGCGTAATCTTGAAGCGTCGCAGGGCCGTAGGCGCGCAGGTAACGACGCGCCATTTCCACGTTGGCGGCCTCTGGTTCCGGCGGCTCCCAGTGCAGGTCGGGGCGCCAGAACGCGCGATGGGCGAACAAACCTTCGCCGCTGCCCAGCATGACAAGCATGGCCCTGGCGCACCAGGTCGGCGAAGATGCCGCCCCACGGTGAAAGAAGACCTTCCTTGTTGAAGAGGCCGTAGGCGCGCAGGTCGGAGCGTCCTATCACGCCTTTTTGACGAAGGAGCGCCTCTGCCTGACGAACCAGCTCCATGTAGGCGTCATACGTCTCCGTCTTTTCTGCATTGCGCGCCCACCAGCTCTTGCTTCCGGCCAGCATAGCGCAAATCAGCGGCCAATCCCTGGTTGCGTATATGTGTAGTGTTCCGCGCTGCCCCCACAATTTCACCAGCGAGCGCTCTGCGTAGAGCAGCGCCTCGTAGCGTGCATACG
This sequence comes from Caldilinea sp., assembly GCA_025055055.1. GTDB lineage: Bacteria > Chloroflexota > Anaerolineae > Caldilineales > Caldilineaceae > Caldilinea. The sequence goes on along the minus strand of JANWYX010000293.1, from coordinate 352 downwards.
TCAGGTTGGGCGTGCGGTTGAACAACGCCAGACCCGCCGAAGGGTGAATCTGCGCCTGAACGCCACCTAAGAGCTCGGCGGCCAACTCGGCGCTGGGGTAGAGATCGAGCAGACCAGAGCGGCGGATGCGGAACCAGCGCAGTTGTTGAATATCAACGGGTGCAGATGTCCGGTGCATAGGATGAGCATCTTCTTCACAAGAAGAACATTTGTGCTAGCCTCAGTGTATATCACAGAAGAGATTTTGGCGAATTCGGTGGAGGACGTCATCCTTTTCGCCGGGCTTCGGCCTGGCTGAGAGGGTACCAAGGTCGGTTCCACCGCATCCTCTGGTTTCGTTCGGTCTCACTTC
>JANWYX010000281.1 GCA_025055055.1 Caldilinea sp. | reverse complement strand
GTCGGCAAGCGCGGGGAAGGCAAGTGGAAACGGGTCACCTGGGAGGAAGCGCTGAACGACATCGCCGGCCAGATGCGCGAGAGTCGTCGCAAGCGCCGCGATGGCATCGTCTATCATGTGGGTCGGCCGGGCGAGGACGGCTACACCAACCGCTGCATCATGGCCTGGGGCGTGGATGGCCACAACAGCCACACCAACATCTGCTCCTCCAGCGCACGGCTTGGCTACGCGCTCTGGAGCGGCTTCGACCGCCCCAGCCCCGACCATGCCAACGCCCGCGTCATCCTGCTCATCTCCAGCCACCTAGAGACGGGTCACTACTTCAACCCCCATGCCCAGCGCATCATCGAGGGCAAGATGGCGGGCGCCAAGCTGATCACCATGGACCCACGGCTGAGCAACACTGCCAGCATGAGCGACCTCTGGTTGCCCACCTGGCCCGGCAGCGAGACCACCGTGCTGCTGGCCATCGCCAACTACCTGATTCAGACCGGCCGCTACGACCAGCGCTTCGTGCGGCGCTGGGTCAACTGGCGGGAGACGCTGGCCGCAGTTCGCGACGGCAAGCTGGACCTGGGCGACCCTGCGTTGCAGGCGGAGATCGCCGCCCTCTCCTTCCCCCTGAGCGACGACGACTTCTCCTACTTCGACCGTGCGCTCAGGGCCCTCTACCGCGACTTCACCTTCGAGCGGGCCGCCGAGGAGGCGCAGGTACCCGTAGAGCGCATCCGCCAAGCTGCCGAGTGGATTGCGGATTGCGACGGCAGGCTGGCCGCCCACGTGTGGCGCGCCGCCAGCATCGGCAACCTGGGCGGCTGGCAGGTGGCGCGGGCGCTCTTCTTCCTCAACGTGCTCACCGGTAGCGTGGGCACGCGCGGGGGCACCTCCGGCAATGAATGGAATAAGTTCGTCCCGAAACCGTTCGCTAGCCCGCCGGGCCCGGAGGCATGGAACGAGCTGCATTTTCCCATCGAGTACCCCTTTGCTCACTACGAGATGAGTTTTCTGTTGCCTCACTTCCTAGAGGAGGGCCGCGGCAGCATCGACGTCTACTTCACGCGCGTCTACAATCCGATGTGGATCAATCCGGACGGTTTCATGTGGCTCAAGGCGCTGCGCGATGAATCCAAGATCAAGCTGCATGTGGCGCTCACACCTACCTGGAGCGAGTCGGCCTGGTTCGCAGACTATGTGCTGCCCATGGGCCACGGCGGTGAGCGTCACGATCTCATGAGCCAAGAAACCCACGCCGGCCAGTGGATTGCCTTCCGCCAACCCGTGCGCCGTGTGGCCATGGAGAAGCTGGGGCGCAAGGTGCGCTACACCTACGAGGCCAACCCCGGCGAGGTGTGGGAGGAGAACGAGTTTTGGATCGAGCTATCGGCGCGCATGGATCCCGACGGCGCCCTCGGTGTGCGCAAGTGGTTCGAGAGCCCCTATCGCCCCGGAGAAATCATCACCGTGGAGGAGTACTATCGCTGGATCTTCGAGAACAGCGTGCCCGGTCTACCCGAGGCCGCTGCGGCCGAGGGCTTGACGCCGTTGCAGTATATGCGCAAGTACGGCGTCTTCGAGGTCAAGCGAGAGAACTACATCCCCTACGAGAAGCCGGCCCCGGCAGGCAAAGGTGTCGAGGTGGACGGTGAGCGTAAGGTCGGCTTCGAGACCCCCTCCGGCAAGTTAGAGTTCTTCAGCGAGACCCTCTACAACTGGGGCTGGCCGGAGCGAGAGTACACCATTCCCTGGCCGCTGAAGAGCCACGTTCACCCGGACCACATTGACCGTCAGAAAGGGGAGATGGTGTTGCTGCCCAACTTCCGCCTGCCAACCCTCATTCACACGCGCAGCGCCAACGCCAAGTGGCTCTACGAAATCAGCCACAAGAACCCCGTGTGGATACACCCCGGCGACGCCGAGCGTATCGGCGTCAAGACGGGCGACCTGGTGCGCGTCACCACGGAGATCGGCTACTTCGTGGACACGGTGTGGGTGACCGAGGGCATCAAGCCGGGCGTGATCGCCATGAGCCATCATCTCGGCCGCTGGCGCTTGCAGGAAAACCTAGGAATCAACCCCGGCATGTCCGCATTGGCTCGGCTGGAGGAGGATGAGGAGGGGCGCTTTAAGCTCAACTACATTCACGGCGCGCGGCCCTGGAAGAGCTTCGACCCCGACACCGAGCGCATCTGGTGGGAGGACGTGGGCGTGCACCAGAACCTCACCCACGCCGTGCATCCCGACCCACTGAGCGGCGCCCACTGCTGGCTGCAGAAGGCGGTCAATGTGCGCAAGGCCGATCCAGGCGACCGCCACGGCGACGTATGGGTGGACACCAACCGCTCGATGCAGGTTTACCGGGAATGGCTGGCGTTGACGCGGCCGGCCAACCGCTTTAGCCCCGACGGCAACCGCCGTCCGCTGTGGCTCAAGCGGCCGCTCAAGCCGCAGGCCGTCTTCTACAAGCTGCCTAAGGTCGCCGTCAGCCGCAACGGCTATGACGACCATGAGGTTGAGCAACCCGTCGTCGTCGGGGCAGGTCAATAATCAATGATGACGCCGCATCAGACTGCGCCGGCTTACGCACAAGCGTTCGACCTGTTCGCTCGGCTCTATCGCCACGGACTGACGCCCGCCCTTGTGATGGAAGCGGCGCAGCTTCCGGGACTGGCCGCCGTCGCCCCGCAGCCCTACGACCCTGACGAGGAGGCGGCCGCCTTTCATACGCTCTTCGGGATGAATGTCTTTCCCTACCAGAGCGTCTTTCTGGACCCGGATGGACTCTTAGGCGGGGCGGAGACCGATCGGGTGCGCGCCGGCTACCGGCGCATGGGTTTCATCGTCGATGAGGCGAATGAGCCGGCAGATCATCTGGCCCATGAGCTGGATGCGCTCGCCTTTCTGTGCCAGGCGGAAGCCGAGGCGCAAGAGGACAACCGCCTGGACATCGCTGCGCACGTGCAGCAGCTTCAGGCTAACTTTCTCGACGAGCACTTGCTCCGCTGGCTGCCGGCCTTTGCGGCTGCAGTGCAGCGCCAGGCGGCGCCGTTTTATGCCGAGCTGGTCGAGCTCACCTTGGCCCTGGTTGTGGAGCGCAGACGTTCGCTCGAACCGAGTGGGTTCGTCGCGCGTCCGGCGCTCGACGTGAAGATGACCCTCATGCTACGCTCACATCCCAACGGCGTGGGCAACGTTTTGACGCCGGCGCCATCGGATGCGCCTCCTGCGCAGCGAGTAGAGCGCCTGTTGGCGGACCCGCAGACCGATCTGGACGCCATCGTCGCCTTCTTGTTGACGCCGGCCTACAGCGGCCTCTACCTCTCTCGTCACGACATTGGCAGCCTAGGTCGCGCGACGGAAACGCCCCATGGCTTCGGAGGACGGCGGCAGATGCTGCGCACCTTTTTGCGCAGCGCCGCCGAGTTCGACCGCTTCGACGCAGCGTTGGCGGCTTTGCACAGCCTTGTCGATGATACCGTCCAAACGCTGCGCCGCTGTGCTGATGAGACGGCGAGCTTGCCCATCATTCAGCCTTGGCTGGAACGACTCTCCGCCACTGCTTGGCTCCTGGAGAGGCTGGACACACTGTCGTCTGGCGTATGCAAATTCTCAAAATCATAATATCCATCTGAGCCAAAATACGATACAATGGTTCCAGGATAGCCGTAGATCGATGTCAAGGCCGCTCCATATCAGCTCCAAATTTGATTATGGCCACGATACAACTGGAGGCCGGGCGACGTGCGCGGCTCTCTCGCCCTCTCCCTTATGAGCCGCTATTTGAGACGGGTCGTTTCATCCTCTCCGCTTTTGTTCGGCCGTTTGCCATTTTTCGCTCCTATCGACGCTCCGATCTGCGCCCTGACCTGATCGCCGGGCTTACGGTGGCGGTTATTTTGCTACCCCAGGCAATCGCCTATGCGTTGATCGCCGATCTGCCGCCGGTCGTGGGGCTATACACGGCGATTATCGCCGCCATCGTCGGCGCCTTGTGGGGCTCATCCGCTCATCTGCACACCGGCCCCACCAATGCAGCTTCATTGCTTGTGCTTTCGACGTTGGCAGTGCTTCCATATGCCCATGATAGCCATGCCTATGTCGCTGCGGCGAGTCTGATGGCGTTGTTGGTTGGGATCTTCCGCCTGGCGATGGGCGTCTTTCGGCTGGGCGTCCTGGTCAACTTCGTCTCGGATTCGGTTGTGGTTGGCTTCACGGCGGGCGCCGGCGTGTTGATCATGTTCAACCAGATCAAGCACCTTCTGCGGCTCGACGTCCCAAACGATCCCGGTCTGATTGACACGGCTCGCAATACGCTGCTTCAACTTCCCGCCACCCACACGCCGAGCATGATGGTGGGCGTCGGCGTCATTGTGATGTTGGTGTTGCTGCGGCGTTTTCGGCCATCCTGGCCGGGGCCGCTGATCGGCGTGATTCTTGCCGGCGCAGCCGTATGGCTATTTCAACTGGACGCAAACGGCGTACATGTGATCGGCGCACTGCCGCGAGAATTGCCTCCGTTGACGCCGCCTCCGCTCTTTGACTTACACTTGATCGGTCAAATCTCCACCGGTGCGCTGGCGGTGGCCGCCATCGGCCTGGTGGAGGCGATGTCGATCGCCCGCGCTATTTCCGGTCTGACGGGTCAGCGCATCAACAGCAACCAGGAGTTCGTCGGCCAGGGGCTGGCAAACATTGCCGCCGGTCTCTTTTCAGGATACACCTGCTCCGGCTCCTTCACGCGCTCTGCGGTCAACTATCGAGCCGGCGCCCGCACGGCGATGTCGAGTGTCTTTTCGGGCACTTTTGTACTGCTTGCCATGTTTCTCTTTGCTCCGCTGGCTGCCTATATTCCGCGCACGGCGCTGGCTGCTGTGTTGATCGTGATCGCCTGGGGCATGATCGACCGCAAACAGATGGTGCAGATCTGGCGCACCTCTCGACCGGAGGGCTGGATCATGGTGGCAACGTTGAGCGCCACGCTGCTCTTGCCGCTGGAGTTCGCCGTGTTGACGGGCATTCTTGCGTCGCTGGCCTATTACGTCCTGCAAAAGAGCATGCCGCGCGTATTGGACATGGCCCCGACGCCTGATTTCCGTCATTTTGAAGAGCGAGGCGATCGCGACCCTTGTCCACAGTTGGGTGTGCTTTCCATCGTAGGCGACCTGTACTTTGGCGCAGCTCCCAACGTGGAAGAGGCGTTGCGTCGTCATATGGCCGCCTTTCCCGATCAACGCTATTTGCTCCTACGCATGCATAACGTGACGCATCTGGATATCAGCGGGCTGCACATGTTGGAGACGATCGTGCGTGCCTACCGAGAGCGCGGGGGCGACGTCTATCTTATGAAACTGCGCGCATCCATCTATGAGTTCATGAAAACCGCCGGTTTTGTGGACACGCTTGGAGAAGACCATTTCCTCTCAGAAGAAAAGGCGATCAGCCATCTCTTCTATCATGTGCTCGATCCGGTGGTCTGTATCTACGAGTGTCCGGCGCGCGCCTTTTTTGAATGCCAAAATCTTCCCAAGATGCTTACGTCGTCGTCCGTGTGTCAGGCGGGCAACCTCAAAGAAAAGGATGTGAAATCGCTCAGCCCCGCAGACCTGTGGCTTGCGTTGCATCAACCGCAGCCGCCGATCGTCATTGATGTGCGCGAACCGCGGGAGTTCAGCCGTGGACATATTCCGGGTGCCCGACTCATTCCCCTCTCACAACTCGACGCTCAACGCCTCAACCTGGACAAGGGGACGTCGATTGTTTTGGCCTGTCGCACCGGCAGGCGCAGTCGGATCGCAGCGCAGATGTTGATGGCGGCCGGTTACCGGAACGTCTGTAATGTGGACGGCGGAATGGTGGCGTGGGAGGAGGCTGGATTGTTGGAAGCAATTGAGGAGTTTGTCTGATGGCAGAGATGGCCGATGTCCACAATCTAGGATTTGACCTGGTGCGAGCAACCGAACATACGGCGTTGCAGGCGGGGCGCTGGGTGGGCCTGGGCGATCGCGCCGGCGCCGACGACGCCGCTGCGCAGGCGATGATGACGATCCTGGACACGTTGCCGATCACCGGCTACTTGATGGACACCGAAGCGCGCAAGGCAGGCTATCATTCGCAGCGCGAAACGCGGCAGTACGTCGGCGCCGGAGGTCCGGCAATGGATCTCCTGGTCGATTCGGTGGACGGCGTAGGGCTGCTCGCACTGGGCAGACCGGGCGCCATCTCGGTCGCGTGCGCCGCGCCGCACGGCGCCATCTGGTCACCTGCACCTGCGCTGTACATGGAAAAGATCGTCGTCGATCGTGAGGTGGGGCGAGCGCTGGTGGCAGAGTGTATGGACGCGCCGGCCGCGTGGACGCTGGCGCTGATCGCGCGCATGAAAAAGAAGGCGGTGCGCGACCTGGTCGTCTTCGTGCTCGACCGCCCTCGCCATCACACTCTGATCGAGGAGATCCGGCGCGCCGGCGCGCGCGTGCAAGTGCATCACGACGGCGATGTCGCCGGCGCGTTGCTGGCCGCCATGCCCGGCGGCCCGATCGACGTGCTGATGGGCGTGGGCGGTGCATTGGAAGGTGTGCTGGCTGCCGCAGCCGTGCGAGCGCTCGGGGGGGCCATGCTGGGCCGGCTCGTCCCTCGCAACGATGAAGAACGCGAGGCGATCCAGGCCGTCCATGGCGATCATAAGCGTGTTTACACAGCCGCAGACATGATCGCCGGCGATGAGATCTTCTTCGCTGCAACAGGGGTCACCGACGGCATGTTGTTGCAGGGAGTCTCCTACGCAGGAGAGCGGGCCACCACGCATTCGCTGGTGTTGCGCGGCAAGAGCGGCGTGCGCCGGCTCATCCACACCGACCATCCGCTGCGCGAGTCTTCCACTCCTTCAGGAGTGCGGGTCCTTTCTACGCCGGCGCAGCCATCCCCATGAGGCGCCGAAAAAGAGCGCACCGCCAAAGCCAAATCCTCCCAGCAAAAGCAAATGATTGGGATCCAACGAACGTGCCAGGCTCGCCATCTGCACCTGCGCCCGCGCGGCAGAGAAAAGCGGCGCAGAGGTGGCGGGAGGTAGGGCCGTCCATGTAGCGGTGGGGAGCGCTGTTGGCGTGTGCGTGGGCGAAGGCGTCGCCGTGGGTGTTTCGGTGGGCGTCGCCGTAGGCGTCTCGGTGGGCGTCGCCGTGGGTGTCTCAGTCGGCGGAGGCGTTGCTGCGCTCTGCACCTGGGCGACGGCAACGACCGGCTCCGGCGTCGGCTCGAGGGTCGGCTCCGGTGTCGGCGTGGCGGTCGGCGGCAGCTCGACGGCGGGCGCGCTTTCATCTGGGTAGAGCGCAATGGCATCGACGAGAATTAAGTCGTAGGACGCCGTCTGCGGATGATCGGTCAGAAAGAAGACGGTGATCGTGTCGCCCAACGCGCGGGCGCGCACGTCGATGTTCACGTCCGGCGGCGGATAGTTGAGGATGCGCCCTTCGCCCCAGTGCATCGGTCCCCAGATCACGGTCGACGCATTGGGATCCGTGCCGCCCGTCGGATCGATGCCGAGTTGACGACCAAACAGGTCGGGATAGTTTGGCGCGCCCCAGGAGATGCTGGCGCGATAGCCGGCGCCGGGCGTCACCTTCACCTGCGTGTAGATGCCCGCCTTGAAGGGGCCGGTGCTGGCGATCGTGAGATTGTAGCCGCCGAAAAAAGTATGCTGATCCTGGATGAACTCCGGGTTGCCGTAGAGGACGAACGCGCTCCAACCGAGCGGCAGTTGCATGGGCCGCTCGCCGGTGAAGATGTCCATGTTGCAGACTTCCGGCGGGATGACGTTGGGCGGATCACAGGGGTGATCGGCCGACGCAGGGACAACCGACATCAACGCAAGCGCGATGCCCAGCGCGGCCCCGATCGCTTCTTTGCTCCATCCTTGAAGACGCAAGCGCAGCGTATTTGCTCTCATCACTTCAGTATACGATCGGCTTCTGAACGCGCCAAACTTCATTCGCTCGAGACGACCTCCGCTTCTGCAACGACGACTCGGCGCAACGGCGTCCATCCTCGCCGCGCGTGAATTTGCAAATTGTCGGAGGCCCGGTGAAGGGCAACGGCGAGAGTGTATCGGCCCGGCGCCAGAGCGTCGGAGACGGGCAGGTCGTACACGTCGCGCACCGGAAACTGCGCCGGCCAGAGACCGCTGGGGTACTCCTCGCCGCCGAGTGGAAAGCGCCATTCCTGGATGTTCTCGCCCCTCTCATCGAGCAAATGGAGCGCAACTTGATAGTTGTCCTGATAGTCGCCGGGTTGCGGCCGCCAGAAGAAGACGCCATGCAGTGTCTCTCCGGGGCGAACGAGAGGACGGTCAAAATGGGCCTCGATCAGGTCGATGTAGTCGAAGGTGGCGATCGGCTCCGGCAAGACCGGAATTTTGCTTGGGAGCTTCAACGTCACTGCACCTAACTGAAGGCGCTGACCATCGATCGATTGGGCGGCAGGCGACACAGGGAGCGCTGCGCCGGTATCATGACGATAGACGACCATCTCCAACGAATAGGGGCCGGGTTTCGTGCTTACGCCGATCGGCAAAGCGAGCGGTTGGCTCCAGACTTCGCCGGCATGCCAGGTGGTGGTCGAAGGCAAGAAAGGGGCATCGACTTGGGCGGCGAGCCTGCCTTGGCGGTCGTAAAGACGAAGGCTGAGGGCGAGGGCGGGAAGGGGGTCGACAAGCGACCGCCAATGTGTCGTCAGGTAAAAAAACGCGCCGCTTTCGCCTTCTGTGTTTTTCGTATAGTCAAGAAGACAGAGCATATCATCAAAACAAAGGTTTGATGAAGAGGGCGGCGCTTCTTCGGGAGGAGTGGGACTTTGCGTGAAATTCTGCGTGGCGAAGAGCTGTATAAGACCAAAGTCCCGTCCCGGGATCGGCGTTTCGGCGAGCAGCAAGAGATTCTCCTCCAGCCATTGCCGAATCAAGCCGTCTGGATCGCTGACCGTATCGTAGAGACGGTAATGCCAGATGCGCTGACCGGTGGAGGCAAGCGCTGCAAGCGCCGTCAGCGTCTCTTCAGTGGAGATGGCGAAAAAGTCGCTGGCGGGGTCTCCCCAGCCGAGACTAGGTGTGCCATCCACGCTGCCGGTGCGCACTACAGTGGGCAGAGATGGCGGCGCGTTAAATTTCGTGTAGTCATAAATAGCGAACAAATCGCTCAAATTCAAAGGGATACTCCCTTCAACACCCAAAATTACATCGGGCCAATATGTCAACAAAATCGGATACACCCAACCGGCGTTGACTAGAATCACATCTCCCGGTCGCCACTGCGTTGCCAGAGCAGCGACGGCGCCACGATGATCATCTGCTCGATAGAACGGATCGCTCCAAAAGGCGACGGCGCCGGTCAGCGCAGCCGCCTGCCATCCGACCAGCCCGATCAACCCAAGCCGGTGTCGTCGGCGCCCCAGCCAGAGCAATAAAAATGCCGGAATTGCGAGGAAGAGCGGGGCGTACAAAAAAATATAACGAATATGATAGAGCGGGGTTGCCGCTGCAGTGAGCACGTAAATCTGAAGGATCGGCAAAAATACGACGGCGGAGACAACGACGAATCCTCTGCGCTGTTTTGCATTTTGTCGGTGCATCAGTGTTGCCGAGACAACGATCAGCGCAACGACTCCCGCCGCCCAGGGCCACAGTAGCCGACCCGGCGGCGATTGTCCGACCATCAAGGCGGCCAAAGTCTCCGTCAACGATGCCAAAAACTCCGTAGGCGAGGTCCACGGCGTGCGCCAGGGCGGCACCGGTGGATCTATCGTCTGCCGTACAAAGATGGGTAACCAGGGCAGAAACAGTAAGAGCGCAGCAAGCTGGGCGCCGGCCCAGGCGATGATTCGAGACCTTATTTGTCCATCTTCTGACCGCCACAGCAACCAGAGGATAACCAGATTGACGCCTATTAGCCAGAAGGCGAAATAATAAAGTGTATACATGCCCAACGCCGCCGTCAGAGCGTAGACGAGCAACCAACGCTTAGGGTGTGTGCGCTCGACGAAGCGCAGCGCCGCCCAGAGACAGAACAAAGCCAACGCTGCGCCGACGGTGTACATGCGTACTTCCTGGCTGTACCAGATCTGAAACGGGTTGAACGCCGCCAGCCAGAGGGAAATCAATGCCGTCGGTGCATCGAAGAGGCGGCGCACCAATGCAAATGTTAATGCCATCACCAGCACTCCGGCCATCAGGCTAGGCCAGGCGAAGAGAAACTCCAGACCATGTACAAGCGACGGCGCCGTCAGGCGCTGCCAGAAATGTAGGAGGAGATAGTATCCCGGCGGGTGAATGTCACGGGCCGTGTGGGCGAGCATTTCGGCCACAGGCTTGCGCGCCAAATAGACGCTCACCGTTTCGTCATACCACAGCGATTCAGCGCCAAGACGGTATAGACGAAATGCAAACCCCACCAGAAGGCCGGCCAACAACAGGAACCGACGCCCCAAAAAAGTTGTCTTGTTCACGGATATTCAGTATACATCAATTCCCGGATGCATCTTTACTCTGTGCATCTTTGCTCTTGTTTACTCTTGGATCGTTTGGCGTTCGCAAACCGAATTGATTACAATGGCGCAATGGCGTCTGTAACGATGAAGCGTCTTGATGGAATGCAAGCAGCGAAAAACGATGTTCGACTGCGCGTGCTCGTCAGCGTTTTGATCGTTGGCGTTGGGTTGATTACGTTTTACCGGCTGACGGCAAAACCGGTTTATGTCAGCGTCGACGGCTTCGAAGAGACAATCTACACCCATCGCGCCACGGTGAATGCCCTGCTGCTCGACCTAGGCTTACGTCCGAATTCACAAGATCGCATCGTGCCCGCTCCCACCAGTGCAGTGGAGCGAGACATGATCATCACGGTCGAGCGGGCTCGGCCTTTGCGTCTTTTGGCGGATGGGAGAGACTTTGTGGCCTATAGTTGGGGAAGAACGCCTCGCCAAGCGCTCGCCGACGCCGGTGTCTTGATCGATACACACGACGAAGTGCTTGTCAACGGCCAACTTTGGGATGCCGACCAACCTCTGCCGCCGCAGAGCATCGAGCAAGAGGCGGCTACATACGATCGAGGCCATGCCTGGAATGCAATCCGGGTAGAGCCACTCCAGATCCGCGTGCGTCGGGCCGTCCCCATCGTCGTGCATGAGGGCGGTGCCCGCTACACCATCGAAACGACGGCGCAGACGATCGGTGAGGCGCTGCGCAAGAACGGCGTGACGCTGTATCTGGGCGACCGCATTTTGCCCAGCCTGGGAAGTGCAGTCACGGCCAACCTGAATGTCTACATCCAGCGCAGCACGCCCGTCTCCGTACAGGTGGATGGTCGCCTCTTCAAAACGCGCACACAGGGCCAGACGGTGGCCGATGCACTGAGCGACATGGGCGTTGTGCTCACCGGCGCCGATCGCGTCGAACCGTCGCTAGATGCAAAGCTGTACAGTGACATCAAGATCGTCGTGACCCGCGTGACCGAAGACGTGGTCGTCGAGGAAGAAATTGCACCTTTCGAGACGGTCTTTGTGCCCGATCCGAACCTGCCCATCGACACACAAGAGGTGCTTGCGCAGGGCGCTCCGGGTATCACCCGCACCCGGTATCGCGTCCGCTATGAGAACGGCGAAATGGTGAGCAAAGTGATGGAGGATCGCTGGGTGGCGCAGGCGCCGGCGAATCGACGCATCGCCTATGGTCAGAAGATCGAGCCGCGCACAGAGACCATGCCAGACGGTACGGTGATCACCTACTGGCGCAAGATTCGTATGCTGGCGACAAGCTACAACGCTGCGTCTGCGGGTGGGAACCGTACGCGCACCGGCGACGTTCTGCGCGAAGGCATCGTGGCGGTCGATCCGCGCATCATTCCATTGCGTTCGCAGGTCTATGTGCCGGGATACGGCATCGCCGACGCGCTGGACACCGGCGGTGGCATCATAGCGCGGCGCATCGACCTGGCCTACGACGTTGCCGATTATGTGCCCTGGCGCCGTTGGGTGGACGTCTACCTGCTGTGGCCGCCCCCGCCGACCAGTTCGATCACCTGGGTGGTACCGAATTATCCGCCTGTTCCACAATAAAATCGTGCGACGAAACATCGATGACCACGAATCCGCCTCATTTTCAGTTTGTCTCTGGCGCGCCGAACCCACATAGCCGCTCCCTCTCCAATCGTATCGTCGTTCCACTGTTGCTGGTCATTCTCGTCGGCGGCTTCACGCTGCGCGTATGGAACATCAACTTCGACCGCGGCATCGGCAGCCATCCCGACGAACGCAGCACTGCCTGTTTTTATGCAACGACGATCGCTTTGCCTACAAGTTGGGAGCAGTTCTGGGATCCTAAGCGCAGCCCGATGAATCCGCTGTGGGATCGCTCACAGCAGCAGCCGCGCAGCTTCACCTACGGCCACTTCCCCTTGTATGTCGGCGTGCTGATGGGCGACATGCTTCATCATTTGGCGCCCCTGGCCGAGGCGCTCGGAGCGCCGGATGAGACGGTCGACCTAATGCAACGCGCCGACGCTGCCTGTGACGCCATCGCCGTGGCAGGACGGTTGACGATTGCGCTTTTCGACACGCTGACCATCTTTCTACTTTATCTGTTGGCTGCGCGCATGGTGGGCCGCGGAGCGGGGCTGCTGGCCGCCGCCTTCTACGCGTTCACCGTGCAGGCCATCCAGCTTAGCCATTTTTTCGCCATGGACCCGGCCAGCACCACCTTCACCGTGCTGGCCGTGCTGGGCGGCGTGAGCATGGTTGCAACGCGGCGCCTGAGCGCGGCGTGGGTCGCCGGCCTTGGCTGTGGACTGGCGATTGCGTCGAAGTTCAGTGCGCTGCCGGTGCTGGCCGTTCCTCTCGTAGCCGCTCTGTTGATCACTTGGCGAGAGATGCAGGCCGCTCGTCAGATGGGACGTCCACTCGATGGACGTGTACCCTTTGTCGCCATTCTCGGCGTCGCCGTCGCCTGGTTGACGGCTCTCGTCGCTTTCTTTGTCACCAGCCCGTACGCCATCTTAGACTGGGGAACCTTCAGCCGCGCCGTGCTGGTGGAGCAGGGCATGATGGTGCGCGGGGTGGCGGATTTCCCCTTTACGCGGCAATATCGCAACACGCTGCCATATATCTACTTCATCGAACAGCAGGTGCGTTGGGGGTTGGGCTGGCCGCTCGGCATCGTTGCGCTCTTGGGGACTGCCTACGCGATCTGGGAAGCGCTGCGGACCCTCTTCCGTATGGCGACGAGCGCACGCAGCAGCATAGACGGCAAATTGCGCCGGGTGAACGACGCCCAACTCGCCAATTTGGTGGTGTGGAGTTGGGTCTTCCCCTACTTCGCCATCACGGGCGCGTTTCTCGCCAAATTTAACCGCTATATGAGCCCGATATTGCCCTTCGTGTTGCTGTGGGCGGCATGGATGATTGCAACATTGTGGCGCGCAGGAGCAAAAGATTTCGAGCAACAGCCGACGCACCCAGAGACGCAAAAAGCTCCTGTTCTCCTGCTCTTTCGCTCTCTCCTTCGTTTCATTGCCGCTGCGCTGGCGACGCTAGGCCTCGTCGGCGGCGTCTTTTGGTCGCTGGCCTATGTGAACGGCGTCTATAACCGGGAGCACACTTGGATCACGGCCAGCCGCTGGATTTACGAAAACGCGGCACCCGGTTCGGTGATTCTCTGGGAGTTGTGGGATGACCCGCTGCCGAAAACTATCCCCGGCGAGCCGGGCATGGACATGCATTCGCGCGGCCTCACCAACATCGACTGGAGCCCCTACGAGGAGGACACCGCCGACAAGTACGCAATTCTGAAGCAGAAGTTGCGTGAGGCGGATTTCGTCGTCTACAGCTCCAAACGCATCTACGATAGCGTGGACGAATTGCCCGAGCGCTATCCGATGACCAATCTCTACTATCAGGCGATGTGGGATGGCCGGCTCGGCTTCGAGCTGGCGCAGGAGGTGACCTCGCCGCCGCAGCTGTTCGGCTTCGTCTTCGACGACCGCCATGCCGACGAAAGCTTCAGCCTCTACGACCATCCCCAGGTCACGATCTTTCGCAAGGTGCGCGACCTGAGCGACGCCGAGTTCGACGCTATCTTCGACCGCAGTTGGGAGCAAGCGATCTCCTACTATCGAGGCAAGGATTCGCCGCTGAGCCCGCTGCTGGAGTGGCTGGGGTTGGGCAGTCAGCCGGGGAGTGAACAGCGTGGGCTGCTCAATCGCATCCTTGGTCTGCTGGGCGTCGGTCAGCCTGCGCCAAGCCTTCCACCGCCGGACAAGCGTCCGTCGTTGATGTTCGACCGTCCGATCCAAGAGCTGCCGCTCGTCGACAATTATCGCTGGAATGTCATCGCCAGCGAGAGCACGTTGCCGGCGATCGCATGGTGGTGGGCTGTGCTGACGTTGCTCGGTTGGCTGGCGTGGCCTCTGCTGTTTGGATTGCTTCGCCCGCTGCGCGATGCCGGCTTTTTCCTGAGCCGCACCTTTGGTTGGCTGCTGGCCGGCTGGTTGCTCTGGATGCTTACGTCCCTGGGGCTGCTGCGCAACACGGTGGTGTTTTCATGGCTGTCGGTGGCGCTGCTGGCGCTCGTAAGCGCAGGGCTTGTGCACCGGCAGCGCAAGGCGATGGGCGCCTTCATCCGCGCCAACTGGCCTTTGATGCTTCTGGGTGAGATTCTTTTTGCTGCCGCCTTCCTAGGCTTCGTCTGGGTGCGACTGCAGAATCCTGACCTTTGGCAGCCCTGGTTCGGCGGCGAGAAGCAGATGGAGTTCGCTTTCCTCAACGGCATTCTGCGCAGCCCAACCTTCCCGCCGGTCAACCCGCACTTTGCAGGCGGCGTAATCAACTACTACTATTTCGGCCTCTACTTGGTCGCCTATCTTATCAAGCTGACGGGCATCTACGCCGAGGTCGCCTTCAACCTGGCGATCCCGACGCTCTTTGCACTGACGGTGACAAATGTCTTTGCGGTGGCATATTCGGCGGTGGAAAAAAACCGGAAAACCGAGCCGGGCCGTTCGGTTCTTCCCTGGATGACCGGCTTGGGCGCAGCGTTGCTGGGGCCGCTCTACGTAGCGATCCTCGGCAACCTGGACGGCTTCGCACAGGTGGTGCGCAGTTTGGCGCGGCTGAATCCGTCGTCGAATTTCCAGTCGGCGTTTGGAGGACTTTCCGAAATTGTCGCCGCAGTCGGAGGGCTGCGTCTTGTGCTCGGCGGCGCTGCGCAATTGCCTCCCTATGATTTCTGGGCGCCGAGCCGTGTGCTCGACGCTACGATCAACGAATTTCCTTTCTGGAGCTTCCTTTTCGCCGACCTCCATCCTCATCTCATCGGCATTCCACTTTCTGGGATGTTCTTGGCGTTGGCGCTGACGCTTTTGAAGCAAGGCGCAACCGATTGGCGACGCTCCTGGCCGACCGGACTGGCGTATGTAGCGCTTTTTGCTCTCTTGCTCGGCGCGCTTGCCGTCGTCAACCTGTGGGAGCTGCCGACGTACTTCGGCCTGGGCGTGCTGACCTTCCTGGTCGCTCAATTTCGCGGCCGAGGACGCATCAACTGGCCGACGACGCTGCTGGCCGCTGCGCTCTACGCCGGCGGCGCATACCTGCTCTTTGCACCCTTTTTCCTGAACTACGTCAACGTCGGCGCCTCCGGCGTCGGGCTGGTGAAAGCGCCCGATCCCCTGGGCAAATGGCTGCTCATCTGGGGATTTTTCTTGTTTGTTTTGGCGAGCTGGACGTTTTATCTGGCGGGCAGGCGCCTGACCGGTGCAATCCGGAAACCGCCGACAGCCTCGGACGTGGGCCTTTTGACCTCTGCGTCGCAGTCGCCCTTTCTTCCCAAACCGTCCGGAATCGAGCGCGCAGTTCATCTTTTCCTGCGACGGTTCGACTCTCTGCCACGCGCCCTCTCTCTTCACAATCGGTTGGTGCGGACGCCGAGCTTTTTTTATCTGCTCTTCCTGGCGCTGATTCCTGCGAGCCTGGCGCTGGCGGCGGTCGCCTGGCTGGCAGGTTGGAGCGTGCTGGCGCTGTGCCTTTCTTGGTTAGGGTTGGCGACCGCCGTGCTCTGGCGCAGTGCGCGGACAACCGACGCCGGAGCTGCGCTCGCCGCCGTGCTCACGGCGACCGGTCTGGCGATCCTGGCAGGCACGCAGGTCTTCTACCTGAAAGACTTTCTCAACGGCAGCGACTACTACCGCATGAACACCCTCTTCAAATTCTTCAGTCAGGTGTGGGTGATCTGGGGCGTCGCGGCTGCCATCGCCACCCCGCGACTGCTCGATGCGCTCTTCCCGGATAGAGTGCGAGAGAGGGCAGGAGAGCAAGAGAGGATAGAGGCGCCATCCCTGTCCCCCGCCATCCTCAATTCCCCATATGCCAGGGCGCGCTCTTTTTCACTGCGCCTTGCCTGGGCAGTCGTGTTTGCGCTGCTTTTGCTGGCCGGCCTGGCTTACCCGATCTTGGGCACGCCGGCGCGGCTCGAACAGCGCATGCCCGGCTGGCGACCGGAGGTGGGCACGCTCAACGGGCTGGATTTTATGCGGCAGGGCAGCTACTCCTGGCCGGATTCCAACAACGTGATCGAGCTGCGCTACGAATGGGAGGCGCTGCAGTGGCTGCTGCACCACATTCGGGGTAACGCCGTGATTCTGGAGAGCGCCGAAGTGGATTACTATCGAGCGTGGGGGACGCGCATGGCGAGCAACACCGGCCTGAGCGGTCTGCGCGGGATGCATGAACAGGAGCAGCGTTACCCGGAGGACGTCGGCCGTCGCGATGGTCTGCATCGCGAGCTGTGGCAGACGCCCGACGTTGCGCGCACGCTGCAGCTTCTCGAGGAGCTACACGTCGATCTGATCTATATCGGTCAGCTGGAGCGTTATTTGCATCCCGACGGCGTACGTAAGTTCGAGAACATGGCGGCGCAGGGGCTGCTGACGCCGCTCTTTCAAAATGAACGGGTGACGATCTATGCCGTGCCGGGGCGATTGGCGCTTCAGGCGGACGGGACATATTTGCCAGAGGCGGCGGTGCGGCAGAGAGAAGTTGAGAGCAGGAGAGGGTGAGAGCAGGAGCATAAAGGGGCATGACGCTGGTCGGGCAGTTTTTTGCAGTTTATATGGTGGTGCAGATGATGACGGCGGCGGCATTGCCGTTGGCGCTGCGTTTCTTTGCTGCACTGCCGGATCGCGGCTACGCCTTCAGCCGTCTGCTTGGCGTTCTGTTGACCGGCTACTTCCTGTGGATTGCCTATAGCCTCGGCCTGTTGCACAACGACATCGGCGGCGCATGGCTGGCGTTGATTGCGCTAGCCGTCGTCAGCACGATCGTCGGCCGGCGCAAACCTTCCTCGCTTCCCTTCGCTCGGCTCCCTTCTTGGCGCTATGTGCTTTTCGTCGAGCTGCTCTTTCTTGGCGCTTTCGCCGCATGGGCATGGGTGCGAGCGCATGACCCGGCCGCCGATCACACCGAGCAGCCGATGGACCTGATGTTTATGCACAGCATCCGCGCCAGCCTCACCTATCCGCCGCACGACGCCTGGCTGGCGGGCTATCCGATCAGCTACTACTACTTCGGCTACTGGCTGATGAACATGGTGGGACTGATGGCCGGGCAATCGGCGGCGGTCGCCTACAACCTGTCGCAGGCGGTTTGGTTTGGATTGCTTCTCACCGGAGCGTTCGGCGTCGGCTACAACCTGGTTGCGGCGACCGGCCGTCGCTTCGGCGCTGCGCTGGGAGGCGGGTTCACGGCAGCCTTGCTGGTCGGCCTCTCGGCCAATTTACAGGGGCTGCTCGAATGGCTCCACGCCAACGGCGTCGATGTTTCCCGGCCGGCTGCGTGGCTGCAAGTGCGGGGCTTTCCGGAAAACGCCGAAGTGACGCGCCAGTGGTTCGTCAGCTATGGCTGGTGGTGGTGGCGCAGCAGCCGCGTGCTCGCCGACGTCAGCCTGCGTGGAGAGCACATCGAGGTCATCGATGAGTTTCCCGCCTTCAGCTATATCCTCGGCGACAATCATCCACACGTGGCAGCGATGCCCTTCGCTATCCTGGCCGTAGCCGCCGCGCTGGCAATTTTTCTAAAGCGCGGTGAAGAGCAGACGGCGGAGAAAGGAGAGAGAAGCGAGGGAGATCTCGACTCTCGATTTGCTTTCCCGGCCTTCGGCGGAGTTGTTGCGCGCGTGATGGCGATGAAGCTTATTTTCCCGCTGGGATGGGGCGGCTTTCTATTGGTCGCCGTCATAACGGGATCGCTGCTTTTTCTGAATACATGGGACTATCCTCCCTATTGGCTGTTGACGACCTTCAGCATCGCAGCCGCGCTGATGCGCTCGCTCTCCGCCGAACGTGGAGAAGGGGCAGAATCGCATGCAGCGCAGGCGCTCGGTCTGGCGGCGATGGCGGGTTTCGCACTCTTCGCGCTCGCTTTTCTGTTGTATCTTCCCTATTTTCTAACCGCCCAGAGCCAGGTCGGAGGGCTGATCCCCAATCTCTTTCATCCCACGCGCTTCTCGCAGTACGTCGCCATGTTCGCCACGGCGCTGCTGACTCTAACTGCGCTGTTGGCGTTGGGATGGGCGGCGTTTCGTCCACATCTGAAGGTCATGCTGGTCTCCGGCGTGCTGACGATGGGCCTGCCGGCGTCGCTGCTTGCGTTGACCGCCTGGGTAGCGACAAACACAGAAGGCGGCCGAACGTTGTTGGGAAACATTGCGCTGCCGGACGGCGCCACTTCTTATCTTCCATTTATCGTGGAGCGGTGGACAAGTCAGCCCTTCACCTTTTTGATCGTCGGCGTAATGACGGCGATTGCACTTGCCTTGCTCTGGACCGGCCTGCATCGCTTCGCAACCATGGCGCCGGAAGAGCGACCGCTGCTCTTTGCGCTGACGTTGGCGGCGCTCGGGCTGGGGTTGACGCTGACGCCGGAGATCGTCTATCTGCGCGACAACTTCGGCTGGCGCATGAACACGATCTTTAAGTTTTACTACCAGGCCTGGCTGCTCTTCGGCCTCGCCGGCGCATTTACGATTGCAACCGGCTTGACCCACCAGCGGGATCGACGCATTGCACCCGCGGCGTTGAGCCTGGCTGCCCTTGCGTTGGCTCTCAGTTCAACCATCTACTTGGTCGCCGGCGCATACAGCAAGACACAGGGCTTCTCGCGCCCGCCGACGTTCGACGCCTCCGCCTATCTCGCCGCTCTGGCTCCGGCGGAATACGGCGCCGTAGAATGGGTGCGCGCCAACACGCTGCCGACGGACATCGTGGTCGAAGGCAAGGGACGTTCTTATGCTGCAGACACCAACCGCATCAGCACGATGACGGGCAGGCAAACGTTGCTGGGATGGGACGGCCACGAGTCGCAGTGGCGCGGCCGTGCTTACGGTCGCATGGCAGCGGGACGTCCCGAGGCGCTGCAGGCGATCTACGGCGGCGCCTCGCCGGACGAAGCGCTTCGTCTTTTGAAAACCTTTGGCGCAAATTATCTGTATGTAGGTCCTTCCGAGCGAGCCCAATACGGTCTCTCGCCGGCGGTGGAGCAGACGTTGTACGCGCGGCTAGAGCTCGTCTATGAAGATGGCGCGTCTCCTGATACAATGGTGCGGATTTATCGGCTTCCATAGCGGATGTGGCTGGGAGCGGATTGAACGGCGGATTTTCAGCAGAGTGTTCGATGCGTGAAACGACTTCGATGCGCGAAACGACCGAGCGTGCTGTAGAAGTGAGCATTATCCATCCCACAAGCGAGAAAGCGCATCGCCCGGATGGCGCCGGCGGCGCACCCTCGGCGCCGCCGGCGGAGGAAAAGGCGGCTTCCGAGGGTGCTGCCCGGTTGACGGGAGAGCATCTACTCTATGCCCTCATCCTGGCAGCGGCGGTGATAGTGCGCTTTATCGGGCTGGGGGCGGAGCCGCTTTCGCCTCAGGAAAGCGCAGCCGCCTGGAGTGCATGGTTGGCCGCCAATCAGCAGTTTGTCGGTGGAGCGCCCGCGCCGGAGAGCGCGCTGTTGTACGGATTGCAGTCGCTGCTCTTTTGGATGATCGGCGATGGCGATGCGCAAGCGCGCGTCATCCCGGCGCTTTTCGGCGTCGCCACCGTCCTGTTGCCATGGTTCTGGCGACCCTGGATTGGGCGAACGGCTGCGTTGGTGACTGCAGCGCTCTTTGCCATCGATCCCTGGCTGATGGCGTTCAGTCGTCGCTCGGATTCGGCTGCGTTGAC
>JANWYX010000263.1 GCA_025055055.1 Caldilinea sp. | reverse complement strand
AACAGCGACTTCATCCACAACTTTTCGCTGAACCAGGTGATCATCGCCTCACGGAAGAGGCCGGCGCTGCGTGGGACCGTCGAGAGCGTCGAGTAGAGAATCCGCTCGAACTTCAGCAACGGCTTTTCGTAAAAAACGACGTAATCCAACGCTTGCGCCGGAATGCCGGCGGCGCGCAGGCAGAAGTCGATGGCGTTCTGCGGGAATGAGGCGTCTCCTTTGACGCGCGTGAAGCGTTCTTCTTCGGCAGCAGCGACGATGCGGCCGTCGGCCACGAGGGCGGCTGCGGCGTCATGGTAGAAACAGGAGATGCCCAGGATATACATACGCTATCCCTGTCGTCTGGCATCCTGCAATCGGGTCGAGGAAAGGGCGCGAGTGCGCCAATAGGAGTGCCTATGCGGACGCCGCAATGTCAGCGCATCTTCGGTCATGCGCACAACCAGGCCCGTTGGCAGCGCCACGACGCCGTACAGCAAGGTTAGAATCACTTTCGCCTGAAAATCGGCGACGACTCTGGCGTAGCTGCCGGCGCTGTCTTTGAAACGGATAAACCGCTGTTCCATAGCTTGCGCTCCACTTTTTTGTGGCCTACTATTTTTTTGTGGCCTACTATGCCACAATTTTGAGAGATCCTCCAAACGAAATTGTGCAGGATGCCAGGGGAAAAGTCGGAAAACGCATTTGATGGGTCGCCCAATCTGTAGTACAATCGGCTGCATCGCCGGCAGGAATGGTAGCGCTGCTTTGCTTTCAGAGGTGTTGCACGGCTGACCGACGAACTCAAACGTTCGTGTGCGCATCGATGGGTTCCCCACTTGAAAAATCGAGTCGGAAATTATCGAGAATCGTCGTTGATTCTGTTTTGCACCGGTGATGGACTCATCAGTTACTTGACATCGATATTGTCAGGAAATGCCCGCATCCCACAAGGATGTCGGCGGATTTGGAAACCGGAAGACAGGAACCGCACGAAGAGATTCACGTTCTCAAGGGAGGTGCACATCCATGCGCGTGTTGTTTGTCGAAAAACAGATCAACTACGAGCCACAGGGCATCATGCAGCTCTCCTCGGTGCTGAAACAGGCCGGTCACGAGGTGGCGCTGGCGGTCGCCGACCTGGAAGACCCGGTGCAGGTGGCGCGCGAGTTCGAGCCGGACATCCTCGGCTACAGCGTCATGACCGGTTCGCACCGCTACTACTTTGACCTCAACTTGAAGATTCGGGAGGCGTTGAACGGCCATAAGGTAATGTCCGTCTTCGGTGGACCCCACCCGACGTTCTTCCCGGAGATGATCGAGGAGCCGGGCGTGGACGGCCTGTGCGTAGGCGAGGGCGAAGGGCCGATCGTCGATTTGGCGAACGCGTTGGGCAACGGCGGCTTGAAGCCGGACATCCCCAACTGGTGGTTCAAGATCGACGGCGAGATCGTGCGCAATCCCGTGCGCCCCTTGATCCATGACCTCGGTTCTCTGCCGCACCCCGATCGCCCCCTGATCTACGATAAACATCCCTACCTCCGTGATTCGCCGATCAAGCACTTCATGGGCTCGCGCGGCTGCCCCTATCAGTGCACCTACTGCTTCAACCACGCCTACTACCAGATTTATAAGCGGGAGCGCCGCGGCAACCAGAGACCGGTCGATAAGATCATCGATGAGGTGAAGTGGGTGCGCTCGCAGTGGCCACTGGAGCACGTCTTCTTCATCGACGACCTGTTCATTATTTTCGACGACTGGCTCGAAGAGTTTGCAGACAAATGGCCGCGCGAGGTGGGGCTGCCGTTCTTCTGCAACGTGCGCGCCGACCTGCTGGTGCGCGCACCCTATACGGCCGACCTGCTCGCCAAAGCCGGCGCCTATACGGTTAGTATGGGCATCGAAGCGGGCAACGATCGCATCCGCCGCGATCTGCTGAAGCGCCATATGAGCAAGGAGCAAATCATTGAAGCGGGCCGCCTGCTGCGCTCGGTCGGCATCAACGTGACCGCCACCAATATTCTCGGATTGCCCGGCAGCCGGCTGGAGGATGACATCGAGACCATGCGCCTCAACGCCGCCGCGAAAGTCTCCTACGCCCAGGCCTTCATTTTTCAGCCCTACCCCGGCACCGAGCTGGGCAAGTACGCCGAGGATATGGGATTGGCCAACGTGGGAACCTTCGACGACATCGCCTCGATCTCATGGGAGCGTTCGCCGTTGCTCTATCAGGATGAAAATGAAAAACGCCAGGTCGAACATCTCCAGCGCTGGTTTGCCATCGGCGTCGAGTTTCCTTGGCTGGAGCCGGTGATCCGCTGGTTGATCAAAGCGCCGCACAACGCCTTCATCGACAAGACTTACTGGTATGTTCATAAAATCTTTAAGGGTGTTTTGTTGCAGCGTCGCGTCTACGCCACCGGGTTCAGTGTGAGAAAACTGTTTGTCGTTGCGAAGCATTTCTTCCGCATGGGCTCATAGCCGCCATGACGCATCAGGAAGCGCTCGACCTGATTCGCACCTTTCTTAAAGCGCCCGACGACGAAGCGCTGATGAAAGAGATCAACCTGAACCTCCCCCGGATCGATGGGACGTTTTTTGCCGTGTTGCATCAATCTGCGGAGCAGCTGCGTCGCGAAGGCAAGCCCCACATCGCCGATGCATTGCAACGACTGGGCGATGTGATCCTGCGCATGCGGACGCTGATTTAAGGGCGTAGGCCACGCCTTCGGCGTGACGTGCGCCCCCCAAAATTCCGGCGCTTACGTAGGCCGCGCCTCCGGCGTGACATGCTCCCTGCAGCGCTTGCGTGGGCATTCCTTCGGCGTGACAGGGTGGCCCAAGAGCCTTAGCCGCCGGCCAATCAAAGCGCCGCGGTGCGCCTTCCCACTAACACCAACACCAACAATCCCACCAGCGTGATCCCGGAGATGGCTGTGCCGGCAGTGCGCGCGGGCGTCTGGCCCATTTCAACGTCGATGCGATGGACGCCTGCCGGCACGTCGATCTCCATGACGCCGTGCGGCGGCGAGACCCGATAGTCGACGATTTGTCCATCGAGGCGCACCTGCCAGCCGGGGAAGGCGAAGAGCCGAATCTGCACCACGCCGGGCGTCTGCATGGCAACCTCGCCGCCGAAGCGATGGCCGCGGCTATAGGCGGCGGTCACGGCCCCTACGCCGGACAGCACGCTCAGCCGTTCCAGTTGATTTGGGTCAAAGGGTGCAGCGCCCTGCGCCAGCGCGGCTGCATACTGCGCCGTCAACGGCGTTTCGGTGAAGCGTTCTTGCACGAAATTCGTATAGCCGAGCATATCGGGATGTTGGCGCTCGAACTGAAAGACGGCGCGGCCATCCTCGCGCCACGGTTCGACCGCCTCCAGCGAGGCCGGTCGAGCGTAGCCTGCGCTTGCAAAGACGATCGTCGCCGCCATCACCAACACGCCGACCTCGCTCTTTTGCCGTGAGGAGGACCGGCTGAGCAGCGACCACACTGTCAGTCCGCCCAGGGCGCTGAGCACGAAGATTGCCAGCGTCAACAGCCGCCAGGGAAACTGCAGCACTTCCAGAAAGGAGAGCGTTTGCCACAGCCATGCTGCGCCGGGTGTCATCATCCACAGCAACGCAGCGGTGGTCGCCAGCAAGAAGATCGGCAGGCTGCGTGTGCGCCACATGCGCGCGATGAGCAAAGAAAGCGCGGCAAGCGCCAGGAGCACCGGCAGGAGGCCGAGCTGGAAGCCCATGCCGTCATTGGCGCCGATTGGATCGTCTGAATAGCCATAGCCCCAGAACGGGCTGAAGAACTGTCCCCAGTGTACGAAGTGGCGAGAATAGACGTAGGTGTCGCTTACCCAATCCTCTTGCGAAAGCAGCGGACCTTCCAGCAGCAGCGGCAGCACGAAGATCGCCGCCGCCATTAACCCTGCGACGCCGGCCGCGGCGGCCGCACCGAACTGCGCCGCCATGCTTCGCCAACGGCGGTCGGCGAGCGCACCCTCGCGTCGCCATTGCACCCAGAGCCGAAACAAAATGAACGCTACCAGCAGCGGAGTCACAGCCATGATCGCAAAGGCATGGGTGAAAACGAGCAGAGCGTACGACAGCGCTGCGACGGCAAGACGCGTCTGCCAGCCGCGATGCAGCCCTTCCCCAATGAGCCGGTCAAACGCCCAGAAGACCCACGGCAGCCAGCCGATCAGCATGGTCTCCGCCAGCGCAGCCCGCACGTACATGTCGAGCAGATGGTAGGGCGCAAAGACATACAGCAACCCTGCAATGAAGCCCGCTTGGCTGGCCTGTCGCTCTATTTCTCCTGTGTTGAGCGGCGATACGCCTTGTTGCGGCCAGGTCAAGACCCAGCGGCGCACCAGGCCGTACATGCCCCCTGCGCTCAGCAGAAAGGCCGCGGCCCAGGCGCATTTCACCGCCGTGGTGACGCCGAGGCCAAGGAGGAGAAAGCCTTGCGCCACATAAAATGCCAACGGCGCCTGGAGCAGGAAGGTGGGAAATCCGTACCCTTGATTGTGATGCATCGCCCAGATCGGCCACAGCGCGCCATCGCGGATCGCCTCGTCGAACATGGCGACGAAGAAGATGCTGTGCCGACCGTCGTGCGCGCTGTAGAAATAGCCCGGCGCCAGCAGCGGCGTTAGGGCGAAGAAGGTCAGCGCCATCAGTAGCAGCTGGTAAGGATTGGACTTCCATTTATGCGTTCTGGTCACCTCACCTACTCCTCTTCACAAAAAACACCGACACTGCTTCTGCACAGTCTCCATGGCTGCGCCTTTTTTCTTACTCTCAGGCTCTCCCGCTCTCACCTTCTCCCGCCTATGCGCTTGCGTCCGTCTCCATCAACCCGCGCAACACGCTGGCGCGACCCAACAGGCCGAGCAAGCGACCCTCTTCGTCTACAACCG
>JANWYX010000241.1 GCA_025055055.1 Caldilinea sp. | reverse complement strand
CATTGCACCGGGAAACAAAGTCCCCTAAATATGGGATAGAAAATTAAAGAAGACCCTAGAGAAAGGGTTTTTGGTTGCAAACACCCTGTGTATAATGTGCGCATAATTTGCTTATATACTGCGAAAAGTTATCTCCGGCGCCTAGTTCTCAATGCAAGTTTCCTAGAGATGTTGTGAGCACAGAAGGTTGTTGTTGCGACAACGAAGGTGTAGACAAAGGCAAAAAGTTTTCCGCAGTTGTGGAAAATATTAAAAAGCAAAAAATTTGTTGTCCACAGCTTATCCGCAAACTTGCATCGGCGATTTCGTGCAATTCGACGCAGAAATCTCTGCATGAAAACGTATTCCTCCCACATCAAATTGGTGTAAAATTGAGTTGAACCACGTTTTAGAGGATGATTCGACACATCAGAATGTTCGAGCAAACGACCGGCGGAACACTTTTTGAACAGCAATCTTCCTCTGGCGGCGATCCGGCTGTGGCCATCGTTGATGCGCGCTCTATTATCGTTATGGCGAACGATGCATTTTGCATCTTACTCAACCGGATGCAGCATCATGTGCTTGGGCAGCCCTTAAGTGGGTTCACCGACACCTGGTTTGGTCGTGCGCTTGGACAATTACCGCCGTTGTCTGCGCTGGATGTCGCTGCCCCCGTCGTAAGCTTTATCGTAGGCCCAGAGCAAGGGCCGCGGCTTGTGCTCTCTTCTTCGCGGGGATATGGCTCCTCGCGAGGGGGGAGGTACATCCTTGTGGCAACACCTCTTGCGCCCACGCTTCCTCCGGAACAGTTGAGAAGCTATGCGGCTGCATTGGAGCGCAGCCTGCTCGAGGGTCAGCAAGAAATGGATCGCAGCCGAGAAGCTGCGAACGGCCTGCGCAACTTACTTTTCATGAGCATCTCTAATTATACGTTAGTCGAGATGCTGGATTATGTGTATGAACAGGCGCGGCGTATCTTGAACGCGGTTGGGATGGTGGTGCTCTGGTTGTCGGAGCACGCAGAGGCGTGGGGAACGCCTGAAAATGTAGATGTTCTCTATGCCACCGGCAGCATCACAGACGCCAAGGCGCTGCTTCAATCGCCGCTGACGACCCTTCTGAACGCAGAGCATAAACTGATCTTCTTCCCGATGCCGCTGCGAGATGGCCAAGAGGAGGTCAGCGTGCGGCTGGCGGTGCCCCTTCTCATCGAGAACCAAATCCGAGGCGCTCTCGTGCTCGACCTGAAAGCGCCGCACCTTTCTCCGAATGCTCATCAGGTCGCCGAATGGCTGGCGGATCAGGTCATTGTGGCGCAAGGCGCCGATCGGCTGCAACAAAAAGCCAAAAAGGCCGCAGCCTTACAGGAGCGAGAGCGGCTGGCGCGCGAAATGCACGACGCCGTGATGCAGTCCATCTACAGCCTTTCGCTCTTTGCAGAAGCCGGCAAACGCTTCGCCTCTTTAGGCCAAATTGACCGGGTGCAGGAGTATCTACAACAACTGAGCGAAACCGCCAAGCAGGCGTTGAAAGAACTGCGTCTTCTGCTTTACGAGTTGCAGCCGGCCGTGCTCGAACAAGTGGGGTTGGTGGAAGCCTTGCGCCAACGTCTCGATGCCGTGGAGCGGCGCAACGGCATCACGACCCGCCTCGAAGTGGAGGGAAGCGCCACCTTCCCTACCTATATCGAAGATGGCCTCTATCGAATTTGTCAGGAGGCGCTGAACAATGCGCTCAAACACTCGTCCGCGTCTGAGGTGACCGTGCGGCTGAGCGTCAAAGCAAAGGAGCTCTGGCTTGAAATTCGCGACAACGGCGTCGGATTTGCAGTGAACGATCCCAAATTCGTCTACGGAGAAGGGCTGACAACCATGCGAGAGCGTGCACAGCAGCTCAACGCCAGCCTTATTTTTGAATCTGCGCCTCAACAAGGCGCCTGTGTGCGCATCGTGCTGCCGTTGACGGATGAAGTGAACCCATGATAAAAGTCCACCATTACACCTAGTGATCCGCGGAGGTGCACATTGAGCGACAAAAAAACGATCCGGGTCTTAATTGCAGACGATCATCATGTGGTGCGTGGAGGGTTGCGCGCATTGCTGGAGACAGAGCCGGACATCCATGTGGTGGGCGAAGCGGCGGATGGCATCGAGGCTGTGTTGAAGACGCGCTCGCTCAACCCCGATGTGATTTTGCTGGACCTAGTTATGCCGCGGCAGAGCGGTATTGAAGCCATCCAGGAGATCAAGCGCGAGCATCCCGAAGCGCGCATTCTGGTGCTCACCAGTTTCTCGGACGATGAGAAAGTCTTTGCTGCCATCAAGGCCGGAGCGTTGGGCTATCTGCTCAAAGACTCTTCGCCCTATGAGCTGATCCAGGCCATTCGCGATGTGTACGCCGGCGAATCTTCGCTGCACCCGGCGATCGCGCGCAAGTTGATCCGCGAGCTGAATCGTCCGGCCACCAATATGCCTCAGACCGATGAGCCGTTGACGGAACGCGAGGTGGAAGTTCTGGTCTTCGTGGCGCGCGGTTACTCCAATCAGGAGATTGCCGATGCGCTTGTCATCAGCGAACGGACGGTGCGTACACACGTCAGCAATATCCTGAGCAAGTTACACCTTGCCAATCGCACGCAGGCGGCGCTCTATGCGTTGAAGGAAGGGTTGACGACCCTCGACGAGGCGGCGAAGACATTGTGAGGCTGATCGGTTTAACGTTTCTTGGGATATCATGCATCGGCTTGTCGTGGAGAGGAAACCTTCGCCATGGAAGAGGCGAGGCGATCGCCGCACGCCTGCTTGCATTGGCGTTTTGGTTGGTCGCAACAGGGCTTGTGACCGGCTGTACCGGGCAGACGCCGTTTCGCTTGGTTACCGAGGCGTTGCGCATTGCGCCGCCTAACTCAGAATCGTCGGTCGAATTAACCTCTGTTCCTCAGTCCGCACCGAAAGATCTGACGGAAACGCTCTTGATCGACGCCGCGGGCTTGGATTTCTTCGAGCGGCGCATTGTGCGTGTCTACGAGGAGGTCGCGCCGGCGGTGGTCAGCATCACCACGCGCACCCTGCGCCGCGACTTTTTCTTCAACGTGATCCCCCAGGAAGGAGCCGGCTCCGGCTTCGTGATCGATCGCGAAGGTCACATCCTCACCAATTACCATGTGATCCAGGGCGTTGAGTTCATCGAGGTGAGCTTCGGTGAGCAGGTCGTCGCTCCGGCGGCCGTGGTCGGCATCGACCCGCGCAACGACGTCGCCGTGCTCAAGGTGAACGTCGATCCAGATCTGTTGCATCCGGTCACCCTTGGTTCCTCTCATGACCTGCGCGTAGGGCAGTGGGCGATCGCCATCGGCAACCCTTTCGGACAATTCGGTCGCACCTTGACGACAGGCGTGATCAGTGCGCTGGATCGCACGCTCGAGGGGCCGGACAATCGCACCATCACCGGCGTCATCCAGACTGACGCGGCCATCAACAAAGGCAACTCCGGCGGTCCTTTGCTCGACAGCAGCGGCCGCGTGATCGGCATCACCTCCGCCATTTTCAGTCCAACGGGGACGAGCGCCGGCGTTGGCTTCGCCGTGCCCGTCGATACGCTCAAGCGCATCCTGCCCGACCTCCTCACGCTCGGCTACTATCGTCGTCCCTGGCTGGGCATCCGTTACGCCTACAACATTACTCCGGGCCTCGCCGAGGCGTTGCGCCTGCCGACGCAGCAAGGGCTGTTGCTGGTGCAATTGTATGAAGGGTCGCCGCTTGCTATTGCAGGCGTGCGCGGGGCGCAACGACAGCAGATCATCGGCGGTCAACTCGTCTTTACAGGCGGCGACATTCTGCTGGCCGTCGACGATCAGCAGGTTGCATCCGTCTCCGATCTGGACAACTTGCTGGAGAATCGTTATCACGTCGATGACGTGGTCACACTTACCATTCTTCGTGATGGACGTCGGCTCGAGGTGAAGGCTACACTTGTCGAAGAGCCACGGTAAGACGCAATGTCTGTGAAGGGGGTGTTTCGGAGGGTGCGCACCACGACGAAACCGGCGATCATGTTTCACTCTTTGCACCCATTAGATTCACTGCATCGCGCATCATTGCAGCCGCGGTGGGCAGTGGCTCTCGTTCCCAGATTTTATAGAACATGCGGCCGTAGAGGTCGCTTTCGATCTCGATCCCCATCTCCCAACCGCTGCATTGCCCTAGAAAGCTGTAGGCGTCGATGGAGGTGGGACGGACCGCGAGCGCATAGCCGTTTTGGCTGCGCTCGGCGCTCACCAGCAGTTTGATCGTCTGCCCGCGCTGCGCCGCCTGCGCCAGCGCCTCCGGCGTGACGTCGGCGATGCCGTGCACTGAGACCTCTGCCAGCGTGGCGTCGACGCCCAGCATGCTGTTGGCGAGGATCACCAGTTTGCAGGCCGAGTCCCATCCTTCCACGTCTAGCCTGGGGTCGCGCTCGGCCACCCCACGACGTTGCGCTTCCGCCAGCGCGTCGGCGTAGCTGCGGCCGGCCGCCATTTCGGCGAGGATGAAGTTGGTGGTGGCGTTGAAGACCCCGCGCAGCATCAAGATGTCGGCTGCGATCAGGTCGCGGCGGCCGATGTTGATAACCGGCAGAGCGCCGCAGACCGTGGCGCTG
>JANWYX010000228.1 GCA_025055055.1 Caldilinea sp. | reverse complement strand
CACGTGCTGCTGGCGCTGCACAACGATCGGCCGGGTATCATCGGCGCAGTAGGCACCATCCTGGGCAACGCCGATGTCAACATCAGCTTCATGCATGTCGGCCGCCGCGCGCCGCGCAGCGAAGCCATCATGGCGCTCGGCACCGATGAACCGACGACACCCGAGCTGCAAGCCCAGATCAGCGCATTGCCGCACATCCAATGGTTAAAGGCGATCACGCTCTGAACATCCGAAACTTGTCCTTCTCATTGAGATTTCGTTCGGTGGCAGTATAGCGCGCCGGGCGCAAATAGGATATAATTTCATTTCATGAAACACAAGGCTTTAGCAACTTCTTCCGACGAGAGACAAAAACGGCACATCAGGCTACGCGTTTTGTTCGCTGTGGCTCTGATCTGGGGGGTGCCCACGCTGGCCTGCGGCAGTTTCGCCGATCGCCCGACGCCGACACCAACGCCGACCCTGGCCGGCGAGATCGTCGAACTTACCGGCCCATCGGGCGGCCCGTTGGCCATCGAAACACCGATCCTGCCCATCCTCGTCGACACTCCTACTCCAGAGCCGACCGCCACGTTCACGCCAACGCCGATTCCCGGCACGGCGCTGATGGTCGGGCAGCCGGCGCGGGTGGTGGCGCCGAACGGCGTCAATATGCGTCAGGAGCCGTCAATTTCTGCTGCGCTTGTGCGCTATCTCCCCTCGCGTCTGAGGGTGACCGTCATCGATGGGCCGGTCGAGGCGGATGGCTATCGCTGGTGGAAATTAGACGACGGTGAAGGCAACATCGGCTGGTCGGTGGAAAACGACGGCGAAACCGACCTGCTCAGCCCTCAGCTGGGCCAGCCGGAGCCTGTCAATCGCTCCCCGCGCGTGGGTGAACGTGTGCGCATCACGATGAGCACCGGCCAACTTTCGGTGCGCGAGACACCCGGCACCGACGCCCGCTTGATTACGCGCGTCAATCCCGGTCAAGAGTTCACGGTGATGGGCGGCCCACAGCAAGCCAGCGGCTACACCTGGTTCCAAATTCGCTCTGACAGCGGGGACATCGAGGGATGGGTGGCCGAAGGCGATCAGACGGAACGGTGGGTCAGTCCACTAGAGTAGATCAACTCTTGAGCGCAACCATTTTGCTCAAAAGAGCGGCGGCGCTCCGCACAGCGTCGCCGCTTTCCTTTGCCGGCGCACTCGTCGGCCTATGCACCTGTTGCTCCTCCGCCGATCCTTCAGAAGATCAGCTCGAACGCCAACCTTCTGGACATGAGCCATCTCGGCCGATGAACGGCGAACGCCTGCGCCGGGTTGCAGTGCTGGCTGCGGAGCCGGAACCGCAGCCTGCACTGCCATCGAAGGAGTCTATCTAATCAACCCGTGTTCTCACGGTATGATTAGCACCTGCCCAACATAGATGAAGTTGGGATTTTGGAGGCTGTTGAGCCGACAGAGATAGTCCACAGAGACGCCGCGCCATGCAGCGATCTGGCTCAACGTGTCGCCCGGACGTACGACATAAGCCTGCTCTGCTGAAGGAAGGCCGCCGCTCGGCGGCTGCGGCGTAGCGATGCCGGAACAGCCGGGCAACGTCAGCACCTGTCCGACGAAAATCAAGTCTGGATTTACAATGTTGTTGGCGGCGATCAGATGAGAGAGACCGACGCCGTGGCGATGGGCAATCATGGCCAGAGTATCGCCAGGGCGCACCACATAGGTGCAGGCGTCGCCCGGCCCAGACGGCGGCCACAGCGCCGAACAGTCCGGAGCGTCCGGCCGGCATTCGGCGATCGGCGGAACCGGTTGAACAATCGGTGGGAAGAGGTCTTCACAGTCCGGCGCCC
>JANWYX010000217.1 GCA_025055055.1 Caldilinea sp. | reverse complement strand
CCCAGCAGGGTCCCGTACGGCGAGCGCATCTTCACCACCGTCATGACCGGCGACGTGTTGCGCACCGCCATCGCCCGTCAGGATCAGTTTGGTCAATGGGAAATTGCCTTTGAGTTGACCGGTCCCGGCGGAGATCAGTTTTTTAACTACACCAGCGCCCATATTGGGCAGCCGATGGCGATCGTGTTGGATGGCGTCGTGCTCTCGGCGCCGGTAATTCAGGCCGCCATCCGCGACCAGGGCGTGATTACAGGGCAGTTCACCGAAGCGGAGGCCAACTCGTTGGCGATCCAGATGCGCTACGGCGCGCTGCCGGTGCCGCTCAAAGTGGTGGATGTGCGCTCGATCAGCGCCACGCTTGGTCAGGATTCGGTGCAGAGGAGCCTGACGGCCGGCCTCATCGGCATGGGTGCAGTATTTCTGTTTATGGTGCTCATGTATCGCGTGCCCGGCTTGCTGGCGAATGTGGCGCTGACCATTTACATCTTTTTTAACCTGGCCATTTATAAGTTGGTGCCGGTGACCCTGACGTTGGCGGGCATCACCGGCTTTCTGCTCTCGGTGGGCATGGCGGTCGACGCCAACATCCTGATCTTCGAGCGTTTGCGCGAAGAGCTGCGCAGCGGACGGTCGCCCCGACTGGCGGTGGAGGCGGGCTTTAGCCGTGCCTGGCCGGCGATCTTCGACAGTAACCTAACTACCCTGATCAGCTGCGCCGTGCTCTACATTTTTGGCAACCAGTTCGGTGCCAGCATCGTCAAAGGCTATGCGCTGACGCTGGGCCTTGGCGTGGTCATTTCCATGTTCACCGCCTTCTTCATCACGCGCACCTTTATGCGGGCATTGCTCGGCATGCGCAACCAGCGTGCAAAGACGGCGCAATTGATCGTCGGCTACTGATAAGGTTTGACCAAGCAGCCCTTTTGCACGGCGGCTGTTGAAATTCACAGGAGATGGACGCGATGTATCACATCGTCGAAAAACGCAAAATCTGGTTTACGATCTCTCTGATCTCGATCCTGCCGGCGCTTGTGTTCATGCTCTGGTCGACGGTGACGCGCGGGCAGCCGCTGCCGCTGAGCATCGATTTCACGGGGGGCACGGTATGGGAAGTACAGTTCAGCCGGCCGGTGCAGCCGGCTGCAGTGCGTCAAGTCTTCGTGGACGCAGGGTACGGAGACACCACCGTTTTCACGGTCAACAACGATTTCACGGCCCAAATTAAATTCAAACCTGTGGATGCAGATGAAAAGGAAAGTCTGCGGCAGGCGCTTGAGGCGCAGTTTGGACCGTTTGAGGAACTGACTTATCGCAGCCTGGGGCCGTCCATCGGCCGAGAGGTGAGCCAAGCGGCGATCGTGGCGCTGACGGCCGCTTCACTCTTGATCCTGCTTTACATCGCTTGGGCGTTTCGCAGCGTGCCGCACCCCTTTCGTTACGGCGTCGCAGCCGTAGTGGCGCTGATCCACGACGTGCTGGTGACCCTCTCCTTTCTGTCTATCATGAACCTCGTGGCGGGCTGGGAGATGGACGCCCTAACGTTGACCGCCATCCTTACCGTGATCGGCTACAGCGTCAACGACACCGTCGTCATTTTCGACCGTCTGCGCGAGAACTTCCATCGCTATCGCAACGAGAGCTTCGCCGTCGTCGCCAACCGCAGCATCATCGAGACGGCCACGCGCTCGATCGCGACGCAGATCACGGTGTTGTTGATCCTAGTCGCCATTCTTGTGCTCGGCGGCGCGACGCTGCAACAATTCGTTGCCACCATGCTGGTTGGCTTTATCTCGGGCATGTATAGCTCGATCTTCAACGCAACGCAGATCCTTGTAGCCTGGGACGAGCGTTCGCTGTTCCATCGCGATAGGAAGAAATCGGTAGGACAGGGCGCCGCCGCTACAGCGTAAATAGGTCGACGTTTTCATCGTTCCGGGAAGCCGAAACTTCCTGGAACGATGTTATTTTTCGTAGGCGGCTCAGCCCTCGAATCGATTTCGAGGCCTCCAGAGAGCTGCTTAACCTCGTATACGATGGCCGCGCTTTGCCGATCGACCACGATGAAGCAACCGAACGCCTCGAGATCTCCCATGATGCGCGCAGCCGTGGTGAGCAACGGCTCGCTAAGCGTGCGCAACGACTACCCGACTCCTCGGCCAACCGGCGATGAGGCGCTCATCCGCGTGCGCCTGGCGGGCGTCTGCGCCACCGACATCGAGCTGTTGCGCGGCTACAAAGGCGGCTTTCAAGGCGTCTTGGGACATGAGTTCGTGGGAGAGGTCGTGGACGCACCGGCAGATCGTTCCTGGGAAGGGCGTCGCGTCGTCGGCGAGATCAACGTGGGCTGCAGACGATGCTCGCTCTGTCGCCGTGGTCTCGCCAAACACTGCCGTCGGCGCACGTCGCTGGGCATCATCGGCCGCAATGGCGTCTTTGCAGACTACACACTGCTCCCGCTCCAAAATCTGCATCCTATCCCGGACTCGCTGCCCGACGAGGTCGCCGTCTTCACCGAGCCGCTGGCCGCCGCCTACGAGCTGCTGGAGCAGGCGAGCATCGGGCCCGGACGGCGGGTGTTTGTGGTGGGCGATGGCCGGCTGGGACTGCTGTGCGCCTTCGTGCTGGCGCAGACCGGCTGCGATCTGACCGTCGTCGGTCGCAACCCGGAGAAGCTGGCGTTGCTTGCCTCTACACCGGCGCGCACCGTGCTTGCCGCGCCCGATCTGCTCGAGCATCTGGCCGACGAACCGGCGGACATCGTCGTCGACGCCACGGGCGCGCGCGAAGGCTTTTTCACTGCGCTGCGGCTGGTGCGCCCGCTCGGCGCGCTCATGCTCAAAAGCACCTTTGCCGATCGCCTGCAGGAATTCGATCTCAGCCGCTTGGTGGTCGATGAGGTCACGATTATCGGCAGCCGCTGCGGTCCCTTTCAACCGGCATTGGCGGCGCTGACCGAAGGGCGAATCGACCCGCGTCCGCTGATTCACGCCGAGTATGCCTTGGAGGATGCCGCCCGGGCCATTGCTCGCGCCGGTGAAAAAGGGGTGCTCAAGGTGTTGATCCGAGTGTGAACTGAATATCGCGCCGAACGAGATTGTTTCCCGACCTGATTCAAGCGAACCGGACGACAACGGCGCTCGCCTCTCCCGCGTTGACGCAAAAGTGCATCGGCGCTACAATCCAATTTTATGACTCTGGAAAGATTGCAAAAAGTGCTGGCGGCTGCAGGTGTCGGCAGTCGGCGCAAGTGTGAAGAATTGATCACAGCCGGCCGCGTGCAGGTGAACGGAAAAATCGTGCAGACCCTGGGCGTCAAGGTCGATCCGGCGGTCGATCGCATTGTCGTCGATGGCGAAACGGTGAAGCCCGCCTCAACGCACCGCTATTACAAAGTGCACAAGCCGCGCGGGGTGCTCAGCGACGCTCCGGCTGCAGAGGGTGAGCGCCGCACCGTGCTCGACTTGGCGCCGCCGGACGCGGGCCGACTTTTCCCGGTCGGACGGCTCGACCTGCACAGCGAAGGGCTGGTGTTGCTCACCGATGACGGCGAGCTGGCGCATCGGCTCACCCATCCGCGCTACGAACATCCCAAGACCTATTATGTCCTGGTAGAAAGGACGCCCACCGCCGCCGCGCTGGCCGCGCTGCGCGAGGGCGTCGCATTGCCCGAAGGCCGCACCGCGCCGGCGGAAGTGGAGATCGTCCAGGCGCCGCCCGAAGCGCTGAAGCTGAGCAAGGGGCCGAATACAGGCGTCTGGCTGCGCATTGTGCTGCGAGAAGGCAAAAAACGCCAGATTCGCCATATGACTGCAGCGGTGGGGTATCCTACCCTGCGGCTGGTACGCTGGGCGATCGGCCCCTTGACGCTGGGTGACCTGGCGCCGGGGCAGTGCGTGGCCTTGTCCCGGGCGGAGGTGTGCGCGCTGCGTAGGGCGGTGGGGCTGGAGTCGGCGGCTGATGCTCATTCGACGACCCGCGCGCCGGATCGACGAGCGCCTATTGCATCTCCTCGCCCCAAAGAAAGGCGCAAGGAGATGGTCGCAAGAAAAACAAGCCTGAACCTGCAAACCCATCCGAGAAGGCGAAAATGAGCTTGGCCGACGAACAAATGAACAAGCCGCTCATCCATCTCCAACTGGCGCCCGCTATGATCGCAATCGACGGGCCGGCTGCCTCCGGCAAGAGTACACTGGGCTACCAACTGGCGCAGGCGCTCGACTACCTTTTCTTCGACACCGGCGTGATGTATCGCGCTGTCACCTGGGCAGCGCTGGCGCGAGGCGCGCCGGTGGAAGATGAAGCCGCCATCTCTGCGCTGGCGCAGCAGATCGACATTGACATTCGCTCGCCCGCCCCCAACGAGCAGGATGGGCGCCACACCACCGTGCTGGTGGATGGACAGGACGTCACCTGGCTGATTCGAGCGCCGGAAGTGGACCGCAACGTTTCGGTGGTCTCGGCCTATCCGGCCGTGCGCCAGGCCATGACCGAGCGCCAGCGCCAGATCGCCTATCGCTACGGACGCGGCGAAGGCGACCGCCGCGGCGTCGTGTTGGTGGGCCGCGACATCGGCACGGTGGTGATCCCGGAAGCGCCGATCAAATTTTACATAGACGCGGCGCCGGAGGAGCGCGCCCGCCGGCGTTATTATGAGCTGAAAAAACAGGGCAAGCAGGTGCCCTATGACCAGGTGCTCGCCGACATCCTGCGCCGCGACCGCATCGACAGTGAGCGCGACTTGTCGCCCCTGCGCGCGGCAGAGGACGCAGTGCGCATCGACAACACCGGGCAGAGCGCCGCCGAGACACTGGCGCAGGCGCTCGCCATCTTACGTGCAAAGTTCGGCTGATCGACGGGAGGCTGCATGACGACCTCGTGTTTGCTCACAAACCGGCAACGGCTCGAGCTCTTCTACTGGATGCTGCTGACGCGCCTCTTCGATGAGACGATGGTCAATCTCTGGAAGCAAGGACGGGGCGTGGGTGGCACCTTCAGCCAGCGCGGACACGAGGCGATCAGCGTGGGCGCGGCCTATGCCCTGGGGCCGGAGGACGTGATTGCGCCCATGCATCGCGACCTCGGCGCCTACCTGCTGCGCGGCCTGACGCCGGCCCGCGTCTTCGGCAACCTGCTGGGCCGCGCCGACGGGGTCTCGCGTGGCCGCGACGCCAACCTGCACGGCATGGGCGATCTGCGCTACAACATCATCGGCTTCATCAGCCATTTGCCCCATTCGTTGCCGGTTGCGCTCGGCGCCGCCATGAGCTTCGTCTACCGCAATGAGCCGCGCGTGGCGCTCACCTTCACCGGCGACGGCGCCAGCAGCGCCGGCCTCTTCCACGAGACGCTGAACATGGCCTCGCTCTGGAATGCGCCGCTGATTGTGATCGTCGAGAACAATCAATACGCCTATTCAACCCCGCTACATCAACAGATGAAAATTCCCGACATTGCCCGCCGCGCAGAAATCTACGGCATGGCGGGCG
This sequence comes from Caldilinea sp., assembly GCA_025055055.1. GTDB lineage: Bacteria > Chloroflexota > Anaerolineae > Caldilineales > Caldilineaceae > Caldilinea. The sequence continues at coordinate 1,901 of JANWYX010000217.1, read as the reverse complement.
TCACGGTCGACGGCAACGACGTGGAGGCGGTCTACGCAGTCGTGCACGCGGCGGTGACGCGCGCACGTGGCGGAGGCGGCCCCACCTTGATCGAAGCCAAAACGATGCGCATGCTCGGCCATGCCATCCACGACGGCGCCGAGTATGTGCCAAAGGAATTGCTGGAACACTGGGAAAGTCGCGACCCCGTCAAGCGCTATCGACAGAAACTGCTCGATGAAGGCGTCGCCGACGAGACGGAGCTGGCGGAAATCGCCAGGCGTGTCGAGGTGGAGATCGCCGATGCGCTTGCCCAGGCCGAGGCCGGCCCGCTGCCCGACCCGGCGACGGTGGAGCAAGGCGTCTATGCAGGAGAGTGAAGAATATGAAGACGGCCGGCGCAGTTCAATTTGCCGATAGAGAGGGCGTAAGCCAGAAAACCGTCGACGCTGCCCGCGAACTGACCTACATTGCCGCCATCAGCGAGGCGCTGCGCGAAGAGATGCGCCGCGATCCCAACGTGCTGCTGATGGGCGAGGACATCGCCGGCGAATTTGGCGGCGCGTTCAAGGTCACCAAAGGCTTCGAGGCGGAGTTCGGTGCGCGGCGCGTGATCAACACTCCGATCGCCGAGCTGGGCTTCGTCGGCGCAGCCACAGGTATGGCGTTGATGGGGCTGCGTCCGGTGGTGGAGATGCAGTTCGCCGATTTCATCAGCTCGGCCTTCGACAGCATCGTGCAATTTGCGGCCACCACCCACTACCGCTGGGGGGGCTCCGTGCCCTGGGTGATTCGCGCGCCGGCGGACGGCGGCTTGCGCGCTGGCCCGTTTCATAGTCAAAACCCCGAAGCGTGGTTTGTCCATACCCCCGGTCTGAAAGTTGTGGCGCCGGCCACTCCCGCCGATGCCAAGGGGCTGCTGATTGCGGCGATTCGCGACGACAACCCGGTGATCTATTTCGAGAGCAAGCCGCTCTATCGTTCGCTCAAGGGATATGTGCCGCCCGGTGAATACATCGTGCCGCTGGGCAAGGCCAATCGGGCGCGCGCCGGAACGGACCTCTCGATCATCACCTATGGCGCAATGCTGCATCAGGCGCTGGCGGCTGCGGAGCGACTGGCGCAGGAGGGAATCGACGCCGAGGTGCTCGATCTGCGTTCGCTCAAACCGCTGGACAAGGAGGCGATCCTGGCGACGGCGCGCAAGACCGGCAAGGTGCTCGTGGTGCACGCTGCCAACAAGCTGGCCGGCGTCGGCGCCGAGGTGGCCGCGTTGATCGCCGAGGAGGCCTTTGAATGGCTTGACGCACCTGTACAGCGCATGGGCGGGCTCGATACGCCTGTGCCGTTTAGTCCGCCGCTTGAAGACGCGTATCGCCCCAATGCGGAAAAAATCTATGCGGCGGCGCGTGCGCTGGCGGCATATTGAAAGCGACTACGCTCTGCGGCGTTCGGCAGAATCCGGAAGCCCTATCCGTTCCACAAACGACCGATAATGGCCCCCTCCAAGGGAGCAGGATGCATAAGCCAAAGATCGGCGGCGTCGTGCTTAGGCTGGCCGAGCGAATCACCGCACCGGCTTGCGGCGCAGCATACTCGTGGGCGAGGCATTGCGCAAACGAGAAGCAGCAAATTGGCTTTGCCGATGTTGGGGCAGAGCGGGGAACGCCCTAGGAAATTATTGCGGTGTCCTGTGGGCGCGGCTCGCAGCTGCGCTTCCTTAATTGTCCCAAGCCATGGAGCCGGCCGAGACTGTGCAGCCGAGAGCCGCACCTACGATCGTGGCCGGGTTGCTGTGTTAAAAACTATCAGGCGCTCGTTCAAAGGTTGGCCGCTGCTCACCAGCGCGCAATTATTTCGCCACGCCGGAAGGTGCGCACACCCCACCGGAGCAATGCAGCCGCCGCCACCCAGATCACCAA
>JANWYX010000214.1 GCA_025055055.1 Caldilinea sp. | reverse complement strand
CGAGCGCCGGCCGCTGTCGTTCGGGGAACGCGCAGAAGCCATGACCGAACGCCCCGCGCAGCCAGAGCCGGTCGCCGACCTGCAGTTCGTGCACCAGCTGTGTGAAGGGGCCGACCGCCGTGATCATGAGCGTCACCGGGTCGGCGTTCACCAGAGAAAAAGGTTTTTCATCGAACCGCGGCAGCCACGCCATCACAAACTGGCCGGGAGTTGCCTCTAGGCGGGCGTCAAAGACAAAAGTTTTGGTGCGATAGTTATCGACTTCGATCGCAGCAATGCGACAGGGCGTCGGCAGCGTGAAACGACTCATAGCCAGATTATGCATGATGAGTTCAAGGGCTTCCAAACGGAAGGCTGCGCATGGTGCGTCCGGCGCCGCTATCGTCGCTCCTCCAGAACGGCCACGAAAATAATCGTGGGCGGAATATGGCGAAGGGCGGAAAGCGGATCATCGTAGGGCCAGATTTCGTCCAACATCTCCTCCGGGGGCGACGGCTCCAGCAGACGCAGCAGGCGGAAACCGGCCTGGTTCAGCATGTCGATCCATTCACCGATCGTGTGGTGATAGGAGCGCATCCACACGCCGGTGTCGTCGAACCTCCAGGTCATAGGCGTAGAGTCGAAGTAGCTGCGCGCCGGGTAGAGGGTGACGTCGTCTTCCTCTGGGTCAAAAAAGCAGTCGCGAAAAGGGTGATCGAGACTGAACACAAGACGTCCCTGAGGTCGCAACACACGCGCGCATTCGCCAAGGCAGCGTGGCATGTCGGCGACGTATTGAAACGCATACGCGCTGAAGACAACGTCCCACTCGCGGTCGCAGAAGGCGCTGAGGTCTTCCGCCGTTCCCTGGACGAACTCAACCTCAACGCCTTCCTGCGCCGCCAGCTTGCGAGCATGCTCGAGTTGAGCATCGCTCAGGTCGAGGCCGGCGACGCTGGCCCCTTGTTTGGCAAAGGCAATGCTGCATTGGCCGCCGCCGCAGCCTACTTCGAGGATGCGCAATCCCTTCACGTCGCCGAGCAAGCGCAGGCGATTTTCCGGCGGCGCCCACGGACCGTAGTGTGCACTGTCGGTGGGGATGGCGTGGCGCTGCTGATAGTGAGCAGCGATTTGATTCCAGGCGGCGCGCATTTCGATTCGAGGCTTCATATAGACACTCAACGCACAACGTTCAATAATTGACTACCGGCGCAAACAGGAAAGGCACAATCGAACAAAAACAGCTCAGGGCAAAGGCAATCAGCCCAAGGATCAAGAAGAGATTGGCAGCGGAGCGATCTTCTTGTGCCGGCTTATTTCGATACACAAAGTAGAGTACGATGCCGACGATTGGCACCAGGAAAGAGAGCACATAAAAGACGATCTTGAGTCCTGGGGAGAGCTCCGGCTGGACGCTACTGAATCCTACGCCGACCTGCCCCTGCGGCGCAGGGGCGTCGAGCTGACGCCCGAGCGAAGGATCGACCGACGGTTGTGGAGCCGACCTCGGCGGTTGCGCAGGAGAAGACGGTGGGGTGGCCGGCACCCAGTTTTGCATAACGGGATCGTAATAGTTCCACTGGCCGGTCTCGCGCGCCTTGGCCCACCATCTTCCTTGCTCGTCCTGAATCATCAGCGCGCGCAGTGCTTCGTCAAATTCCTGCTCGGAGATGGCGCCAGCCTGGAATTGCAGTTTCAATTCAGCATACCTTTGGTCAACTTCATTGAAGGTCATGGCGTTTTCCTTTCGCGTTGGTGGGTGGTTGTATTTTCGCGCCGGCGTATTCCTACGAGCTGCGAGGTAGAGAGGGAGGACGCTCCTGGCCTGATTTGTGCCCTGTCTCCGGTTTTTCAGCGCCGCCGGGCAGCGTCGGCGGGCGCGCAGGAGGGAGATGCGGCGGTTGCGCCCGGCTTGTCGGGTCAGGCGGCAGTGTAGGTGGACGCGGCGGAGCGCCTATGGCGCGCAGCGCATGGTTATACATGGCCAGCGCGTCTTTGTAAGAGGGCGCTTCGGCAAGAATGGCCCTGGCCAGCTCGAGCACTTGCTGCCATTTCTGCTCCGCATAGGCGCTGACCAAACGCCGATAGTGTTCGGCAAGCCGCTCCTGCAGCTTCGACTGTTGCCAGAGAACCATAATGTCGCGATAGCCCGGAGAACGGTCGTTGCAGAGTTTGAAACTACGATTGGCGTCGGCCCATCGTTCCGCGCGCATATGTTCAACGGCTTGCTGATACAGCTCCTCCGCCGTGCGATCGGCGCCCTGCCATCGACCTTTGAGCCAGTCAGGCAGTCGTCGGATGACTTCTCCCGCGCCCGACGACAGAACAGCGCGCAGTTGAACCAGGTCAACGTCGAGATTGCCCATCGTCGAGGCAACAACTTCTTGTCGCAGCGCCTGGGTGTGCGCGTCGCCGGTCGTCGGCTTCAGGTCGAAAAGCACGCCGTCGGGCGCGCGCAGGTACAGCACCGGCGTCGCCCATTCGCCGCTGTCTTCGAAGCGCGCCCAAACGTTGCGTCGCGCGCTAGTCATGGCGGCGTCTACAGGCAGACCTACTGCGATGGCGCTGTAAAATTCGCTCGCAAACGGAATGGCGACGACATCGCTGATGCTGAACTGCATGGCGACGACTGCCGGCGTCCCCTGCGCCAGCAGGCTGGTCGCCACGCCGGCGGACGGATTGTCGCGATCACCGACGGCGCCTTCGCATGCGTTAATCAGCGCCAAGCGCACGGTGCGGCGAAACGCCTGGCCTAAACGGGCAGCGCTGACCGGCGTCGCCGTTCCATCGTTACTTTCGAAGAGGAGATACCCTGCCCTGCCTCCCTCCGGCTCTTCCCAGTAAGCGCCGTGCCCCATGAAATGGAAGATGTGGTAGTCGCGCCGAGCGAGCAACGTCGTCACAGCATGCAGGGTGTTAGCCGGCGCCCAGTCGATCTCCACCATGCGGGCGGCGATCAGTCGCTCCAGGCTGGCCTCGAGATCGGCGCGTTCGCGTGCAACGTCGAGCGGCTCCAGGTCGCGCGGGCTGCAAGCCATCGCCAGGATGCGCAACGGCGGCTCCACCTGCAGCGGGCGCACCGGCTCCGGAGTCTGAATATAGCGGACGACCGTCAGGTCGGGCGAGAGCGCCAGGAAAAAGCGTCGCTCCGGGTGGTAGAGAAATTCCCAGGGCAGGCTGGAGAGCTCGGGCGCGCCGCTCAGGTCGAGACGCAAACGCACGCCCTGCCCGCTCGTCAGAGCGTGTGCGTCCAGCGTCGCGTCCAACTGATGCAGCGCTGCGCCGGAAAACATGGCAGCGAAGAGGGCGCGACCTATCTCCTGCGCGACGGCATCTGCGCTTTGCCTGGAGGAGCGGCGCGCCGGCTGAGGGCCGCGCGTCGCTTCGGCGACGTAATACTTGAGCTGATACTCCTCAAAAGGCGCCTGGAAGGTGGTCTGCACGCGTCGACCGTCGGGAGCGCGCAAGGTAGCCGTATAGCCGGAAGGGCTGCGCGTCACCGCAATATCGAGGTCGACCAGCGTACGAGAAGCCATGCTCTAAGGGACGGAAATTCTGACAGAGTGGACAGCGCCATGAGCGAGAAGTCATTTTGTTCATTATAACACAGTCATCGAGTTTAGAAAACACCCTAAATTCTTAACCTTCCAAAGGGCCATAGATCTCGCCATACTTGGTGCGTAGATAGGTAAGATAAGGCTCTAGCGTCAGCGGTTGGCCGGTCACGCGACGAAGCAGCTCGTCGGCGGTATAGCGGGCGCCGTGACGATAGATGTTCTCGCGCAGCCAGGCGTGAAGCGTCGTGAAGCAGCCCCGGCCGATCTCTTCTTCGATCTCCGGATGTGCGTCGAGGGCAGCTGCGTAGAATTGCGACGCCATGATGTTGCCCAGCGTGTAACTCTGGAAGCTGCCGCCGATCGCTCCGGCGAACCAGTGAACGTCCTGCATCACGCCGTCGCGGTCATCCGGCGGGCGCACGCCGAGATTTTCTACGTAGCGGGAGCGCCATGCCTCTGGAAGGTCGGCAATCGACAATCTGCCTTCGAGCAGCTCAAGCTCCAGATCGAAACGAATGATGACGTGGAGGTTGTAGGTCACCTCGTCGGCCTCGGTGCGAATGAGCGAAGGCGTCACGCGGTTGATGGCGCGATAGAAAGTTTCAAGCTCGACGTCGGCCAATTGCTCCGGGAAGGTCGCACGCAACACCGGATAATAATGCTCCCAGAAGCGCCGGCTGCGGCCGACGAGATTTTCCCACAGCCGCGACTGGCTCTCGTGGACGCCGAGCGAAGCGCCGGCGTCGAGCACGGTGGCGTCGTATGCCTCGTCGATGCCCATCTCGTAAAGTGCGTGGCCGGTCTCATGCATGGTGCTGAAGAGGGCATTGGCGAGGTCGTGCTCGTCGACGCGGGTGGTGATGCGCAC
>JANWYX010000136.1 GCA_025055055.1 Caldilinea sp. | reverse complement strand
ATAGGAGCGGTGCTTTGGGGGGAGGCGCCGGCGGAGAGCTGCGGCGGGCTTGCCAGACAAGCCAGAGCGCTTGTAGGCTGTAGATGGATAGCCCTATTGCACAGAGAATGTAAAGAAATTGAAGGCTCAAGACGATGATGTGCAGCATATCTCACCCAAAAAATCGAGCCGACACACGTCGGCTCGATTTCAGTAATTATACTGCGTTGCTAAAAGGGCGCCCAAATGTGATATACTCCATTCGATTAAATCCGTCTTGCGCGTGGGCTAAGAGCGCGTTGACGGTTGTCGGAAGCATTTGACGCTGGATAAGTGAGCCTCGAATTGGAGTCGTCCATGCCGGTGCAGTTTTCCTTTGAACCGACTGCGGTGGTGCTCGATCAGGAAGCTTTGGAGAACATTGTTGAGATGTTCGGGGATGATGATCCCGGAGCCATCCTTGATCTCATCGATACATTCCTGGTCGAGTCCACCAATCAATGTCGGGAGATGCGCGCTGCGCTGAGGGTGGGCGATTGGATGAAGTTGCATCGGATGGCGCACAGCCTGAAATCAAGCAGCGCAACATTTGGCGCCATGCGCCTTGCGCAGATTTCAGCGTATGTCGAGCAAGTGGCCAAGTCGCAATGTCGAGACGCCGATTGCGAGGCGTTGTTGGAGCTTTTAGGGAGCGAGCATCAGGCTGCCTGTGAAGAGTTGCGCCGAGCGCGTGCGCGCTTCGCAGGCCGAGGAGATATGCATCAGCGGTGAGCGAGACACCCGCCGGCGAAAGCGCGGGCGTCTCGCTTTGTGCTTCTGGAAGGAGAAGGCTACTCCTCGCTCGCCTCTTCTTTATGCTGTGCGATAATCTCGGCGGCGAGGTGGCTGGGCACCGGCTCGTAGTGGTCGAACTCGATAGTGTAGATCCCGCGGCCTTGCGTCATCGAGCGCAAATCGGTGCTGTAGCGCATGATTTCCGCCAGCGGCACCATGGCGCGCACGACGGTGCGGTTGTTCTTTTGCTCCATCCCGAGCACGCGCCCGCGCCGTGTGTTGAAGTCGCTCATCACGTCGCCCATGTATTCTTCGGGCACGGTCACTTCGACGATGTAGATCGGCTCGAGCAGGACGGGGCCTGCCGCCTTGAAGGCAAGTTTGAAGGCTTCGCGTCCTGCCGTCTGGAACGCAATGTCCTTAGAGTCCACCGGGTGTTCTTTGCCGTCGTAGACGACCGCCTTGACGTCCACCACCGGATAGCCGGCGATCACCCCGCTTTCCATGACCGATTTGATGCCCTTTTCGATCGAGGGGAAGAAGGAGCTGCTGATGGCGCCGCCGAAGACTTCGCTGGCGAATTCGTAGTTGCCGCCGGGAAGCGGCTCCAGGCGCATGTGCACTTCGGCGAACTGGCCTGCGCCGCCGGTCTGTTTTTTGTGACGATATTGCGCCGATGCAATTTTTGTGATGGTCTCCTGATAGGGCACCTTGGGCATGCTGGTTTCCACATTGGTACCGAATTTTTGCACCATGCGATTGACGGCGACGTCTACGTGTGTTTCGCCCATGCCCTGGAGTACGGTCTGCTTGGTCGCCTTGATGTTCTGATAGCGCAGGGTAGGGTCTTCCTCGCAGATGGCGGCCAACGCCGGCCCCATCTTGCTGCTGTCGGCCTGCGTGACCGGCGCCACTGCCACCGAGTAGAGTGGATGAGGATAGACGGGTGGCTTGACGGTGAGAACCTGATCGGCCGTGCAGAGCGTATCAGTGGTTTGTAGATCGTCCATCTTGGTGATAACGCCGATGTCGCCTGCAACGAGTTCGTCCACACTCTGCAGCTCTTTGCCGCGCACGCTGAAGAGGTTGGCGACGCGCGCGCTCTTGCCGGTGCGCGCGTTGACGACCTGCATATCTTTGCTGATTTTGCCGGAGAACATCCGAATAAAGCTCATGCGCCCAACGTAGCGGTCGATCAGCGTCTTGAAGACAGCGCCCGCCACCGGCCCGGTGACGTTGCACTCGAGCTGCACTTCTTGACCGTTCTTGAGCGCCGGCACGGTGCGCTCGTTGGGCGCCGGCACATAGCGCCGCAACGCCTGCAGTAGGCGTTCGAGGCCGATGCCTTTGAGCGCAGTGCCGCAGTAAACCGGCGTGATGGCGCAATTCTTAACGCCGACGTGCAGACCATGCCGCACCTCATCGACCGTCAGCTCCTCTCCATCCAGGTATTTCATGATCAGCTCATCATCGGCCTCGGCTGCCGCTTCGACCAACGCCACGCGCGCCTCTTCGGCCTCTGCGCGATACTCCTCCGGGATCGGAGCCTCTTTCCCTTCCGGCCCTAGGTACGCCTTCATTTCGATCAGTCCGATGACGCCCTGGAAGGCGTCGGCCGAGCCGATCGGAATCTGAAAGGGGACAATCTTTTCGTCGCCGAGCGTCGTGCGCAGGCTCTGCACGGCGTTGGCGAAGTTCGCATTTTCGCGATCCATGCGATTGACGAAAATGAGGCGCGGCTTTTCCAGTTCGCGCAGCCGTTCGTACGCAAGCTCCGTGCCCACCTGACATCCGGAGACGGCGTCGACAATCACCAACCCTGCTTCGGCCGCAAAAAGCCCGCTGATCACCTCGCCGACAAAATCTTGATAGCCAGGGGTGTCGATCAAATTGATTTTGGTGTTTTCAAATTCAATTGGAATCACCGACAAATTGATCGAAATGCCACGGCGGTGCTCTTCGGGGTCCCAGTCCGAGACGGTGGAGCCGTCCTCCACGCGTCCCATGCGGCTGATGACACCCGTTTTAAATAACAACGCTTCGGTCAGCGTCGTCTTGCCTGCTCCGCCGTGGCCGAGCAAAGCCACGTTGCGGATTTGCTCCGTTTGATACTTTGCCATGTAAGCCTCCAAACCATCCATGAATGACTGAAAGATGAACCCCACGCCTGAACCTTCATCGGCCTTTTCTGCGCGGCGTGGTTTTTACAGACCAAAGGGAGCGATCTGCCGTCGAATGCCTCCGCCGACGGACGGTCGAAGCCCGCCTTACGGGTTGGCGAAGAAGGCTTCTACGCGTCTTGGATGCTCGCCGAAGGTCACTCGTTATGTACGGATGCGATCCGATGCGCCGCTGCGGATGAATCTGCACGGACCGGAAAAACCGTCCAGGGCATAAACGCCAATAGCCCACCGATGTTTCGGCGGGCATCCGGCGCTACATAAGCAGAGATTCTGTTGTTGACATCGTTTTTATCAGATTCTGTGTTCACATCTGATCGGAAATTGTACGCAAAAGCCGAGGGAGGGTCAACTTAGGTGCGTGACGGTGATTGTTCGTCCGATTGCATCGAGCGTTTACGGTCGGAATGTCATCCTGTTTGGTCTTCTGCAGGGGCGCACTCTTCCGCTCCACGAGTTTAACCGTCCGTTATCAAGGCGTTGATTTCGCCTTAACGCTTTGGGCGCTTAATGTGAGGTGCTTTTTTCGTCCAAAGGCGTTCCTTGTAGGTCTTATGTAGTGATTGTATGACGACGGTCTTGTTGCTTGTGGACGGCCTGCGTCCGGATGCATTATCATCGGTCGATGCGCCTCGGGTCGAAGGATTGATGCGGCGAGGTGCCTCTTCGTTGCGCGCGCGTTCGGTCATGCCGAGCATCACGCTACCCTGTCATGTGTCGATTTTTCATAGCGTTCCGCCGCAGCGCCACGGCGTCATGACCAATGCCTGGCAGCCGATGGCGCGGCCGCTGCCGGGACTGATCGAGCAGGCGAAACAGGCCGGCAAGCGCTGCTATTTCTTCCACAACTGGGAGCCGCTGCGCGACCTCAATCGGCCGGAGATGTTGGAGCTTGCTTTTTATCAGAACACCTGCTACACCCCGGAAGGCGATCGTCAGATCGCCGAGATCGCCGCCCGATGGATCGCTGTGGACCGCCCTGATTTCGCCTTCGTCTACTTTGGAACCGTCGACGTTGCCGGCCATCAATTCGGTTGGATGTCGGACGCCTATCTGCGCCAGATCGAGCAAGTGGACAAGGCCGTCGGCATGGTGCTGGATGCACTGCAGCCGGCAGACACCGTGCTGCTGCAGAGCGATCACGGCGGTCATGATCGCACGCACGGCACTGAATCGGCCGAAGATATGCTGATCCCTTGGGTGATCGCAGGTCCGAGCGTCCGTCGCAATTACGTTATCCAAACCGAGTTAACTTTGCTCGACACTGCCCCGACCCTCGCCCGCATTTTGCAGATTCCGGCCCACCCCCTGTGGGAGGGTCGGTGCATCGATGAAATTTTTGAAATGTGATTTGAAATAAGATTCATGCGAAAAAGAAAGGAATGGAAGAGCAATGCTACAAAGAATTTTGCGAATTTTAGGGATAATGGCAATCGCAGGCGCGTTGGCTGCCTGTGCGGCGCCCGTCCCCTCGCCGGAGACGGGCGGCGAAGCCGTCTCCGTGGCATCCGGTGACGCAGCGGCGCCCTCCTCGCCGAGCGGCGCGTTGATCGTGGCGCTGCCGCTTGACCCCAATTCAATCAATCCACCCAATGCCGCCGACCGCATGGCCGGCAATGTGATCAACCAGATTTTCGACAGTCTGATCGAGGTGGACAACGTCACCAATGAGCTGCGCCCTTCGCTCGCCACAGAATGGACGGTGAGTGAGGACGGCATGGAATACACCTTCAAATTACGCAAGGGCGTGCGCTTCCACGACGGCTCACTTTTCGACGCCCAGGATGTCGTCGCCACCTTCGAAGCGGGCAAAGATCCCGTCAACGCCTACGCCTCTGCATATGCTAACGTCACCGTCGAGGTGGTGGACGATTACACCGTCAAGCTCAAGCCCAATACGCCGGATGTCACTTTCCTGCGCTCGCTGGTCGGCTACAACATCATCTCTGCCGAACAGTTCGCCGCTGAGGGCAACGCCGGCATCGAGATCAGGCCGATCGGAAGCGGGCCGTTCAAATTCGTCGAATGGAGCAAGGGCAACCGCATCGTGCTGGAGGCGTTCGAGGAGTACTGGGATGAGGGCAAGCCATTGGTACAGCAGGTGATCTTCCGCCCGATTCCGGAATCATCTACGCGGCTGGCCGCTATTCAGACCGGCGAGGTGCACATTATCAACCGCCTGAGCGCCGACGAGGCGAAGACGCTGGAAGGTGTCGACGGCGTCGAGCTGATCACCTACCCCGCCGACCGCGTCTACTATATCGCCTTCAACAACCTCACCACCGGCGTCGGCAAGCCGACCGAAGACGTGCGCGTGCGTCAGGCCATGAACTACGCCGTCGACCGTCAGGCGATTGTGGAAAGCCTCTTCGGCGGCAACGCCCGGCTGTCCGCAGGCTTTGTCACACCGTGGAACCTGGGCTTCGATGAGTCGCTTCAGCCCTATCCCTACGATCCGGAGCGGGCGCGCGCGTTGCTGGCCGAGGCGGGCTATCCCGACGGCTTTACGATCGGCATGGCGTGCCCGATTGGCGCCTACACCAGCTTCGAGGACGTCTGCCAAGCTGTGGCCAACTACCTGGCTGAGGTGGGCATCACGTTGGAAGGCGGCGAGATCGAGTTTTTGGAAAGCGGCGTCTACTGGGATCGCCAGTCGAAAAAGGAGCTGCCTCCACTCTTTGGCGATAGCTGGTCGGCCGCCGTGGGCGAGGCGCTGCCGCGCCTGGTGGGCGCCTTGGGCGGCTGGCAAGAAAGCTACTCCGCCTGGTCTGATCCGGAAATTGACCGCTACCTGGCCGCCATCAGCAGCACCTTCGACGTCGAAGCGCGCGCGGCGCTGTACAAAGAGCTACAGGCGTACATGTATGAAAATCCGCCGTTCATCTACCTGTACGAACCGATCACCTTTGAGGCGATCCGCTCTGCGGTGAAAGGCTATGCGCCGAATTCGGTGGAGCAGTATTATCTCAAGCACGTCTATCTGGCCGAGTAACGGGCTTCGCCTGCGACCAACTCACGTTGACTCCCTGCCGAATGAGCGCCCCTCGTTCGGCAGGGGACTGAATTCTCGCTGGAACGAATGCAACGCTATCTGTTGATGCGCCTTGGGCAGTCCTTGTTGTTGCTCTTTGGGGCGCTTGTGCTCGTTTTCTGGATGGTGCGCCTCACCGGCGACCCGGCTGCGCTGCTGATTGCGCGCGATTTCGCCTCGCCGGAGCAATTGCAGGAGATGCGCGCAGCGCTCGGTTTGAACGATCCTTTGCCCGTTCAATTCATTCGCTACGCCGGCGACGTGCTGCGCGGCGACTTGGGGTATTCCCTGCGTTTTCGACAGCCGGTGCGCGACGTGATCTTCGCCGCCTTGCCGATCACGTTGTTGCTCTCGACGCTGGCTATGGCGATTGCGTTGACGGTTGCGATCCCACTCGGGGTGATCGGCGGCGTCTCGCCCGGAAGCTGGAAGGATTCGTTGGCGCGGCTCGTGGGCTTGCTTGGACAGGCGACGCCTACCTTCTGGCTGGCGTTGATTCTGATCTGGGTTTTCGCCGTGAACCTGCGCTGGCTGCCGTCGTTCGGCGTGGACGGTCTGCGCTCCTTCATCCTGCCTGCCTTCGCCCTCTCGATCGGCGCGGTCGGACAACTGGTGCGTCTTACGCGCTCTGCGGTGTTGGAGATCCGCAACGAGGATTACATCCGCACGGCGCGCAGCAAGGGGCTTTCGCCGTTCACGATCGGTCTGCATCACATTGCGCGCAACGCTTCGATTGCGCTGGTCAGCGTCGTCGGCATCCAGTTCACCTATTTGATGGCCGGCTCGATTTATATTGAGTCGATTTTTGCGATTCCCGGCATCGGTTGGATGCTCAACGAGGCGATCCGCAACCGCGACTTTGTGTTGGTGCAGTCGCTCACGCTCTTTATTGCGACGTTCGCCGTGTTGATTCATCTGGCGACCGATGTGATTTACAGTGTGCTCGACCCGCGCATCCGCCATCGGTGACTTGCTTATGGAACAGGCTATTGCACCCGCCGCGCTTCTTCAGCAACCTTCGCCCGTCAGTGGCCGGTTTGCGCATCTGCTGCGCCTGCTGCGTCGCGACCGCCTGGCGCTCCTGGGGTTGGTCATTTTGGCCGGCTTTGTGTTGATTGCCATCTTTGCGCCGCTGCTGGCGCCCCATGACCCGCTGGCGCAGAACCTACGCGCTTCGAGGTTGCCGCCCGCCTGGCAGGAAGGGGGCTCCTGGGAGTATCCCCTCGGCACCGACCGCCTGGGCCGCGATCTGCTGAGCCGCATTCTCTACGGCGCACGCGTCTCGTTGCTGGTAGGATTTTGGGGAGCAACGCTAGCCTGCCTGCTCGGGCTAGTGGCCGGCGTGTTGGCAGGATATCTGGGCGGCTGGGTGGACGCCCTCATCTCAGGACTTGTCAACCTGCTGCTTTCAATCCCTTATCTTGTGCTGGTGATCGTCGTGGCGGCTCTGGTTGGGCGCAGCCTGGTCAACGTGATCTTGCTCTTTGGAATCACGACGGCGCCGCTCTTTGCGCGCGTTGTACGAGGGGAAGTATTGCGGCTGCGCGCCATGGCCTTCGTCGAGGCGACGGTCGCCATCGGAACGCCGCCGCTGCGCGTACTATTGCGCCACATTGTCCCCAATCTGACCGGACCGTTGGTAACGCTGGCAACCTTTGAGATGTCGGCGATGATCTTCTACGAGGCCGGACTCGGCTTTCTCGGTCTCAGCGTTCCTCCCAATGTGCCGAGCTGGGGCAACCTGCTCTCTACAGGCCGAGAGTCGCTGATGGCAGGGATGCCGTGGCTTTCGCTCTATCCGGGGCTGGCGATTGCTCTGACCGCGCTGGGCATCAACCTGCTCGGCGACTGGCTGCGCGACGCAACCGATCCACGCATGCGGCGGTGAGACCTCCGGTTATCGGTAACTTGCGTAGATTGTGTCCGTCTGACCGGTGGTGAAGGCGAATACGTCGTACGGTTCCGGGGCGAAGCCGTCAATTTCCATTCCCGGAGACCCGATCGGCATGCCGGGCACGGCCAGGCCGGTGATGGGGGGGCGTTCGCTCAGCAGGCGGCGAATCTCCTTTGCGGGCACATGGCCTTCGATGACATAGCCATCCACGATGGCCGTGTGGCAAGACTGGAGCCTCGTGGGCACCTGATGTTGCGCTTTGACGGAGGTCAGGTCGTTGCGGTCCACGGCCTTGACCGTGAATCCGGCCTCCCGCAGATGCGCAATCCAGTCGCCACAGCAGCCTCAGGTGGGCGATTTGTAGACGGTGATGGTTGCCACCGCCCCTTGTGAAGGGGCGAGCGATGGCTCTGCCTTTTGAGCGTCACACGCCGCCGCCAGCGCAAACAACGCCAAGAGAGCCAAAGAAAGAAACCGACGCATATTTTTCCCTTTTCCATATCCGATGCACAACGTGCATCGTCCTCAACGCGTTCTAATTGTATCACATCTTGTATCACATCTAACCGGCTCTCCTTTTCCGGAACGCTTCATATGAAAGGGTGTGCGAGGTGATCTGCCGGTTTCAACGTATATTCTTGCTAGACGCGCCATGTGTCCGCCACGTGATGATTGACGGCGCCGACCAGCGTTCCGTCTGCGATCAGTCGGCGCATCTGTTCGATATAGGGATAGAGGACGGCGTCCTCCTCCAAAAAAGGAGCGATCTGGCGAATGAGCGCATAGGCGTGGCGCGTGCCGCGACCCAACTGCGCGTCGGCGCCCAGCTTTTGGCGGCGGAAGTCGATCCCCTGGGCGGCGGCCAACAGCTCGATGGCCAGGATGTGTTCAACGTTGTCGTTGATGTGGCGCAGCTTAAGGCCGGCGGTGACGCCCATGCTTACGTGGTCCTCCACGTTCGCCGAAGTCGGGATCGTGTCCACACTGGCCGGGTGCGCCAACACTTTGTTTTCGGTGGCGAGCGCAGCCGCCGTGTATTGCGTGATCATGAAGCCGGAATTCAGCCCTCCGCGCTGCGTGAGAAAGGCGGGCAGCACGTGCGCATTGCTTGCTTCATCGGTCAGGCGCATGATGCGTCGCTCAGAAATGTTGCCCAGCTCCGCCATCGCCATGCCCAGATAGTCCATGGCGATGGCCAGCGGTTCGCCGTGAAAGTTACCGCCCGACAGCACTTCGACCGCGCCGCTCTGCTCGTCGATGAAGAGGAGCGGGTTGTCCGTTACGGAGTTGAGTTCAATCTCCATCGCCCAGCGTGCGTAGGCGATGGCGTCGCGCACGGCGCCGTGCACCTGGGGAATGCAGCGCAGGGTGTAGGCGTCCTGCACGTTGGTCGGGTCGGGGTGACGCGTGAACTCGCTCTCCTGCAACAGTTCCCGCAGATAGGCGGCGCAGTTGATCTGCCGCGGAAAGGGGCGCAGAGCGTGGATGCGTTCATCGAAGGCCAGCGGCGTCCCATGCAACGCCTCCAGGCTCAGGCAGCCGGCGATGTCGGCGACGCGGCTCAGGCTGCGCGCTCGCCAAGATTCCAGCGTCCCCAGTGCCGTCATCACCGCCGTGCCGTTGGTGAGCGCCAGCCCTTCCTTGGCGGCGAGCGTAAGCGGGGCCAGCCCTTTGGCGGCCAACGCCTCTGCGCCGGGCAGGATGCGCCCATCCACCTCTGCCTCGCCCATGCCGATCATCACCAGCGCCATGTGGGCCAGCGGCGCCAGGTCGCCGGACGCGCCGAGCGAGCCCTTCTGTGGGATCACCGGATGCACGCCGCGGTTGAGCATCTCCAGCAGCAGCTCCAGTGTAGTCGGTCGCACGCCGGAGTAGCCGCGCGCCAGCGCGTTGGCACGAATCAGCAGGATGGCGCGCACCGTGGCGCGATCGAACGGCTCGCCGACGCCGACGGCGTGGCTCATGACGATGTTGCGCTGCAGCTGCTCCACCTGATCGGGCGGGATCAGGCGGTCTTTGAAGGCGCCGAAGCCGGTGGTGACGCCGTAGGCGACGACGCCCTGGGCGATCAGTTGTTGCACGGCTGCGGCGGCGCGCTCGACGCGTCCACGCGCCATCTCTGCCAGGCGCACCGCCGGCGCGCCCGGTTCGCCGTGCGCCACAGCGATCACCTGCTCAATCGTGAGATGTTCGCCGTCGAGGTGAATTACGTCTGGCAAGGCTTTTCTCTTTCGTCTATCAACCTACCCATCCGCTGAGCAATCCTAGTGTGGCGCCGCCGAGGACCAGCCAGGTAGAGTTGATTTTATACCGAAGCAAAAGCCCGGTAGAAACCGCCGCAATCCCGATCGTCAGCGGGTCAATCAAAGAGGCCCGACTCAATTCCACCGTGACGGCGGCCATCAAGCCCAGCGACGCAACGTTGACGCCATCGAGCAGAGCGCCGAACCGGGTCGAACTGCGCAGGCGTGGGATGAATGGGCTGCTGAGCGCCACGAAGACAAAGGCCGGCAGAAAGATACCCAGGGTTGCAACCAGTGCGCCCGGCGTTCCACCAAGCACAAAGCCGACGAAGGTCGCAGTGGTGAAGACCGGGCCAGGCGTCACCTGCCCGATGGCGATGGCGTCAAGCAGTTGTTGGTCGCTCAGCCAGCCGAGCCGGACGACGAAGTCCGCGCGCATGAAGGCGAGCAGCACGTAGCCGCTGCCGTAGATCACCGAGCCGATCTTCAGAAAGGTAAAAAAGAGGGTAGAAAGATTGAACGGCGTTGTCGCAAGCGCCGGCAGGCTGAAGATCGCCAGCGGCGCCGACAGATCGTGCAGGCGCCCTTGGCGGATGCGTTGCAGGTTGGAGGCCATCATCACAACGGCGCCGCCTGCAAACAAAAGGGCGATCTCATTGACCTGCAAGAAATAAAGCGCAAAGGTGATAATACCGACGGCCAGCGTCCACGCGTCCTTTACAGCCTTACGACCCAGATCGAGGATCGCCAGCGCGACGATGGCCACCATGACCGGCTTGACGCCATAGAGCAGCCAAGTTGCAGCCGGCGTCTCGCCGTACTCGACATAGCTCCACGCCAGCGCCATCGCGATCGCCATGGCGGGCAGAATAAAGCAGGCGCCGCCTATCAGCAGCCCCAACCATCCTGCGCGGCGAAAACCGATATGAATCGCCATCTCTGTGGAGTTAGGGCCGGGGATCAGGTTGGTTGCGCCTATGAGATCAAGAAATTCTTGGTCGTTTAACCAGCGCCGCCGCTTGACAACCTCATCGTGCATTATGGCGATGTGTGCAGCCGGCCCGCCGAACGCGGTGAAACCAAGCCGGAGAAACAGGGCAGCCAATTCGATGAGTCGTCGGTGCGACGATGGTTCGCTCTGGCCATCTGGTGGCTTCATCGTCCGTCGCCATGAAGCAGAAGGATCAGGGAGAAAGTCATCTGTTGCTTCTTAGGTGGATGCGGAATGTTCGCCGCCATCTTCCGGGAAGCTTTGGAACTTCCCGGAAGATGGTTGCCCCATCAATGCGCAGGTGGTCAAGTCCGTACACCCGTTTTTTAGGCTGCGTCCGGCACCTGCGAGAGCGCCGGACGTCCGTCCCCCGACCGTTGCGCTGCGCGTGCGACCTGCTCTTGCCGCCGGAACTGGCTCATGTAGAGGTTGTAGTAGAAACCCTGCTGCGCCAGCAGTTCTTCGTGCGTGCCGCGTTCGATAATCTCGCCGTTGACCATCACCAACACCAAGTCGGCATTGCGGATGGTGCTGAGGCGGTGGGCGATGACAAAGCTGGTGCGGCCTGCGAGCAGCTGCTCCAGGGCCGCCTGAATTTGGCGTTCGGTGCGCGTGTCGACACTGCTGGTCGCTTCGTCGAGGATGAGCAACCGTGGGTTGACCAGCGCCGCGCGGGCGATCGAGAGAAGCTGACGCTGCCCTTGGCTCAGCCCTGCCCCGCGTTCGCCGAGGACGGTGTTGTAGCCTTCGGGCAGCCGTTCAATGAACTCGTGGGCGCGCGCCAATTTGGCTGCGGCGATCACTTCTTCGTCTGTCGCCTCGGGCCGACCGTAGCGGATGTTGTTCATGACCGTGTCGCTGAAGAGGAAGGTGTCTTGCAACACCACACCGATCTGCTTACGCAGTGTGTCGAGTTTGACGTCGCGCACATCGACGCCGTCGATCAGCACGGCCCCGCGCGTCACGTCGTAGAAGCGAGGCAGAAGGTTGACCAGTGTCGTCTTGCCTGCACCGGTCGGGCCGACAATTGCAATCGTCTGCCCCGGCTCGGCGACGAGATTGACGCCCCTGAGCACCGGTTCGCCCGGCTTGTACTCCGCCCAGACGTCGCAATATTCGACGCGGCCCTGGATAGGCGGCATCGGGATGGCGTCGGGTTTTTCGACGATTTCAGGCAGCTCGTCGAGCAGGTCGAAGATGCGCTCTGCACCGGCGACCGCGCTCTGGATGTTCGTCCACAGCACGGCAATCTGGGCGATCGGTTGATTGAAGCGCTGCACATAGCTGATGAATGCGACGATCAGACCAAGCGTCACCGCTGCGCCGCCCAGCGTCTGCCCTTGCAGCAGGAAGACGCCGCCCACGCCCGCCACGATGGCGATGGCAACGTAGCCGAACGCCTCCAGCGTGGGCGCCAGGGCGGAAGTGTAGGCGACGGCGCGCAGGTTGGCATCGCGATTGGCGGCGTTGCTGGCGCGGAAGGCTTCGATGTTGGCTTCTTCCCGGCTAAAGGCCTGCACCTCGCGCACACCGGAGATGCTCTCCTCCAGCTCGGCGTTGACGTTGCCGATCTCTTTGCGCGTGACGCGGAACGCCTTGCGCGCCTGTGCACTGAACCAGATGGTCGCCGCAGCCATCAACGGCATAACAGCCAGGCTCAGCAGCGCGTAGGCCCAGTTGAGCGCCAACATGTTCCAGGCGATCCAGACGAGCAGCAGCGCGCCGCCCAGCACCTGGATCAGGGCAAAGCTGATCGCCTGCTGGATCGTGCTGACGTCGTTGGTGATGCGACTCATCAGGTCGCCGCTCTCGTTGCGGCTGTAGAAGCCGAGCGAGAGCCGCTGCAGATGGGCGAACACCTCCACTTGAAGCGTGCGCAACACGTGGTTGCCCGCCCACGCCATCAGAAAAAACATGGCGCCACCGGTCAGCGCGCCGATCACAAAAAAGGCGATCAATCCCACTACCAGTCGTCCCAGCCCGGCCATGAATTCAGCCGCCGGCGCATCGGCGGGAACTGCGCCGAACCAGCAGGCGAAGCTGCTGCTTTCTTCCGGCGTGGTCGTTGAGCGCTGTTGTTGCGCCGCCGAAGCGCCCTCTCCAACGGATAGCGTTGCGCTGACGGCGGGTGTCAAATAGCAATCCACCGCCTGCCCCAGCAGCTCCGGCGTGACCACCTGCACCCAGGCGTTGACGATCATGAGCGCGGCGACGCCGACCAGCGCCAGCCAATAGGGCTTGAAATAGCCGGCCAGACGCCCCAGCGTGCGACCAACGCTGCGCGGCTTGCTGACCTCTTGTTCCAGCATTCCACGTGGACCACCGATCATAGGATCAACTCCAGTTCTTTGTCCGCAGGCTCGACGGTGGGGTCTTCAACCAGTTGGCTGCGATAGATTTCCGCGTACACAGGGCTGTTTTCGATCAACTCGGCGTGTGTTCCTTCGGCGACGATGTGCCCCTTCTCTAGCACCAGGATTTTGTCGGCGTTGAGCACCGTGCTGATGCGCTGGGCGATGACGAAGCTTGTGCGGCCCTTCATCAAGCGGTCGAGCGCCTGCTGGATTTGCAGCTCGGTCTGCACGTCGACGGCGCTGGTCGAATCGTCCAGGATCAGGATGCGCGGGTTCAGCAACAGTGCGCGGGCGATGGCGATGCGCTGCTTCTGTCCGCCGCTCAGCGTCGTCCCGCGTTCGCCCACCGGCGTGTTGTATCCTTCTGGGAAGCTCATAATGAAATCATGCGCAGCCGCAGCCTTGGCGGCGGCGATCACTTCCTCGTCGCTGGCGTCAGGCCGACCGAAGGCGATGTTGTCGCGGATGGTGCCGGTGAAGAGGTTCGTCTCCTGCAGCACGATGCCGATCTGCCGGCGCAACGATTCGATAGTGACGTCGCGCACGTCGTAGCCGTCAATCAACACGCGGCCGGAGGTGACGTCGTAGAAGCGGGGGATCAGGTTGATGATGCTGCTCTTGCCGCTGCCTGTTGCGCCTAGAATAGCGACCATCTGCCCCGGCTCGACGCGAAAGCTGACATTGTCCAGCACCAGCTCCGAGCTGCCGAAATAGCGGAAAGAGACATGGTCAAAGACCACTTCGCCCCGAATCGGCGGCAGGGGGATGGCGCCGGGCTTGTCGGTCACTTCGTTGGGCGCATCGAGGATCTCAAAGATGCGATTGGCGCTGGCGGCGGCCTGGCTCATCTGTGAGATAATGAAGCCGAGCTGTCCTAGCGGAAAAAAGACGAAGACGAGATAGAGGCTGAACTTTTGCCACTCGCCGATGGTCAATGTGCCGGCGATAATCTGCGCTCCACCGAAGTACAGCACTGCGGCCTGGCCCAGGTTGGCGATGAGGAAAATCACCGGAAAGAGAAAGCTGAAGATGCGCGACACATGAATCTGTTGATGCATCAGTGCATCGGCGGCGGCGGTGAAGCGCCTTTGCTCTTTTGGCTCCGCGGCAAACGCCTTGACAACCTTGATGCCGGCCAAATTCTCCTGCAAGATGGTGTTGAGCGTCGATAATTTCTGTTGAACTTTGCCGAAGAGCGGCTGGGTGATGGCGCCGAAGATCATGAATATTACGACGGCAATAGGAAGGATCGGAAGCACGACCAGCGTCAATCGGAAATTGGTGAGCAGCAGCATGGTGAGCGCGCCAATCAGGAGCACAAGCGCCTGCACGGTCATCATCAACCCCTGCCCTATGAAAAGGCGCACTTTTTCCACATCGTCGGTGGCGCGAATCATCAATTGGCCGGTGCGGTTGCGGTCATGATAGCTGAACGAAAGACGCTGAATCTTGGCGAACAGCTCGTTGCGAAAGTCGAAAGCGATGTTCTGACCCGCTTTCTCCGATAGATACGCTTGTGCAAACGCAAATAGACCGCGCACCACTGCCATGACCAGGATCAGGGCAATTGTCCAGTAGAGCGGCACCAGAGGATTGGCAAGAATGTCCCGCAGCTCGGCGGCGCTCATGCCTGCCTGGCGCAATGCCGCAACCTGCCAATCGGCCGGCGCCCGGGCCAGCTGTTGCGCCATCATGCCGCGCGTGACGGCGTCGAGGATGTTTTGCACCAGCTGCGGCACCAACAACTGCGCGCCGATGCTCAACAGCAGCGCTATGTAGGCGGCGACGGCGACGCCGCGATAGCGACCTAAGTAGGCGATCGCACGGCCGAGATTCTTGAAATCGGGCCGCGCTTGTTGAGAAGTTTGTGGACCTGCGGTCACATATCCTCCTTCTGTAGATGAGTTTGGATCGAAGCGGAGCTTGTTGATGGACAACCGTTTTCGCCGATCTGCGTGCACAGGGAATCGTATAATCTGGACAGCAGTTGTTGTAGTTGTACAATCTCTTCCGTTGAGAAAGCGGCCAGCGTCTCGTTTAGCAGCCGCGCATGCACGGGCGTCGCCTGCTTCACAAGTGAGCGTCCTGCTTCGGTAAGATGAATTTTAAATTGACGTCGGTCGTTTGGATCTAATGTGCGCTCGATGAGGCCGTCCTCCTCCAGCGCGCGCAGATGGTCGCTGATGGTGTTCTTGGCGACCCGCTGGCTGTGGCTGAGATGGGTTGGGTTCAAGGCTTCTCCGCTCACTTGCTCCTCCACCCACAGCCGCAGCAAGATGCCCCAACGTGGTGGCGAAAGTGACTGGCGGCGCATGACGTCGTTGAGCATGCGGTCATATGCTCCGGCCACCATGCGCACAAGATGCAACATCTCGATGCCGTGCATGCTTTCGATGCCGGCCTGAGCGAGCAGTCGTTCGAGATGAGCCGCTCCCCACAAAGATAATTTCGCAGATTTTGTCATGCAACGAATTATACGTGTCCGAACTATTCTACAACGTAAGTAATTTCTCCATCATCCATTTTTCTTTTCATCTCGATGAAGGAATCGTTCATGTGGGCAGCTTATGTAGAGACGCTCCGCAATGCCACTCGTAACGCACAGATTGTGCTCACCCTCTCGGCCGTGATGGGGCTGAGCATCGACGGCGGCGTCTATTCCGTGGTCTTCAACCTCTACCTACTGCGCTTGAATTTTGGACCGGAGTTTGTCGGCCAGATCAATTCGGTGGCCAATTTGACCTTTGCATTGGGCAGCCTGGCCGCCGGCTGGCTGGGGATGCGCTATGGCAATCGACGAATCATGATAGCCGGCATGGGCATTGCGCTGGTGGGCGCGCTGGCGCTTCCCTTCGGCGAGCTGATCCCGCGCACAGCGCGCGCTCCCTGGCTGACAACGACGTTGTTGCTTGCCTATCTGGGCCTGGCGCTGTATTTCGTCAACTCCGGGCCATTCCTGATTCGCGTCACGCCGGTCAGCGCCCGCGGGGCTATCTTCGCCGTGCAGTCGGCGATCAGCGGCCTCGCCTCCTTTGCGGGTGGGCTGCTCGGCGGCATGTTGCCTGCGCTCTTCGCCCTCTGGATGGGCGTCTCAAGGATGCATCCTGGACCATATCGTATGCCTCTGCTTTTGGTTGGCGCTTTGATGGTGGGTGCGCTGCTGTTGGTGCTGCAGACCCGGGAGCCGGAGGCCGATGAGGCGGAGCCGGAAAGCCTGGAGGCTAAACCCGGCGCGCCGCGGCCTCGCTCGGCCTACCCATTGATCCTCTTTATGTCAATTGTGCGCTTCTTGCAGGTGGCGGGGGTCGGTGTTGCGGTGACGTTCTTCAATGTGTATATGGACGCCGCGCTCCATGTAGCGACTCCGACGATCGGTATGCTCGCCGCCGTAGCCCGTCTCATCGCCGTCCCAGCCGCGCTGATAGGACCGGCGTTTGCACGGCGCGTCGGCTATGGGGAGGCGGCTATGCTTGGCTCCTTCGGATCGGCGCTCAGTCTGCTGCCGTTGGCGTTGTTTCCCAATCCGATGGCGGCCGGCTTTGGATTTATCAGCCTACTTGCCTTCACTGCAATCCGCTATCCGACCTTTTACGTCTACATTATGGAGCGCACGCCGCCGCGACTGCGAGCCACGATGACCGGCGCCGGCGAGATGGCGGCCGGCTTCAGCTTTGCGTTGATTTCACTGCTGGGCGGTTACATTATCGTACAATACGGTTACGCTGCTGCGTTTTGGCTTGGCGCCGTCTTCACGCTGGCGGGCACGGCGCTGTTCGCCGTCTATGTGTGGAAGCAACGCAAGCGCCCCACCGTCATCACCCCTCCCCCTCTCCAGGAGACGGCGATTATTCCGCCCCTGGTTGGGCAGCCTGCGCTGGAAGAGGAAGAACGAGAAGGGAAGGATCCATAGTCGGGGAATTTTCGGCTTATGGGAAGCGGCGTCGCGCCCGTTCCATTTCGATGGCTGCGGCCGTGAAACGGAAGAGCCGCGCCGGACGATGATCGCCGGAGCGCAGGTTGCCGGTGGGTTCGATCACCCTGGCGGCCAGAATTTTACGCCGGAAATTGCGTTTGTCGAGCGGCTCGTTGAGGATGGTCTCATAGACGCGCTGCAGTTCTGAGAGTGTGAATTCTCTCGGCAACAGCAGAAAACCCAGCGCCGTCCATTCCAGCTTCCAGCGCAACCGTTGCAGCGCATACTCGAGGATGGTGGCGTGATCAAAGGCCAGCTCGGGCAGGTCATAGATGTTCCACCAACGCGCCTCGCCGGCGTCCGACGAGCCGTGCACCTCCTGCTGCGCCACCTCTTCGGCGCTGAGCAGTGCAAAGTAGGCAACGGTGATGACGCGCGTGCGCGGGTCGCGGTCGGGCTTGCCGAAGGTGTAGAGCTGCTCCAGGTAGACATTGGAGACGTTGGTCTCTTCCTTTAGCTCGCGCAGCGCTGCGTCGTAGAGATCTTCGTTTTCGCCGATAAAGCCGCCGGGCAGCGCCCATTTGCCCTTGAACGGTTCATTGGCGCGACGAATCAACAGGACGCGCAGCTCTCCTTCCTGAAAGACGAAAAGAATAATGTCGACGGTGACGGCAGGACGAGGATGGCTGTAGACGTACTGTTTTACAGGGGAATGATTGATGATGGAAGTCTGCACAACTGCTTCACTCACAGAGCGCCTCACACTTCATCGTGTCGGTGTCAATTCCTTCGGCGTCAAGAGACGCACCAGGGGCTACTCGGGACAAGGCAAGTGTCATCTTAACAACATCTTATTCTCTTGCTAGTTTGCCACAGACGCCATCGTGCAGCAAGAATGTTCGGTGGTCAGGATGAAATTGCGTCCTTCCCGCCTCTGCGATTTTGACATTCAAAGGGGGGCGTGATATTCTGTGAAAGTCAACAGTTTGCGTCGTTCGATAAGTTTGGCCGAACTGAGTTCGACGCAACGCTGTAACGTTTTTCAAGTTTGGAGACGTGGTGTAGCGGTTAGCATAACGGCCTGTCAAGCCGTAGGTCGCGGGTTCAAATCCCGTCGTCTCCGCCAGAACGCCTGCAGATGTTCAACTGTGGGCGTTTTTCTTTGCGTTGCGTGATGCGTGTTTCGTGCTTCGTGCTCCGTCACGCACCACGCAACCTCTCTCATTCTTCCTTACTCTCTCCGCCCATCAACGACGGATCGGGCGCGCCCATGATGTTGTAACCGCCGTCCACATACAACACCTCGCCGGTGATGCGTGCGGCGCGATCGCTCAACAAGAAGGTCGCCGCATGGCCGACGTCTTCCTGATCGACGTTGCCCATCGGCGCCACCTGGCCGACGTAGTGAAGGCTCTTGCGGAAGCCGCTCACGCCCGAGGCCGCCAGTGTTTTGATCGGCCCGGCGCTGATGGCGTTGACCCGGATGCGATCCTTGCCCAGGTCCCACGCCAGATAGCGCACGGTGGCTTCCAGCGCCGCTTTGGCTACGCCCATGACGTTGTAGTTAGGCGTCACCTTTTCGGCGCCGTAATAAGTCATGGTAAGCATGGCGCCGCCATCGGTCATGAGCGGCCGGGCGCGTTTTGCCAGGGCGATCAGGCTGTAGCAACTGACATCGAGCGCAATGCGAAAGCCGTTGCGCGTGGTGTTGATGAAGCGACCGCCTAATTCTTCGCTCGGCGCGTAGGCAATCGAATGTACAAGGAAATCGAGCTTGCCGAAATGCTTCGCCGCTTTGTCGAAAAGGGCGTCGATGGCGTCATCGCTGGTGACGTCGCACTCTTCCACGAAGCGACTGCCGATACTCTCTGCCAGCGGCTCGACGCGCTTTTTCAGGATTTCACCGGCGTAGCTGAAACCCAACTCGGCCTCTTCGGCGTGTAGCGCCTGAGCGATTCCCCAGGCAATCGAATTTTTGTTGGCGACGCCGAAAATCAGTCCCTTTTTTCCGCTAAATAGTCCCATGCAATGAGCTCCTTCGTGGTCATTTAGGATTTTGAGGTCATTCTGGAATTTAAAGACAAAGTGGCGCTGCGTGATTCTACACGGTCGCGTCGAATCGTTCGCATAACAGTGTAACACCGGCAAAGTTCGATGGTTGCGCGAAATGATAGCCCTTCGATGCACGCGCTATGATAGGAACTATGATAGGAAAATGGAACGCTCGCTTGGGCGTCAGGGCGTCGGCGCAGGCCGGAAAAAGAACGTCGCCGCTCCCTGCAATGGAGGTCGTCCGGCCGGACGACCTCCGCGTCGATGAGGCCGGCCGGTTCGTTGTGCGCAGCATTATCCGACGACCACGCGCAGAAACTTGCGCTTGCCTGCCTGGATCACATGCTCGTGCGAATCCGGCTCTAGCACCAGATCTTTTGACGTCACGATCTCGCCATCGAGCCGAACGCCGCTCTGCTCCACCAACCGCCGTGCCTCGCTCTTACTTTTGACCAGGCCGCCTTCCATGAGGACGTCGAGGATGTTCATCGGCGCAGTCAGAGTGAAGACCGGCGCGTCGCTGGGCGCCTCGCCTTCATGCATGCGACGGGCGTCCTGCGCAGCCTGATCGGCGGCAGCGTCGCCGTGGAAGATGCTGACGATCTCCCAGGCCAGCTTGTGCTTCAACTCGCGCATTTCCAGTTGGCCGGACGCGACCTGGGCGAAGAGTGCGTCGATCTTGTTTTGCTCCCAGCGCGTCACCAGCACAGCGTAGGTGTGGATCACGGGGTCGGGCAGGTTGAGCACTTTGGTGAAGATCACACCCGGCGGCTCGTCGATGCCGATGTAGTTGCCGGTCGATTTGCTCATGCGCAGCACGCCGTCGGTGCCCGGCAGAATAGGGAAGGTGAGCACCACTTGTGGGCGCATGCCGAAGGCTTCCATCAGCTTGCGGCCGGCCATCAGGTTGAACAACTGATCGGTGCCGCCGATCTGCACGTCGGTTTCGAGGGCGACGGCGTCGTAGCCCTGCATGAGCGCATAGAAGAATTCGTGTAGCCAGATGGCATCCCCGCGCGCGTAGCGATTGGCGAAATTTTCACGCGCCAGAAATTGCTGCACTGTGAAGTTGCTGGCCAGGTTCACGACGTCGCCGAAGGTGAGCTTGCTCAACCATTCATGGTTGTAGCGGATGCGGGTCTTGCTGCGGTCGAGCACGCGAAAGGCCTGTTCGGCGTAGGTTTGCGCCTTTTCGAGCGCCTCCTCGAGCGTCTGCTGACGCCGCGCCGAATCTTTGTCGCTGGGGTCGCCGATCATGCCCGTGAAGGTGCCGATCAGGAAGGTCACCTCGTGGCCCAAATCCTGGAATTGGCGCAATTTTCGCATAGAAATAGTGTGGCCGAGGTGCAGGTCGGGCGACGAGGGGTCATAGCCGCAGTAGACGCGCAGCGGTCGGCCCGTGTCATAGCTTTCCTGGAGCCGTTCGCGCAGCTCTTTTTCCATATTTTTGTAGGTCTGTTCGTCGCCGAAATCGACGCCGCGCATCAAAATGCGCATCTGCTCATCGACGGGTGGAAAGTGGCTCATCCATACGCTCCGCTCTGTTGATGTACGATGTTTTTCGGTATCATAAACCGACACATCGACCATGGTCAATCGGGGAAAGGAGTGAGGGGCGGGTTTGGCGCCGAATCACCGCCTTTGGCCGGCTTTCCGGTTCCGATTCCGACATATTTCAGTCGAAAACGCCGAATCGATCCCGGCAGCAATCGACGACTGTTATGCTGTTGTTGTGCTATAATCAAAAGGAAACATTTTCGATACTCTTTCTCTTACACCAAGAGTGCTTTGTCAATCTTTCGTCGTAGAAACCCGATTTCAAGCAGGTTTCATCATCAAATTCCATCATCAAAACGGAGTGAGATCCATGAAAGTCAATCCACCCACCAATCATCTGATCGGCGCCATGCCGAAGATCGGCATCCGCCCCACCATCGACGGTCGGCTCGGCGGCGTGCGTGAGTCGTTGGAGGAGCAGACGATGGCGATGGCGCGCACCGTCGCCCGCTTTTTGAGCGAGAATCTGCGTCACTACAATGGCCTGCCGGTGGAGTGCGTGATTGCAGACACCACGATCGGCGGCGTAGCTGAAGCGGCGGCGACGGCGGAGAAGTTCCGCCGCGAGGGCGTCGGTGTATCGCTCACCGTCACACCCTGTTGGTGTTACGGTTCGGAGACGATGGATATGGACCCGCATCTGCCCAAAGCAGTGTGGGGCTTCAACGGCACCGAGCGGCCGGGTGCCGTCTACCTGGCGGCGGTCTCGGCAGCGCATAACCAGAAGGGGCTGCCCGTCTTTAACATCTATGGCCGTGATGTGCAGGACGTGGGCGACACGACCATTCCCGTCGACGTGCAGGAGAAATTGCTGCGTTTTGCACGCGCCGGCCTGGCCGTCGCCAACATGCGCGGCAAGTCCTATCTGGCGATGGGCGGCGTAAGCATGGGCATCGCCGGCTCAATCGTCAACCACGATTTCCTGGAGCGTTGGCTGGGCATGCGCGTGGAGACGATCGACATGGTTGAGTTTGTGCGCCGTATTCAGTACGAAATTTACGACAAAGAGGAATTCGAGCGCGCCTACGCTTGGGTGCGCGCTAACTGCGTCGAGGGCAAGGATTATAACCCGCCGGACAAACAACGCACCCGCGCCCAGAAGGACGAAGACTGGGCGACCTCGGTCAAGATGGCGCTGATCGCGCGCGACCTGATGATCGGCAATCCCAAGCTGCGCGAGATGGGCTTCGGCGAGGAGGCGCTCGGCCACAACGCCATCGCCGCCGGCTTCCAGGGGCAGCGCCAATGGACGGACTTCCTGCCCAACGGCGACTTTATGGAGGCAATCCTCACCTCGTCCTTCGACTGGAACGGCATCCGCCCCCCCTTCATCGTCGCCACCGAGAACGATGCCCTCAACGGCATCTCCATGCTCTTTATTCACCTGTTGACCAACGCAGCGGCCATCTTCGCCGACGTGCGCACCTACTGGAGCCCAGAGGCGGTCAAGCGCGTCACCGGCTATGAGCTGACCGGCCGTGCTGCGGGCGGGATTTTGCATTTGATCAATTCCGGCCCGGCTGCACTGGACGGCACGGGCCAGCAAAGTCGCAACGGCGAACCGGCCATGAAGCCTTTCTGGGAGATCACGCCGGAGGAGGCGGAGGCATGTCTGAAAGCGACGACCTGGCATGCGGCCATGACCGAGTACTTCCGCGGCGGCGGCTGGTCGACGCGCTTCCGCACGCGCGGGGACATGCCGGTCACGATGATCCGCGTCAACCTGGTGCAGGGGCTGGGGCCGGCACTGCAGATCGCCGAGGGCTGGACGGTGGACTTGCCCGACGAAGTGCACACAATCCTCGACGAGCGCACCAACCCCACCTGGCCCACGACATGGTTCGTGCCGCGCACGACGGGCAGCGGCCCTTTCCGCGATGTCTACACGGTGATGAACAACTGGGGCGCCAACCACGGCGCCATCGGCTACGGCCATTTCGGCGCCGACGTAATCAGCCTGGCCGCCATGCTGCGCATCCCGGTCTACATGCACAACGTCGAGGAGAGCGCTATCTTCCGCCCCAGCGCATGGACGGTCTTTGGCGCCAATGAACCGATGGGCGCCGATTTTCGCGCCTGCGCCAATTTCGGGCCGCTGTACTGGTGAAGTTTTCACTGAGCTGTTGTCTTCCCGGAGGTGAACGCTTCCGGGAAGACAGCAGACCTGTCATCCACCTGCTTGCCGATCCGCAGAATGTAAGGAATGAGCCCTTTGGCTAGGCGATCTCCTGCACCTCACGCAGCATGCTCTGATTGACTCCAAAAGCTTCGCAATGCTCGTCGGAGCGCCCATTTTGCACTTTTGGTCCATCTTGACAACCGCTAGCGGCTATGTTATCCTGTTTAGTGAAACGTTTCACCTGGTCAAACGTTGATTCCCGGAGAGTTCGTGAACCGAAAATTCGAGTGTGCCTACGGCTATTTTTCGCAGGATGGCCGGGAATACGTCGTCACGACGCCGTTCACCCCGCGACCGTGGGGTAATGTCATTAGCAACGGCGACTATAGCCTGATAGTCTCCCAAACCGGTTCGGGCTACAGCTGGCGCGGCAACGCCGGGCAGAACCGTATCACGCGTTCCTTTCAAGATTTGATCAAAGACAACTGGGGAAAATATCTCTACATCCGCGATCTGGATCGGCGGATATACTGGTCGGCCACCTACAAGCCGGTGATGCACCCCTTCCAGCGCTACGAGGCAGCCCATGGCCCAGGCTATTCGCGCTTTACGCAGCAAATCGAAGAAATTGAAAGCGTTTTGACCGTTTTCGTGGCGGTGGACGCGCCGCTCGAGCTCTTGCACTTGCGCTTGACCAACTTCAGCGATGAGGTGCGCAGGCTGGACGTGACCTCCTATGTCGAATGGTTGCTCGGGTTCGCCCCTGACGAGCATCGCGAGTTTCACAAGCTCTTCATCGACGTTTCGGTGGATGAGAAGCTGAACGCCCTCTTTGCGCGCAAATATCTGTGGGGATTTCCCGACGACCATGGGCGCTACAACAATATCGACTGGCCGTACACCGCTTTCATGGCCATAAGCGAGCCGCTCAAAGCTTACGACGGCGATAAGGAGTCTTTTCTCGGCCTGTACCGCAACGAGGACCGTCCGCGGGCCATGGACGAGCCGATGTTAGAGCGGCGGGTCGGTCGTTTTACGGACGCCATCGCCGCGTTGCAGGCGACGGTGACGTTGCAGCCCGGAGCGTCGCACACGCTTGTCTTCACCTTGGGCGCAGCGGAGAAGGAGCGGGAAGACGCCGCCGAGCTAATCCGTCGCTATACTTCGGTGGGGGCGAGTGAACGCTCGCTGGAGGAAGTGCACGCCTTTTGGTCGCGCTTTTTGGACGCCGAACAGGTGGAGACGCCGGACGAGGCTTTGAACTTCATGACTAACATTTGGGCCAAGTATCAGGCGATCTCCTGTCGGCTGTGGGGCAAG
This sequence comes from Caldilinea sp., assembly GCA_025055055.1. GTDB lineage: Bacteria > Chloroflexota > Anaerolineae > Caldilineales > Caldilineaceae > Caldilinea. The sequence continues at coordinate 6,719 of JANWYX010000136.1, read as the reverse complement.
TCGGCGTTTTATCAGGTTTCAGCCGGATACGGCTTTCGCGATCAACTGCAGGACAGCCTGATTTTTCTCGTCAGCGAGCCGGTGTATGCGCGAGGACAGTTGCTACTTCATGCGGCACAGCAGTTTAGCGAAGGCGACGTGCTGCATTGGTGGTTTTCGATTCGAGGCGGCGGGCTGCGCACCAACTGTTCGGATGACCTCCTATGGCTGCCCTTCATTTTGGAGGCCTATCTGAAGGAGACGGCGGACTACGGCATCCTGGACGAGCCGGTTCCTTATCTGAATGGACCGGCGGAGCCGCTCTACGATCATTGTAAGCGCGCCATCGAGCGCTCTTTCTCTCGTTTCTCTCCGCGTGGGGTTCCGCTGATGGGCGACCACGACTGGAATGACGGCTTGAGCGCAGTGGGGACCTTGCTGAAGGGAGAGAGCTTCTGGGTGGCCGAGTTCCTGTACATGATTCTCGGCTCCTTTGTCCCGCTGGCGCAGCGACGCGGGGATCATGCGTTCGCCCGCAGATGTGAGGCTGTTCGCATCAGCCTGAAAGAGGCGCTCAACCGTTGGGGATGGGACGGCGAGTGGTATCTGCAAGCCACCACCGACGCAGGGGAGCTCCTCGGCTCGCATCAGAACGAGGAAGGCAAAATTTTCCTGATGCCCAACATCTGGGCGGTGATCAGCGGCGCTGCAGATGAAACGCGGGCGCGCACGGCGATGAACGCCGTCACGCGGTGTCTCCTGAAGGATTACGGCGCGTTGCTGAACTATCCGGCGTTCACCCGGCCGCGAGCAGACATCGGCTACGTCACGCGTTATGCGCCAGGACTACGCGAGAACGGCGGCGTTTATACGCACGCCGCTACGTGGGCGGTGTGGGCCTACACGCTGATCGGTCAGCCCGAAACGGCCTATGAAGCCTATCGGCGCATCTGTCCGCCCAACCGCAGCGTCGACATCGAGGTGTACAAAGCCGAGCCGTACGTTACGCCTGGAAACATCGACGGCCCTGTTTCCCCGTACTATGGCAGGGGTGGCTGGACCTGGTACACCGGTTCGGCGCAGTGGCTGCATCGCGTCGCCACGCATTGGATTTTAGGCATCCGTCCGCAGGAGGACGGCCTGTTGGTCGATCCATCGATTCCTGCGCGCTGGAAGGGGTTCCGAGTCAGGCGGCGCTTTCGCGGCGCGCGCTATGACATTCGGGTCGAGAATCCGAATTCCGTCAACCGGGGCGTCCGGTCCGTTTCCATCGACGGAAGTCCGCATCCGAGCAACCTGCTCCCCACGTTTGCGGACGGTAGGACGCATCTCGTCGAAGTCGTGATGGGAAATCCGAGCGTCGCATGAAAGGAGGTGCGTCCAGATCTCAAATCAAAGCATCGTCTGCTTACCCCGGCTCTTTCGTTGTTTGTCCATAACCCGCTCATGATCGGATCCGCTCAAGATCGACAAAGGAGAAAATCACATGAAGATTCACACCAGGCTGATAAATTGGGGGATCGTTTTGGTTCTTGTCGTTGGTCTGGCCGCCTGTGTTGCACCGTCTGCGCCTGCGCCGGAAGAACCCGCTGCGACGCCGCCTCCTGCCGAAGCGCCTGTTGCAGAAGCGCCTGGCGAGACGATCACGCTGCGTTACGCCAACTGGAGCGTGCCGGCAGAGGATGACAACAACCTCGACTGGAGGCTCATCAAAGCCTACATGGAGATGCATCCCAACGTCAAAATCGAGCTCGTCGATATGTCCGGTGAGGGACGCTGGGATGAGAAGTTGACCGTGTACGCCGCCAGAGGCGCCTTGCCCGACGTCTGGACGGCGGACAACACTCCGCTCTACGTGAAGAACGGCTGGACGGCCGATCTGACGGCGTTCGTCGAAAACGATCCCGACTGGCAGGACGTCCCGAGCGTGCTGAAAGATGCGGTGACCTACAGTGGCAGGGTGCTGGGATTGCCCGACGCCTATTTCATCATGGGGTATTTCGTCAACAAAGATCTGTTTGAAGCCGCCAACCTGGATGCGCCGGAGTACGGCGTCTCGGTGGATGACTTTTTCAATGCGATGATCGCCGTCACCAACGTGCAGCGGGCGGTGGTCGGCCTGGATAACGTGGAGCCGATTTTGGGCTGGTATCCGCATACGCTGGACAGCCGGCTGGGTTGGTTCAGCTTTGACGGTGAGAAGATGAATTACAATTCTCCCGCCTTCAGGGCTGCCGTCGCCAAGGCGGGCGAGATGCTTCCCTACAGCTTTGATGGCCTGACCGAAGAACAGAAGGCCAACTTCAAGTCGAAGGAGTCCTGGGAATTCCTGAATGAAGAATTCGGCGTGATTTGGGCGGGCGGCTATTGGATTCCCGGCCTGGTGGAGAACGCTCCTTTCGAGTGGGACTTCATCGGCTTCCCCGGCGGCAATCAGGCGATGGTGGTCGACATCCTTGCGGTTTCCTCGGCCACACAGAACCTGGAAGTGGCCTATGATTTCGCCAAATGGATGAGCTTCTCCAAGGCGGCGTACGTCAGGGAGTTGGAGCTTTCGCGTGAGATGAACCGGGTGCCGATTAACATGCCGGTTTCGGTGGACGCTGCGTCGATTGAAAACTATTTATCTTTCTTTGAGGATAAGCCCGGCATTCGCAAGGCGATGGAAAACCTGGACGGCAGCATCGTCGAGTCGCTGGCGAAGATCGTGCCCGGCTACATCCAGGCGCGCTGGGAGGGCAAGCCCGGCATCGACATTGGCGAGGACAAGGATGTGAACATGTGGTACATGTTCTACCACGCCAATTCCGGCAAGTTCAAGTTCGAGGATTACGCGCCTCAGCTCGAGGAGTTCGCCAACCGCATCCTGGCCGAAGCCCGCGCCGAATTGCCGAAATAATCGAAGACCACGGTTCCTATTGTGTAGGGGCGGCTGCGAGCCGCCCTTCCTTGGTAGTTCCGTGAATCTGTGGATAAACCACGTAGATCATGCGGGTGCGTTCGGCCGGAGGCCGAACCTCCAATGACGTCGATGGATCGGTACGATGAACAAGGGGACTTAGGTTGAGCCTCGAACCATGAGAAGTTTGTGGAAGCTCGGCAGGGTAGCGGCGCTGGCGTTGGTGCTGACAGCGTTCGGCGCCGGCCACCGAACTCTAGCAGAAGCGCCTGCTATTTTCGATCGGAACGCCGCCTTTACGGTGGCGAATACCTCTCCGCTCCTCATCGAGGTGACCGCTGACGCATTCGGCCTGCCGCGGGCCGAGGATGAGATCGCCCGACAATACGACAAACCAAGCGTCTTGCTCCAGGAGGGGGACCGGATCGAATTTCTGGCGACCATTCCCGCCGACGGTGTATACACGATTGCCTTTGATGTGGCGGCGGACACTGCGTCTGTCCGCGCGCCGGAGGGAGCGCTGCACATCGACGGTGAGCTGCCTGTCGATGACCTGCGTCGCGTCGTCTTTCCGGTATTTTATCGCAACACCGCCGACGACTTCCCGAAGGATCGCTACGGCAACGACGCCCTGATCCGCCAGGAGCGCATGGTGCACTGGACAAAGGCGCCGGCGCGCGATGTCAATTTCAGCCAGCCTTATCCGCTGCGCATCGAGCTGCGCGCAGGCGAACATCGCTTTAACTTCACCCTGCAGCAAGGGACAGTACATCTGGGCAGCATTTACATCGAGGAATTTACGCCTTATCTCCCCTATAAGGAATATCGAGCGATGCAGCGTGATCGGGCCATCTCCGACTTCATGCTCACGCTCGAGGCGGAGTTCCCTTCCTATAAAAACGACACATCGGTGCGGCCTTCGGCCAGCCGCAGCCTGACGGTGACGCCCTACGACACCTACCGGCTGTTGCTCAACACGCTGGGCGGCGAAAGCTGGATCAAAAGCGGCAGCGCCGTCTACTATGAGTTCGAGGTTCCGCAAGACGGCCTGTACTCCATCACCCTGCGTGCGTTGCAGGATACGCGCAGCAATTTCACCGTCTTTCGGCGTTTCACCATCAACGGGGAGACGCCTTTCGTCGAGCTGAATGCCTTCCCCTTCTCCTATACGACGGATTGGGTGGACGTTCCGCTAGGAGATGGCGCGCCTTTCCAAATTTTTCTGCACAAGGGCCGCAACGTGCTGGGCGTCGAGGCGACGAATTCACCTTATCTGCCTGCGATTCAAACCGTCCAGAAGGCGCTGCTCGACATCAACGAACTGGCGTTGGAGATCCGCAAGCTGACCGGCAATCAGCGCAACCCGTTCAAGGAGTGGGTTGTCTCCGACTATATTCCGGATATTCGCGAGCGGCTCACCGCCATCGCCGAAAACCTCCGCGCCGATAAAGAGACGTTGGTCGCCATCCTGCGTAGCGACTCTTCGCCGGAAATTCTCACCTATCAGATGGCGATCGACAATCTGCTCTTCCTCGCCGAAGAGCCGGACCGCATCCCCACGCACATGGGGCGGTTCTCCGAAGGGCCTGGCTCGGCGGCGCAGTTGTTGGGTTCGCTGCTGCCCATGTTGCAAGAGCAGCCGCTTGCGCTCGACAAAATTTATATTCACTCGCCCGACGTGAAGCCTGTCACCCCTTCGGCGCCCTTCGGCCTGGCGTTTACGGAAGGGCTGAAGCGATTTTTCCATTCCTTTCAACCGGACCCGTACGAATCCATCGGCGCGGGTGAGGACGAGCTGGAGGTGTGGGTCAACCGCCCGCGGCAGTATGTGGACCTCTTGCAGCTGATGGCGGACGAGTCCTTCACCCCACGCACCGGCATTCGCGTCAAGTTTTCGATCATGCCTGACGAGTCGAAGCTGGTGCTGGCGAACGCCGCCGGCATCCAGCCCGATGTAGCGCTGGGCATCAGCACGCACATCCCGTACGACCTGGCCGTGCGCAACGCCCTGTACAATCTGCGCTCCTTCGACGATTTCGATTCATTCATCCGCATCTACTCGCCCGGTTCGCTCCTCAGCTACATTATCGACGATTCGGTCTATGCGATTCCGGAAACGCAGGACTTTTGGATCACCTTCTATCGCAAGGACATCTTGGATGCGTTCGGGCTGCCGGTGCCGCGCACCTGGGATGAGGTCGTCGAGATTCTGCCGGAGCTGCAACGCTATGGCATGAACTACAGCTCGCCGCTTTCGGGCGACGCCGGCATACGCTGGTACTTTGTCACAGCGCCCTATCTCTTCAACTTTGGCGCCAAACTCTACAGCGATGACGGTTTTGCCTCCGGCCTGGGAAGCGAAGAGGCGCTCGCCGCCGTCAGGTTCATGACGGAGAGCTTCACCATCTATGGTATGCCGCTGACCACCGCCAGTTTTTATGAGAGCTTTCGCTATGGATTGCTCCCGATCGGCGTCTCCAACATTGAGACCTACGTCAAGCTGATGACGGCGGCGCCGGAGTTGGAAGGGCTGTGGGGCGTCGACCTTTACCCGGCGACGGTGCTGCCGGACGGGACGCAGAATCGTTACGCCACCGGCTCGGCGCAGGCGAGCATCATGTTCAAAAACACCGACAAGGCGCAGGAGGGCTGGGAGTTCCTCAAATGGTGGATGTCCACCGAGACGCAGGTCGACTTTCAGGAGCGGCTGTTGTTGAACTACGGCAAGGAATATCTATGGAACTCCGCCAATTTGGAGGCCTTTGCCGCGCTGCCGATTCCGCAGGAGCATCGCCGCGTAATTCTGGAGCAGTGGCAGTGGTTGCAGGAGCCGGTGCGCCTGCCCGGCTCTTATATGCAGGAGCGTGAACTAGGTAACGCATGGAATCGCATCGTCTTCGACGGCATTAACCCGCGTGTGGCCATCGACCGCGCCATTTTGGTGACCAATCGGGAGATCACGCGCAAGATGGAGGAGTTCGGGTATCTCAGAAACGGCGTGCGGGTGCGCACGCCTAAGATTCCGACGATCGAAACCGTGAAAGGATGGATGAACGATGCGTCGTGAAGGCTCTTTGCAAGGCTGGCTGGCGCGGGAAGGCAGCGCCTATGCGTTCCTGGCCATGTACGCGCTTCTTTTTCTGACCTTTATTGCAGTGCCGGTCTTTGCGGCGATTGCGCTCTCCTTCACCTTCTTCGACGCCATCCAGCCGCCCTATTTCATCGGCCTGCGCAATTACATCACGCTGTTGACGCAGGATGACATCTTCATGCGCTACGTGCTGCCCAATACGGTGCAGTTCGCCGTGATCGTAGGTCCCGGCGGTTATGCGTTGGCCTTTCTGCTGGCGTGGATGCTGGCGCATCTGCCCAAAGCCCCACGCACCATTTTTGCGCTGATCTTATATTCGCCTTCGATGACGGCAGGGGTGGCGATGGTTGTAGTGTGGCGCACGCTCTTTAGCGGCGACCAGATCGGCTATCTGAACAGCTTTCTGCTCGGTTGGGGGCTGATTCAGGAGCCAATCCAGTGGCTCCATTCGCCACAATATCTGATGAGCGTGATGATCTTGGTCACTCTGTGGAGCAGCATGGGGATCGGGTTTTTGGCCATGCTCGCCGGCATTCTGGACATCAGCCCGGACCTGTACGAAGCCGCCGCCCTCGATGGCATGAGCAGCATCTGGCAGGAGATCTTCTACATCACGATCCCGTCGATGAAGCCGCAGATGCTCTTCGGCGCAGTGATGGCGATCGTCGGCGCATTTCAGGCCGGCGCCATCGGCGTCATGTTATCGGGCAGCAACCCGACCCCGCGCTACGCCGGCCAGTTGATCGTCAA
>JANWYX010000120.1 GCA_025055055.1 Caldilinea sp. | reverse complement strand
AATAACAAGGCTGATCAATTTGCGCATGTCCAGCCACCCAAAGGCCGAGATATGCTTGTTTATTTTTCAAAAGTGTGTCGATTTTAACAAAGCTGACCGGACGTGTCAAAGCAACTCACTCGTCGCCGACAGAATCGAGGGAGCGCATTCGCTTTCCTTTTGACTTGACGCCGCAGGCCATCAGAGCTAAAATGAAGCCATAAATTAGATTGATTCTAAATATAAATTCGACCGAGTCTAAATCAAAGCAGACAATGCCATGACCACAATGCCGGACTCTGCAAAAATTCAAACGAATGCTCCTGCGGAAAAGTATCGCCGCTACCTGCAGATGTTGAAAAAGGCGGGCCTGCGCCTCACGCCGCAACGCATCGCAATATGCGCTTATTTGGCCCACACCGAGCGACACCCATCGGCCTATCAGGTGTATGAGGAATTGGCAGCGACCCATCCCGGGATTAGCCGCGCTACGGTCTACAACACACTCAACACGCTGCGGGAGCTGGGTGCGATCGTAGAGTTAAGTTTTGGCTCCGATCACACGCACTACGAAACCAACACGCAGCCACACGTCAACCTCATCTGCCTGCGTTGTCATAAGATCATCGACTATTACGGCGACCCCGGCGTGGATGCAGTGATGGAGCGTGTGCGGCAAGAGGCCGGCTTTCAGACCGTCGCCGTCAAGCTCGACCTCATCGGCTTTTGCGAAGAGTGCCGCCTGCAACGCCTCGACGAGATTCGAGCTATGGCAAGAACTACAGCGCAAGACAAATTCCTATAAAAACAGAACCCGAAAGAGTGAGTTGTATGACTACTTCAACCGTCGAAACCTCGGCGCCCTATCCGGTTGCGGCGTCGGGCGTGAGGCCTGAATGGCGCACATGGGCTTTTTGGAAGGAAAACTATGAGTTTATCTTGGCGTTCATCACGTTGGCTGCACTGTTGACGGGCTGGCTCGGCGGAGAGATGACCCGGCGCCTACCCGAGTGGAGCGTCGTCGTTTTGGCGCTGATCGCATTTCTCGCCGGCGGCTATTCCGGTTTCCTGGGCGCTTGGGAGCAGGCGCGCAGAGGAAGATTCGATATCGACTTTTTGATGTTGGCCGCTGCGCTCGGCGCCGCCTTGATCGGCGAATGGACCGAAGGCGCGCTGTTGCTCTTTCTCTTCACGCTGAGCGGAGCACTGGAAACGTACGCCATGGGGCGGACGCGCAAAGCCATTGAGGCGTTAGGGAAGCTGCGCCCGGAGACGGCGCTTGTGCGTCGCGGCGATGCAGAGTTTGTCGTGCCGGTTGAACAGCTTGCGATCGGGGATGTCGTCGTGGTCAAACCCGGCGAACGTCTGCCGATCGACGGCATTGTCATCCGCGGTGCGAGCAGCGTCGATCAAAGCGCCATCACCGGCGAGAGCATGCCGGTGACCAAACAGCCTGGCGATCAGGTCTTTGCGGGCTCGATCAACGGCGGCGGCGCCCTGGAAGTTGAAGTCACCAAACTGGCCGCCGAAAGCACGTTGAGCCGCATTATCAAACTCGTGCAGGAGGCGCGCGAAGACGCTACGCCGACCCAGAAGTTTATTGATCGCTTCAGCCAGCCTTACACTTACGCAGTCATCGGCGCCACGGCGCTGGCCATCGTGCTGCCCGTCCTTTTCATTGACGAGCCGTTCGACGTGACACTCTATCGCGCCATGACGCTGCTGGTTGTCGCCAGCCCCTGCGCGTTGATCATCAGCACGCCGGCCAGCGCACTGAGCGCCATCGCAGCCGCCGCACGCAACGGTGTGCTCTTCAAAGGCGGCGCTTATCTGGAATTGTTCGCCAACACCGACGCCATGGCTTTTGATAAGACCGGAACCTTGACGACGGGGAAACCGGTCGTGACCAACATTCATCCGCTCACCGGTCACACCGTCGAAAATTTGCTGCGCATGGCCGCCAGCGCTGAAACGTTGAGCGAGCACCACGTCGGCAAGGCCATTGTGGAAAAAGCGTTGTCGATGGGGCTTGAACTGGAGAAGCCGATCGACTTCAAGGCGATTCCCGGCGAAGGCATCTGGGCGTGCTTTGCCCGTCCCGACCACGTAGAGACGATCTATATCGGCAACGACCGTCTATTCATGAATCAGCACATGGATCTTTCGCCGGCGATCCGGATGATCGGCGCCGCCCTGCAGCGACAAGGTAAGACGGTGATGCTGGTGGTGCGACGCAGCACCGTCGCAGACACGTTGGGAAAGGACCGCGACTGGGAGGCAATGGGCTACATCGCCGTCGCCGATGAGTTGCGTCCGGAAGCGGCCGAGGCCATCCGTCAATTGCGCCGCAGCGGCGTTCAGCGCATCGTCATGATGACCGGCGATAATCGTGCCGCCGCCCAATATATTGCCCAGCAGGCGGGTATCGATGAAGTGTACGCTGAGCTGCTGCCGGAGCAGAAGCTCGAACTCATCAGAAAGCTGCGCGAGCAGAACACAGTCGCCATGGTTGGCGACGGCGTAAACGACGCGCCGGCGCTGGCGACGGCGCACGTCGGTGTCGCCATGGGGGCGGGAGGCACCGACGTGGCGCTCGAAACCGCAGACGTAGTTTTGATGTCGAGCGATCTGTTGAAGTTACCCTTTGCTCTGCAACTGAGTCGCCGCGCCAATCGCATCATTCGACAGAACGTTGCCTTCTCGATCGGGGTGATTGTGATGCTGGTGATGGCGACCGTTGTGCTGCCGATGTTTGTTGCAGATTTTGTGCTGCCGTTGCCGCTCGGCGTCGTAGGCCATGAAGGGAGCACGCTCATCGTGGTCGCCAACGGTCTGCGTCTCTTGCGAATGCGAGTCTCCTGATTTTTTCTTCCGGGAAGTTTTCTGGAATTTGCCAAAGTATTTGGGCAACCGTAGACGCAGCTCGTAGCCGCACTTGCTCAAATCGTCCATCGGCTTGTGGTCTGCCGCACATCCTCGGCAGACCACAAAGCTGCACCTACCCTGGTTGTTCGACTATTTTTGTTAAAAACCTACGAAGCTTCCCGGAAGATGAACGCTCAGAAAGCGAGGCCTTTCAGAAGCTCCGCCCCCTCTTCATCCCCGGGTGCGACGCTCATCGATTCGCAAGCCGATAAACAAAGACGCCATCCTCGGCGCTGTTCACCCAGAGCATTGCAGGGTTCGATTCGGTCAGCAACAGTCCCGACAGGGGCAATTCATCGAAAGAAGTTCCGGTCACTTTCCGCCACGCCGCATCGGCGACCGACTTTGTGTACAAGCCGCGAACGGTTGCGAGATACAGTGCGCCTTCGTCGGAGTAGGTGATTGCGTTCGGCGTCAGCGCGCGAAGGGCGGTGAATTCGCGAAGGCCACGGTTGTACAAACTCCAGTTGACCCCATAGTCCGACGTCGTCCACACGCCCTGGGCGGTCACCACCCAGACCAGGCCGGCCTGCGTTTGATGGGCAACGATCATTTGGGGCGATTCGAGCGCCGTAGCGGGATCGATCAGGCTCACCCAACTTTCTCCTTCATCGTCGGAAAAGGCGACGACGCCGTTGCCGCTTCTGTCCACGCCGATGGCATACAACTGACGCCAGTGTGGGGTGGACGTCTCCTGTTCTTCGACCAGCGCTGCGGCCGCCATTCCTACAACGCGGTGCGTAAGCCACAACCGATCGGCCGCATTGTCCGGTTTTTCTTGCCAGCTTCGACCGCCATCCAGGCTCAGATACAACATGTTGCAATCCGCTGCAAAAAGACGCATCGGATCGGTTGGGTCAATCAGCAGTGGGCGCAGATTGATGGCTGTCGGCAGCTCGCGCCAGGTGACGCCGCCGTCGGTGGAGCGGAAGAACGGCTGGTTCGGCGCACGAGGGTCGCGGCAGTCGACACCTGTGCCGCTGTACAACACGTTAGGGTCGGCGCTGCTCATCAAAAAGTCCTCCACCGGTGCAGCGGTGGTCACCAGCGACCACAGGCGTCCGTCGTGATCGGAGCGGTAGAGGTAACCGTTCTCGGTGAAGGCGTAAATAGTCGGGCTGAGTCGATCGCCGATCACCTTTTTGATGATATGGGGATAGATCGTGGCCTGATCCTTTAGGAACGTCGGCGCGGGCGGCGTGGGTTGAGGGGGCTGCGGCACCGTTCCCGGGGGCGTCGGCACCGTTCCCGGGGGCGTCGGCACCGTTCCCGGCGGGCTGGTGAAAGCCGACACCAGTGTCAGATCGTTCGATACATTCGCCAGAGCTTTGTCCGATAAACCGACGGACGCACCCAAGGCCATGGAGAAGGCCGCCGACGGGATCACCACCAACGCCAGCATCAGCGCAGGCAAGAAAACAAATGAGCGCAACAGAAAACGCATGGAAATCCTCCTGTGCAGTCTGAGAGATATGCAGGCGTATCCCTGCTATTGTCGATAGCGGATCCGGCGCCGTGATGTACGCTACGATGGAATGCTCGCTATAGAAGACGCAAAATCCTCATGAAAGTAACGCGTGACCCGGCGGAGGTGAATCGATACAGCGAATTGTTTGACAAACGCCCCTGAAGCTTCTACCATTGCTACCGATCAGGTTATCTGCTCGACAACGCAGATTCCCTTTGTATAATCTTGCGCAAAGTTTATAGATAGAGCTATCCCCTTCTTGGGAACCTAAAGCTTTCAGGAAGGTGAACGACAAACAATTGTGCAACTTTATGTCTTTAGAGCCTCTGTCAAGACCGATAAGTAGCAGAGTTTGAAATCGGACAGGCGAACTATCAATAGGGATTTAAAATCGATGGCGATCTTAGAGATTGTTACAGTCAACGACCCAGATCACGAGGTGCTGTTCAAAAATGCACAACGTGTTCGCGACTTCGGGCCTCGCTTGCACAAACTGCTGGATGATATGGTCGAAACCATGCGCGCAGCGCCCGGCGTCGGACTGGCGGCGCCTCAGGTCGGCGTCAGCCTGCGCGTCGCCGTGATCGAGTATCCAGAAGACGAAGATGATCCCGAAAACACCAAACGGCTCTATGAGATCGTCAACCCGGAGATTATCAAACAGCGCGGCGCCGAAATCGGGCAAGAAGGGTGCCTCAGCATCCCGGGATTGGCTGCAGATGTGGAGCGGGCGACGCAGGTGGTCGTCCGGGCTCAGGACCGATTTGGAAAAGAGATTCGCATCAAAGCCTACGGCTGGCTCGCCCGCATTTTTCAGCACGAGATCGATCATCTCTCCGGGACGCTTATGACCGATCGGGCTGTGAAAGTTTATAGGCTGGTGAAAAATGTAGACGGCGAGATCGACGCCATTCCCCTAGAGCAGACGCCGGATTTCAAGTCCCACCTTAATCCCGTTTGAAACGAATGAAACTCCACACAGGATTCAAAAAAAGAGGCGGGAGATCGTCCCGCCTCTTTATCATTTTCATGCTGAAACCATCCGCACGGCGTCCGCAGAATTCCGGCGGATACACCGTCGCTATGGAGCGGCGGCCGCCTCAACGACCGGCAGGTTAGGCGGAGCGTTCTCTACCAGTTGGGCGAAAATCCAAGCGCCGTTTTCCAGTCGATACCACGAGCCGTCTGCATTGCGCCCCACCAACAGAATTTCCTGTCCTTCGACCGCGCCCCCGACAATGGGAAATTCTGTAGAGGGCCCTTGCCGCAGATTGGCCGCCGTAATCACGCGCGCAGGAGCGACCGTCGGCGCAGGCGGCGCAGGCGTCGGTGTCGGAAGGAGCTCCAGCAGGCTGACTTCGCCGGCCGCACCCTCGGTCGAAGTCGGTGCAGAGGGCTGAATTGCGCTCGGTTGCCCGGCCTGCGCTGCAGCAGTGGGCCCGGCGTCGGCCGACCCAATCGGCTGTGTAGAGGATGTGGAGGATTGAGGCTGGGCGTCTAGGTTTGTCGCTCCTGCGCCATCGGTGGGGTTGTTTTCCACGACCGGGGGCGCAATGAGGTTCGTTGGAAGCGCCGGCGGCGTCGCCGTTTCATCGGCGGAGGGTGCAACCTGTGCAAGCCTCGTCTGCTGCCACTCTGCAATTTGCTGCTGCACGTCTGTAAAAACGTCGACGATGGCGCCACCGAACTGGGTGGTCGTCCACCACAGTGCAGCAACGAGAGCAACGACGGCAAGCGCAATCGCCACCGGGATCAGATTGATGCGTCGAGGCGTCTCCAACTCATTTTCTTCATCGTGGAGGGCGACATCTTTGGGTCGATAATCAACCGGTCGTTCCGGCGGTAAGGTGGAGCCGGCGCTGGTGTCGGCCAACACTGCCGCCAACACTTCATCTGCGACCGCGCGGCGGCGTTCGATCATCTCATTGGGATCGAGACCGAGATAGGTGGAGTAATTGCGCAGAAAACCGCGACCGACCACCTCGCCCGGCAGCAGATCCCATTCATCCGACTCGAGCGCGGCCAGATATTTCTGCCGAATGCGCGTCGCCACCTCCACTTCGGCGAGCGTGACACCCATCGCCTCGCGGCGCTCACGCAAAATCGCTCCGATCGAGAGTGCGGGGGGTTGAACGCCGCCGCGGACACCCTTGCTGCGATCTGGCTTCATCGTTCCATCTACGGTTGTAGGTCTTCGTGCATTGTGCGTCAGCATATCCGCTGGATCATCGGCTGCGTACTCGATCGCATTCACATCCGTGCGCGTGGACATAAGCTTCCTTCCACTTGTGGCGGGTCAGGCGTCGTTGGGTTTGATGGCCCTGAAGCGACCGACTCAGGGCAAGTCTAGCCTGCCGCCTATCCTTTGTCAATTCACCCGGTGCACAAGGTTGCACACAGGCGAGGATATAACGCCGGATGGGTTGCGATGGTTCCTCCCTTTCACGGATGCGACAGAAGATGATCGACGGCTTCCGTCAGTTCTCCCAGCGTTGCCGCCATCAAGACATTGGTGCAGAAGGGCGCATATTGAAGCATGTCGCTGTCGCCTGTTCCCCACAGCATGGGCGGCTCCGGATTGATCCAGATCATGCGCCGCGCGCGGCGCGCCAACATCTGGAAGATGTCCAGGGCAGGATCGTTGTAGTTGTTGCGGCCATCGCCGACCATGATGAAGGTGGTGCGTTGATCGACCGTGTCCAAATAATGGCCGGCGAACTGTTTCAGCGCAAAGCCGAGATCGGTGCTGTAGTAGCCGGGCGGCATGCGCTGGAGCACGCCGGCAATCGCCTCGTTGGCCTCTTTGGCGGTGAAGTCGGGCGAGATGTACTCCAGATGATCGATGAAGGCGAAGGCGTGTGTCTTCGTGATCAGGTCTTGCAGCGCATAGACTAAGCTCAGCATCAGCTCCGAGCAGTGGCGCATCGAGGTGCTGATGTCGCAGATCACGACCAGCTTGGGCTTGAGGCGATGGTCGCGGTGTTTGATTTCCATCGGAACGCCGGCGTTTTTTAGGTTGGCACGCAAGGTGGCCTTGGCGTCGAGCTGGCCGGTTTTGGCGCGTTTCTGACGCAGAGCGATGCGGCTGCGCAGTCGATTGGCTAATCTACGCACTTCGCGACGCAAAATATCCATCTCCCGGTCGGAAAGGGCGCGGAACGGGCGGTCCATCAGCTCGTCGAGGTTTGCTTCGTCCGGCTCGGCCTCGCTCATATTTTCGGCGATCTTCTGGCCTGCAAAGCGGCTGATCTGTTCTTCGAGCGCCTTCTGATTGGCCTGAATAAGTTGCCGCATCTGTTCGAGCCGCTGCTTGTTCATGCCCATCTTGGCGAGCAGCTCCATAATCTCGCGCAGTGCCTCCTGCACCTCTTTGAAGCGCAAGGCGCGCATCATGCGCTGGGCGTACCAATCTCGATAGCGCATATCCTGGGCGCGATTCAATCCGGTGATCTGCGCCAGCTGATCGAGCTCCTGTTGGCTGAGCTGTTCCCCACGCAGCAATTTCTCCAGCATCTGGCGCAACTGCTCGCCGAACTGCCGCAGCAACTGCGCCAGCATCTGCGCCTCCTCAGGCGTCATCTCCTGTGTCACATCAAATGTCTGCGTATGCGGGTCGGCGCTGTCGAAAAAAAGAGGAAAAAGTTCATCGAAGACCGGCAAGCAGCCGGCGTCCTTGACCAGCGTGGCGCGCAGGCTGAGACGAAATTGCTCGCGATCCTGGACGCCGATCTTGTCCACAGCCTGAAAGGCGTCGGCGCTTTCCGCCAAGCTGATGCGCACCCCGCTTGCCCGCAACGCAGAGATGAAGCGAATCATTCTTTCGTCCATCGGCTCCTCCGTCGTTCCACTAGTTGCGCCAGCGCATGGGACGGTCGTCGTCCTCCAGGCTGGGGCCTTTCTCCGTCACATCGAGGCGTCGCTTTACCTTCTGGAGATCGCTCTCATGTTTGAGCAGCACGCTGAGCGTGTTTTCCAGCACCTCGCGATCGAGCCGTTTGGCGTTGAGCGCCACCAACGACTTTGCCCAATCGAGTGTCTCGGAGATGCTAGGCGACTTGCGCAGATCGAGATTGCGCAGGCGATGCACCAGCTCGACCGCCTGCTGCGCCAGTTTGGGCGCCAACTCCGGCACTTTCAAGTTCACGACGGCCAACTCCTGCTCCACCGACGGATAGCCGATGAAGAGGTAGAGGCAACGACGCTTGAGCGCCTCGCTCAACTCGCGCGTGTTGTTGCTGGTGAGCAGCACAATCGGGTGATGCACGGCGGAGAGCGTGCCCAACTCCGGCACCGTGACCTGAAAATCGCTGAGCACTTCCAGGAGAAACGCCTCGAATTCGGCGTCGGCGCGGTCGATCTCGTCGATCAGCAGCACCGTCGGTTTTTCACTGAGAATGGCGCGCAGCAGCGGCCGCTGCAGCAGAAAACGCATCGAGAAGAAGACGTCCTCCTCCTCGGCCAGCCGGTCGGCGGCCTGCGCCAGCGTCGCAGCGCCGGCCAGCGTATCCTGTAACTTGTCGCGCAACAGTTGTGTATACAGAAGCTGCTTGGCGTACTCCCACTCATAGAGGGCTTTGGTCTCATCCAACCCCTCGTAGCACTGGAGGCGAATCAACTCGCGGCCGGTGGCGCCGGCGATGCTCTTCGCCAGCTCCGTTTTGCCGACGCCCGCCGGGCCTTCGCAAAGCAGCGGCTTGCCGAGCTGTGTGGTCAAAAACACGGTGGTGGCGATCTCGTCGCTGGCGATGTACTGCTGACGACCGAGCGCCTCTTTGACCTGACTTGGGGATGAAAATATGTCGTTCACAGGAACTCCTCTGGGACAGAACTAAACTGTCCGCAAGCGGACAGACCACGACGATGCATTATTCAGTGTACATGAAACGGGGAATGCTGTAAATGAAGTTTCGTACAATTGGAGGGTGGGTGCGATTGAAATGGGTTGGCATCAGATAACGATCGAACGCGCCGTGTTTACGTGGCAAGACGCCGAGAGGCGGCAGAGGTCGAAAAACGGCTTTCGGCGGCAATTCTCGGTGGAGCGCAAAGTCATGGCGACTCTGAAGAGATGCAACTTGTAGTTGCGCCTACAGTCGCCAAAATCAGCCGAAATCATTTGTGAAATTCAATTAAAAACTTCCAAAAAGTCGGATTCTACGAGAAGCCTTCACCTCGCCGCGTAACGCCTATTCGAAATTCATAGGAGCCTCCGCCTACAATCTTGCAGGAAACTCGAAGCTTCCCGGAAGATTGTAGGCAGCGATTGTTTGGTTTCAACGCACAGTTGCTTTAGCTCAACATCTGGATGACGCCCGCAGCGCCCATGCCGCCGCCGATACACATCGTCACCAGGCCGAATTCTTTGCCTTGACGCTGCAATTCGTGGATAAGTTGCACCATCAGCTTGGCGCCGGTGCAGCCAAGCGGATGACCCAGCGCAATGGCACCGCCGTTGACATTGACCTTCTCTTCGTCCATGCCCAGCTCGCGGATGACGGCCAGCGCCTGCGCAGCGAAGGCTTCGTTCAGCTCGATCAGGTCAATGTCTTTCAGCTCCAGGCCGGCGTATTTGAGCGCCTTGGGCACGGCCGCCACCGGGCCGATGCCCATCACCTCCGGCGGGACGCCGCCCACGGCGAAGCTGACGAAACGCGCTAGCGGCTTGAGGCCCAGCGCTTTCGCTTTCTCCTCGCTCATCAGCAGCACGGCGGCTGCGCCGTCGCTGGTCTGCGAGCTGTTGCCGGCAGTGACGGTGCCGTTGACGGCGAAAACCGGTTTGAGCTTCGCCAGCGCCTCCATGCCGGTGTCGCGACGGACGCCTTCGTCGCGCATGAAGGTCGTGCGGAATTCCTTGACCTCGCTTCCTTCGCCGGACTTGATGTGCACGTCGAGCGGAACAATCTCGGCGTCGAACTTGCCGGCGTCCTGCGCCGCAGCGGCGCGCTGATGGCTGCGCAGCGCAAAAGCGTCCTGCTCCTCGCGGCCGATCTCATACTGGCGCGCTACGTTTTCAGCCGTCAACCCCATGCCAAGGTAAACGCCCGGATATTCGCTGGCGAGATAGGGATTGGGGACAAATTTATTGCCGACCATCGGCACCATCGACATGCTCTCCACGCCGCCGGCGATGATCACGTCACCCATGCCGGCCATGATCTGCTGCGCAGCGGTGGCGATGGTCTGCAGGCCGCTGGAGCAGAAGCGGTTGACCGTCTGGCCTGCGGCGGTCACCGGCAGGCCGGCGCGCAGCGAGGCGATGCGGGCTACGTTCATGCCCTGCTCCGCCTCTGGAAAGGCGCAGCCAAGGATCACGTCCTCGACTTCGTTTTTGTCGAGGCCGGCGCGTTCGACAACGGCGCCGATCACTGCAGCCGCCATTTCGTCCGGCCGCGTCGTGCGCAGCGTTCCTTTTGGGGCTTTCCCCACCGCCGTCCGCACGGCGGAAACAATCACGGCATTGCGCATGTTCTGATTCTCCTTCTAGACAGGTTCTGAGGGTGCAGAATGCGAAGCAATGCGTTGGCCGTTGCGGATCGCTGCTTCGCCTCGCCCCCTGGCTCAATTGCGAAGCGGCTTGTTGTACTCCAACATGTATTGAATGCGCTCCTGCGTCTTCTTCTCACCGACCAGGCTCAGGAAGGCCTCGCGCTCTAGGTCGAGGAAATATTGCTCATCCATCCACTGCCCCTGGCTAAGGTCGCCGCCGGCGAGGACGTAGCCGAGCTTGCGCGCTACAACGCCGTCGTACTCGCTGATGAAGCCGCCCTGAATCAGACCATAGATTTCGACGTTGACGGCGGCCACGACGTCGCGACCGGCGGCGTACACGTTGTTCTTCACCGTCGGCGGGCGGTAGCCGGCGTCGTTCATGGCGAGCACCGTCTGTTTCGCCTCGGCGATGCGATGGTCCGGGTTGAGGATGACGCGATCGTTGGGCGTCAGGAAGCCCAGCTCACGCGCCTCTTCGGCGGAGGTGGAGACTTTGGCGAAGCCGACGGTCTCGAAGATTTTGCGCAGATAGGGCGTCGGGTTGACGTTGGTGGCGTACATGTGCGGGCTGATATGGCGACGCACCATCTCCTTGCAGCCACCCCATCCTGGAATGACGCCGATGCCGACTTCCACCAGGCCCATGTAGGTCTCGGCGTCGGCGACGATGCGATCTGCATGCAGGCAGATTTCGCAGCCGCCGCCCAGCGCCATCTGATGGGGCGCAGCGACCACCGGCTTAGGCGCGGTGCGGAAGCCCATGAAGGTGTCCTGACCGAACTTGATCATCATCTCCAGCTCATTCCACAGGTTGCTCTGCACGGCCAGCATGATGGCGAAGATGTTGGCGCCGACCGCAAAGTTCTTGCCGTCGTTGGCGATGACCAACCCGGCAGCGTTGCCGTGCAGCCGCTCGAGCGCCTCCTGCATAATGTCGAACATCGGACCGTCGAGCGCATTGACGCGCGTGTGCCACTCCAGCAGCATCACATCGTCGCCGAGATCCCACAGGCTGGCCATATCGTTGCCCGCCAGCTTCTTGCGCGTGCGGCGGATATCTTTGATGCTCAGCGCCTTGGGGCTACGCACCACTTCTACGTACTCTTTGCAAGCCGGGTCATAGACCATCTGCTTGCCGTTGGCGTAGGTGTAGAAGGTCTCCTTGCCCGACGCCAGCATCTCCTTAACCCAGGGCGCCACGCTGACGCCTTCGCCTTCCATGCGGGCGACGGTCTTGCGCACGCCCAGCTCATCCCACGTCTCAAACGGCCCCATTTCCCAGGCGAAGCCCCACTTCATGGCGTTGTCGATGTCCACCAGGCTGTCGGCGATCTCAGGGATGCGCTTGGAGGCGTAGGCCATGGTGCGCGAGAGGGTGTGCCAGATCAGCTCACCGGCCTCGTCGTCCGCTTCAACCAGCCTGCGAAGGCGGTCGGGCAATGGGAGATTGCGCGCTTCACCGACGCTGCTCCAGCGCGGCTTTTTCGGCGGGATATATTCGATTTTCCCGTCCTCGGCCGCCGCCTGCAGGTCAAGCCCCCAAAACGATTTGTTTCCCTTTTCATCGACGACCGTCTTGTAGAACCCCTGACCGGTCTTGGCGCCGAGCAGTTTATTCTCAATCAATGCCTTCATCACGGCGGTCGTATATTGTCCGCGCAGCACCTCGCGATCCTCGTCGTGCGGAATCATGCCGTACAGATTTTCGCTGACGAGCGCCATCACGTCGATGCCGACGATGTCGTTGAGGCGAAAGGTGCCGGTTTTGGGCCGCCCCAACAGTTGGCCGGTCAGCGCATCCACCTCCTCGACCGTGTAGCCGTTCTCGATCGCAAACTCCATGATGTCGCTCTGGATGAAGCTGATCATGCGGTTGGCGACGAAGTTCGGTGTGTCCTTGCAGAGGACGACGCCCTTGCCAAGGACGTTTTCGGCGAAGAGCTTCATGCGTTGAACGACGGCCGGGTCGGTCTCCGGGGTCGGGATGATCTCCAGCAGATGAAGATAGCGCGGCGGGTTGAAAAAGTGCGTGCCCAAAAAACGGCGCTTAAATTCGGGCGTGCGCCCCTGGGCGATGATGCGGATCGGGATGCCGGAGGTGTTGCTGCTGATGATGGTTTCGGGCCGGGCGACTTTTTCGAGACGCGCCATCAGTTGCTGTTTGGGCTCCGGCCGCTCAATGATCGCCTCGATCACCCAGTCGCTGGCGCCGACCGCCGCCTCGAGATCGTCTTCGAGGTTGCCGAGCTGAATCAGACTGGCGAGAGCGGGCGTGAAGAGGTTGGCGGGTTTGGCCTTGACCATGCGGTCGAAGCCCGCCTGGACAATACGGTTGCGCACCTTGCGATCGGCAAGGGTGAGTCCCGCCGCCTGCTCTTCGGCGGTCAGCTCGGTGGGCACGATATCCAGCAACCAGGAGCGAATCCCGGCGTTCGCCAGATGCCCGGCGATGGCGGCCCCCATCGTCCCCGCGCCGATCACGGTGACGGTTTCAATTCCGTATGGCATGACGAATGTACTCCTTACACTTGAAACGAGATAACGAGGCAAACGATTCAATTGATGCATTTTGCTTCGGAGGTAGTTTGACATCGCAATGTTGCGAGATCGTTTTGAGGCGATTGTATGAGGGGAAGCGAACGAAGCAAAAAAGATGGGGAGGTCGGGGAATGGGGCGACTTTCCCCATTCCCCACAGCTCAGATCTAGCGTTGCACAAGCGGCAGGAAGATGCCGTTGTCGAAACCGGCGGTGATGCGCGGCCTGGTCAGAGGATCGCCGAAGACGGCGAAGGTCTTCAACGAATCGAGTGCGCCGGTCAGAGGTGAGGTGAGCAGGTTCTGATAACCGGCCGTAACCAGCTCGCCGATACGCCGGCTGCCGGGAGGGGAATTGCGCAGTTTGCTCACAAAGCCCTTCTGCAGGTAGTCATGCCCGTGCGCCACGCTCTGACCGGTCGGCCCCCAGGTCGCCACTGCGCCGCCGTTTGGATTGCGAATGAGCAACTCGTCGAGCGTGCCGCCGATGGCGGGCTTGGCGAATTGGGAAGACATGCAGGTCATCGCCAGGTTGACGAACGGTTTGTCTCGGTTGGCGAGCGTAACGGCCTCCACCGTGCTGAAGATCGGCGCCTCGCCGACGCCGTTGCGATCCTCCAGCTTGGCGTAGTTCCACCAGTTGCCGTGGCCGTTGTAGATCACCAGGCCGGCACCGTCGTTGAGCGCTTTGAATGTCTTTTGCTGGGCCTCTGTAATCGACGGAATGCGCCACGGCTCATATGTGGGACGCGCAACCGTATTGATCAGCCCGTTGGCGGCAATCGTTCCGGTCACGATACGGGTGGGCGAATGATCGTAATAGATGCGTTGAGGGTGCGCTCCATAGCCGGTCAGGGCCATCACTTCGTCGGAAAAGAAGGCGAAATCGCCGGCGGGATCGACCCTCACCTGATGTTGGTCGTTGATGCTGACGATGAAGTTGTCCGCCAGGAAGACCTGCGTCGATCCCCAGCTCGCAACGCCGCCTGCGCGCTCGTACGCCACAATCTTGTTGACGACGCCACTCAGCTCCGTCTCATTGCGCACAGGGAGGCGCCCCAGCCATACATCTGGGACAAAGACATTCGTCTTGGGATTGAGTGCGTCCGGATCGTCACCGGTGACCGGGTCGTCGCCGTTTAGTTGAGCGAAGCAGGTTTCGCAGGGAACTTCGTTGATGTACAGGTCTACATCGGCCATGTAGGGTGGGATGGGGTGGATGGCGCCCGCCGGCGTGCGGTTTTCATAGTTGTAGGGATCGTAGGTGCCGTCGCCCACCAGCACGACGGAAATGATGCGGGTGGGGTTCTGCCAGTCCGTGCGATGGCGCAAAAAGTTGCGAATCGCCGGCGCCGACACATAGCCGTAGCCGTAGACGTCGAAAATCGCTTGCACATCGACAAAGAGGGGGGTGTAGCCTTGTTCGGTGCGCAGGTCAAGCAGCGGCTGCACGAGGCTGCGCCACTGCGCCGGGCTGATGTAAATCGCATCGGCGGCTTCGACTGCGCCGAAATTGACGGCGGTGTGCGCAATCACGAAGGGCTGCGGCAAAGAATCCAGCCGGGCCAGTGCATAGTGACGCGGGGTGGGGCTCGTAGATTGATGCAGGGTGGCCGTTGCGCCTGCGCCGATCGGGATCTTCACAGGATGCAGCGGATCGGTGACATCGTACAAGGCGCGAGCGGCAGGCAGGTTAGAAAGCGAGAAGCTCCAGGCGCCGGCCGGCGTCCAAAATTCTGCGCCCGAGCCGCCGAAATTCAGCGTCACCGGTCGCATCCATTCGACGCTGTCGAGCAGGATGCTGGTCGTGTAGGTGGGATAGCCGCTCGGGAGCAGCGTGAGGCGCAAGCCGGCAGGTTTGACCGCCGTGACAATGCTCAGTTGCCAATTACGTTCAGATACACGGCAAAGATAGCCCACCTTATTCCAAGGGTTCCAATCGCTCACCTGGGTATCCAGAGGCTGATCGGCGCCATCCAGCGACGTAAAACGCAATCGATAGCCATTTTCGATCGGGCATTCTCCGGTCGGGGTGGCGCCGATCACTGTGACTGTAGCCGTGTAAATTGATTGCCCTGATGCATCCGGCAGTTTGGCCGTGACCGGGAGTGTGACGCTTGGGAACGCCGCTGTAGCGTTGCCTGCAACGGTGAGCGACCCGTGGAACCAGTGATCGTCGTCGGTGCCGGCGTAGAGCGAAGAGTAGAATTTGTTCTCCCGCCACACGCCTAGTTCATACGCTTGACCCGACGGTGCAGATGCCGCACCGTTTTCTCCGTCCGCCATGCGCTCGCCGGCCCCGTCAAAGGTCAGCCAGTAGACGGAGGCCTGATTCCAGCGGTCGCCCACCGTCGGTGCATAAAAGCGAAAACGGTCGGCCAGCACTTCGACGGCGACGGTTTCGCCCCGATGGGTCAAGTGAAGCCGATTGGCGTCGTAGCCTTTGGTGAGTGCGCTGAAGGGCACTTCCTGGAGTCCGGGTTGGTTGACGATTAATTTGTAGCCATTCTGGAGCGCCGCCTGATTGATCGGAACGCTGACCATCTCCATTTGTACGAATTGTGAGGAGGCGGAAGCGGCTGCAATTTGCTCTAATTGGTCCATCAATAACGTCGCTCCGGGGATGAACGCCTTGAGCGAGGTCGCAACCTGCACGCCGTCGTTCGTCCGATAGATCGGGCTGACGGCGAGCACGACGAAACGTTGGCCTTTGACGACGCCCTCGCGCAAGATGAACACAGGCGCAGAAGGAAGCTGCGCCGCTTCGACGGTCAATCTCTCGGCGGACGGCGTCCACTCTAATACCGGAGGTGGAATCGGCGCACCCGGCTCGATCTCGCCCGCCAACGGCACAGATGCAATATGCTCAACTACAACCGAAGGTGCGTCGTGAGATGGAATTGCCAGTGCAATCGTCTGGATTGGGAGATCGTAGCCTTGATGGCGCGCAATCGGCAACAAAGGGCGAATCGTCTCAAGTGTGACAACGCTAACTTCCGGCGCCCTCCACACAAGGTGCGCACCGTCGATCTCCACCGTCAACGAGAGACCTGCGGGCGTCTCCCCCATCTGCGCCGATGCAGGTGAGACATAGGCGAAAAGCAAAAGGATCAGCAAGAGTAACTGCGATGTTGTCTTCCTTGTTGTGTGCATGCTGAACATACCCTTTTGTTACGAAAAGCTGTCGCAATGGCCCTAAACGGAGTTTTAACAAGCCCGGGATGGAATTCACACCTCAAAAAGACATAAAATTCGCTCCTAAATTGTGGTATTTTACAACCCTAGAAGTAGAAGTTGTGCATCTAGAAGTTGCGCAATTGGGTGAAGCATTCTTGTAGAATCCAACCTTTAGGAGGCATGGAGCGTCCTGAAAGGTGGGTCGGACAATAAAAATCGAGCCCGGAGCAACTTCGCTCCTTCATCTCCTGCATAACGCTTTATAACAAATCGGACGACAAAACGACGGTGCGACGACTCGTTCAGTGTGACGGCGCTTTATTTACTGCACACGACGACACTCCCGCGCGATCAATACGATTACACCACGACTCGCATACGTTTGACCTCAGGCTAATTCGTTGCGAAAAAAATGAGGCGACCAAACGGCCGCCTCGCCCTATTGCGTTTGTTCGATTGCCGGACAAAACCATCGCCTATTTGTTGCCGCTGCGTCGCCGCGCTGCCAAAGCCGCCGAAAGCGCCGCCAACCCGGCGCCAAAGAGCACTACGGTCACAGGCTCGGGAACAGGCACCGGCGTCGGCGTCGGGCCCGGGGTAGGTGTGATAATGGGTGTGACAATCACCTGCGTCGGTGTGCTGGTGGGTGTGTCGGTGGGAGTCGGCTGCACGACCGTCGCCGTGGGCGTGGGCGTCGCCGGCGGGTTGCAATATGCCGCCGGGTCTTCGTCCGAGGTCGAAGGGCCGGTCACCCGCGCGCGGTTGACGTAAGTCGGCCGCGAGCCGGCGCCGTCGCCTGCGTTGGCGCAGCCCGCAACCGGCCCACCGCCCGGCAACGTCACCCCCGGTTGAGCGAGGTCAATTGCCGACAAGCCGCGCACCTTATAGAGCCAGACGTCGCCGGGATCGAGCAGATTGTTATTATTGGCATCATTCAGGGGGCCGAAGACGGAAGGAACTGTGCTGGGCAACTGATTATCGCTGATGGTGACCGAAATTGGATTCAACGGCTCGCAGACCACGCTGGGAGGGCAGCTATAGGTGACCCGATAGAGAAAAGAGACCGATCCGGCCACCGGGATCACCGGCACATCGGCGCCGTTCGGATCGTTTGCATCCACACATCCGGCAGGAATCGTCGCGCCATTTTCCCCGATATCCGATGGACAGACGTACTTCACCAGCGCCAAATCGCCGATAACGGCGGGACCCTCCTGGGCGAAGGTCGTTGCTCCACCTATTAAAGCCAGAAAGCCCACGGCCAGTAAGACAGCTCCTAGCGATGTGGCAGCGATTTTCAAGTTTTTCATGGTGGCGGCTCCCCTCTAGGCAGAGTACGATGCAGGCGTGTAGAATTTTCTCAAAGCATCAAATTATGGCGCAAAGACTATAACATTTTTCCCGGTTCTGCGCAAAGTGCGTAGAAACAAAAAGCTTACTACAACAACATAAGCGGCGCATCCTTCCTGCATCCTCTCTTTTACACCGGTCCACCTCCTGCAGCGACGTAAAATTCGTTGTTTTCACGGGCGACGGCGGAAGCGGGCTTGGCGGCGAGAAGCTCATCGAACAGGGGGAGCGTCCCCGTGCGCACAGCGTGTTCGGCATAGAGAAACATGGCGGCGGACCACGCCTGCTGCTCGTAGCCCATCGGATGGCCGCTGGCGCCGTGCAGCCACTCGTTGAAGCTCCAGTCATACGTTGTTCCCTGGCGGTTGGCTTCGGCCAGCGCAACAAGCATTTGCTCCGCCTGATGTCGCCAACCATGGCGAACGAGCGCGGCTACATGGAAGCCGCCGATCATCGGCCAGATGCCGCCGTTATGATATTGATGCGGCAGATTCAGATTGCGGCTGCGATAATACTCGCGCCAGTGGCTTTCGCCGGGGAAGATCGGGGGATAGATGGCTTTGGTTGGATAGGGCTCTGCCATGCCCACCTGCAACATATAGCGCAGAATGTGCTCGCGGCGATGGCCGTCGGCGATGCCGGTGAGCACGGCCAGCAAGTTGCCCAAACTGTCGCACCAGTCGCCATATTCTCGGAAAGCGACGAACGGCAGATAAAACGGTCGGCTGGAAATGGTGCCGACGTTATGATAGAGCATGAACCATTCCAGCCGGATCGCCTTGAGCTTTTCCAGGTGCTCGGCAAAGTGTTCGGCCACCCAGCAGCGATCCACCCACATCAGCAGGTTGACGCGCTCATGCACACCGGCGGCGTCCACTTCGCCCTGATAGACGTCCGTTCCTTCGGGCAGGTGCGCCGCCAGCTCCTGATGCGCCAGTTTGGCGGCGTAATAGAGCACATTGTCATATAGCACGTTGTAGCGTACCGCCAGCAGATCCATCCAGTCGCCCGCCTCCGGCACCTCCAACAGGCCGCATTCGTTCATGTCCTGGTAATCGAGCCAGCACATCGCTTTGTCGATCGTTGGCCAGTGCCGCAGCAGAAACTCTTGGTCGTGGGTGTAGTGGAAATGAAGATAATGGGCGAGAATGAACCATAGGTTGGAATCAACGGCGCCGGCGTTTTCGGTGCTGATGTAGCCGGTGTCCGGGTTGACGTTGAGTGGGATCAGCCCGCGGCGGCTCTGGTGTCGACCCAACGTCTCCAGCGAAGCTCTGCCGGCACGGATGAGATTTTCGTTCCCCGTGCAGACAGCGCCCAGAAAAGTAATGGCGGAATCGCGCGCCCAAATCTGTGGGTAGCCTGCCGCCTGCGCCGAAGCGCGAAACCCATAGGAGGTGGAGCATTCGTGCAGAATGTTGAGGGCCCGGAAATGGGCCTCCTGAATCAGCTTGACGTGTAGCATAGCGAATATTGTATCCACACTCCGGTGTTCCGTCTATTTTTTTGAGAACGTCTCTTTTGAGAATGGGAATGAAGCGGTTCGATGAAGTTTTCTCGTGGAATACAACCTTCCGGGAAGCTTGATGGAATTTCATGAATGGTTAGGCGCTGCCCATAGCTACGCATCCTTGAATTATTCAAAGCCTTGCACTCCACTTTGCCATCTCTTTGTAGGATCTTGCTCTATCTATTGCCGGCTTCAACTGCGCGCATTCTTTAAAGGATTCGGTCAGACGATTGTTCAAGCTTGCACGGCTGAGGTTTCACGCAAGTCTGAACGGCCGCTGTATAATGAATTTCGTCACTTTGCACCCTAGAATCTCCATATTCCAGAGGTGCATTGCCTTTTAGGACGGAGGCAGAGCAACAAGCAATGAATGCACGCAACGAAATTCTGGCCCGCATTCGCACAATTCTGGATCGCCCTGATTTGCCCTTTCCTCCGCGCCAGGCGCCGCCGCTCACCGCCGAAGAGCGCATGACGGTGACGCACGCCGAAGGCGGTAAACGTCAGCTGGCGGAACGTTTCGGGCAGGAGCTGACCAAACTATACGGAAGCTACGAGATTCTCGCATCTGCCATCGAGGTGCGGCTGGCGCTGATCAACCGGTTGAACGACTGGGCCGCCGAAGATGAGGCGGCGCGCAAGGGGCCAAAGCCCGATCTGCGCGGCCAGGAGCGCATGGTCTTGAGTTGGGCGGCGGACAAACTGCCCGTGGAAGGATTGCGCGAGGCGCTCACCGACACCGGCTGGAAACTGGTCGCCCCCCGGCAGCTCACGACGCCGGAGGCCTTGGAAACGGTGCGTTTCATCCGCTTTGGCGTCACCGGCGTCGAGGCTGCCTTCGCCGCCACCGCCTCGATGCTGGTGATCGCCGGTCCGGGGCAAAGCCGCGTCGCCAGCCTGCTGCCTTTCCGTCATATTGCGATCATCCCCTTCAGCCGCCTCTATCCGACCATCGAGTCCTGGCTCGCCGAACGTCGCGCCGCCGGCGAGCTGGTTGACCTGCTGCGCAGCCGCGCCGGCTGGAACCTGATCACGGGGCCCAGCAAGTCCGGCGACATTGAGATGAACCTCACGTTGGGGGTTCACGGCCCGAAATTTGTGCACGCAATTTTGTTCAACGACCTGGGCGACGGCGGTGAATAGGCCAAAAGAGGGAGCGAGCGGCAACCGTTGTTCACCGTCGAAGCTTCATCCCTTCAACCTAGGTCGACCCGCTCTACGCCCTCGATTTCGAGAATCCAGTCGGCGCCATACGCGCCGGCCGGGGTTTGAAAACCCGGTTTGACGTCGCCCGCCAACACTTTCTGCACGATGCGAAGCGACGCCAGCGCCGTCAGTATATAGGCCTCCGGCGTACGCATGCGCGCCTCCACGACATGGCCCAAGTCGTCTTCGGCACGCCCCCATATCAGACTGACGCCCCGCATGCGTTCTTCGTCGGTCGGACCAGGAGCTGCGGAACGAATGCGTCGCCGTAGCCACTTCGCCACGCCGGGCGCACGCAGCAGCCAACCGAAGTAACGACCCACCTGCAAGGCGCGCACTATCACCTTTGGGAAGCACATATACACTTCGATGTTGGGGACGCCGGTGCTGTGATACGCCGTCGCCACATCGCCCCAGGCAACAGTGGCGGCGAGACGCGGCCCCTTGCCAAAGTCGATCTGGCGCGTCTTCCAGGCGAGGGGAACGGGCGTCAATTTGCCATCTCGACGCACCATACCGCCCTCCCCACGGAGAAGCGCCTCCAGCATCGTCGTCGCCGTGCCGCGCGAAACTTTGCCCAGTGCACAAACGCCGAGCAAGAGCCGGACGGCGGTGGGCAGCCTGCGGTGGAGGTGTACTGCCAGGCAATCCGAAGGAGCCACGTCGAAGCCGACGCCGGGCAGAAGCATCACGCCTACACGCTGCGCCTCGTCGTTGCGTTGGGCCAACGCCTCGAACACGACGAGCTCTCCGGTAACGTCGAGATAGTGCACCCCGTTGCGTAGACAGGCTTCCGCCATGGGCGCCGCCGTATAAACGAAAGGGCCGGCGCAGTGCAACACCACCGTCACTCCGGAGAGCATTGCGTCGAGCGCAGATGCATCCTCCAGCGCCGCAATCCGATATGGAAGCCGGAGCTGCCCGGCCAGCGCCGCCACCTGCGCCTCGTTGCGGCCGGCTAGAATCGGCTGCAATCCTTGGGTGACCGCCGTGCGGGCGATCAGCGCACCGGTGTAGCCGTTGGCGCCGTAGATTAAAAATGGATGAGTCATCTTGGTTTGCTGCTCCTATCACCTCCTATTCTACATCAAAAACTTCCCAGAAACGTTGCGCATCCGGACGCACTCCTATGGGCTTTGCTCGAGTCCTTCGGCGAGGGTGTAGGGAAAACGCAGGGAATTATCTAAAAGAGGCTCAAGAGACCGAAAAACGAAGGCAGACAAAAGAAAACCGCCGTTCAACTGTCGTCGGTCCGGCGACAGTTGAACGGCGGCTGACGAATCGTTACACCTTTTCCAGTTTCACCCACGTGTCATAGAAGACGGCGCTGCCGCCTACGATGTCGGACAGGCAGGTGTTGCCGAGATATGGATCGACGCGCATGATCGCATTGGCGTGGAATCCTGCAGCGCGACGCGGATCCGCCGGAATGGTTTCGCCGTCGATTGTAAAGGCGCCGGCGCCGTTGGCCCAGTGACCGAAGCCGAGTGAGAAGCTGACTACGCCGGGCCTGATGCCTTCGATCACCTTGACGCGGCCTTCCACGGGTTTGCGCCCTAGGGGGCCGAGGTCCCAGACACCATCGGGGTTGGAAACGCTCTTGATGCGCACTATATCGCCGGGCGCCAGCCCCAATCGTTCGGCGTCGACGCGATTGATCAGCACCTCATTTTCCGGGCTGATCGTTAGGAGCCAGTAACAGC
>JANWYX010000074.1 GCA_025055055.1 Caldilinea sp. | reverse complement strand
TATAACACGAGCGCAGAGCTAACAATCATGAACGAGACCGTTGCGGACATCGTCGGTGAGGAGATTGGGCGTAACGTACTGGAGCGCTTCTACCCCGAAGTTGCGCGAGAGCTGACCGAACGCGAGGCGGCGAAGGAGGATGAGGAGAAAGAGCCTCCGGCCTTTGATTTCCGCAAAGAAATGCGCCACACGCGCGAGGTCGTCGATCAATTTCTGGCCCTGGGCCGCATTCGCGACGCCGAGGAATATATGGAGATTCGCCGCCTGCTCTTCGTGGAAAACGGCTACCCCATCCGCAAGTTGAATCAAGCCTATTTTGCCTTTCACGGCAGCTACGGCACAGCCCCCGCCGCCTCCAGCCCCATTGGGCCAAAGCTGGAGGAGCTCCGCAGCCTCACGCCGGACGTCCATAGCTTCCTGCGCGTCGTGCGCGGCTTCACGTCACCGGAAGACCTCGATCGCGCGCTGGAAGAATGGAGACAGTCGACCGACCGGTAAGGAAGCTCAGACAACGCGATTCGTGTTTCCACCCTCCCTGTGCTATGATAGGCACATTCCCAGGTTCGCGTAACATCTACGCTTGTCATCACCCCAAAGGAGGCGATATATGTCTTCAAAGAGCAGGACAAGACACTTTGGCCTGGTTGCTGTGCTTTTGCTCCTGGCTTTTGCACTTTCAGCCTGTCCGGCGCAGCCCGTGGCGCCCGTTCAGCCGCCTTCGGAGGCTGAACCGCCGTCGCTTGTCACCATCACTTTTGTACAGGAGCCGGACAATCTTAGCCCATTGTACACCACCATGTGGTTCAGCGGCATTCTCAACGACTTCTGGCTTCTCGGCCTGTGGAACTTTAACGACAATCTGGAGCCGACGCCGCAGCTGGCGCGCGAGATCCCCTCGGCGGCAAACGGTGGCATCTCTGAAGATGGACGCACCATCACGATTCACCTGCGAGAGGACGCGCGCTGGTCCGACGGCACGCCGGTGACCGCCGCCGACTTTGTCTTCACCTACGAGATGATCATGGACGAACGCAACGCCGTGATTTCTCGCCATCCGTACGATCAATTCGTTGCCGGCGTCGAGGCCGCCGGCGATCATACGCTGGTGGTTACGTTTCACGAGCCGTACGCGCCCTGGCTTTCCTCGATCTTTACCTACGTGCTGCCCAAGCACATTCTGGAGCCGGTGATGAAGGCGAACGGCACGCTGGACGGCGCCGACTGGAACCGCAACCCGACGGTGGGAGTGGGACCGTACGTCTTCAAAGAATGGGAATCGGGCAGCCATCTCCTGTTCGAGCGCAACCCCAATCACTGGCAACAGCCCAACATCGACCGCATCTTCATCCGCATTACGCCGGATGACGCCGCACAGGTCGCCGCCATCAAGGCGGGCGACACCGATATCGGCGTCTTCATCAGTTTCTCCGACGTGCCCGAGCTGGAGGCGCTGGGAACTGTGAACGTTGTTTCGACTCCTTCCGGCTTCATGGAGGGCTGGTTCTTTAACTTCGGCGAGCAGGCCCACCCTGCCATTCGAGACCGCAATGTGCGTTGGGCTTTGGCCCATGGCTTCGACCGCTGGCAAATCACCCAGGACCTGCTGCTCGGCTTAAGCGAGCCGCCGGCGTCGCCGTGGGATCTCAGCCCCTACGCCAGCCCCAATATCCAGCCGGTCCCATACGACCCCGAGCGCGCTGCTCAGTTGTTGGATGAAGCCGGTTGGGTGATGGACGCCGATGGCGTACGCGAGAAAGACGGCGAAAAATTGATCTTGCGTTATGTCACCAACATGCGTCGCCTGCGCCTGGACACTCAGGTGGTCGTTCAGGACATGTTCCGAGACCTGGGCGTCCGCTTCGAGCTGATCAACCACCCCAGCGACATCTTCTTCGCCAGCTACGCCGAGGGAGGCGTCATCGCCACGGGGCAGTACGACATTGCACAGTGGTCCAGCCAACCTGAAGCCTACCCCGACCCGGACACTTCCCGCTGGACCTGCCGCGAGATTCCAACCCCGGACAATCCTGCAGGCAGCAACTGGAACTTTTATTGCAATCCTGAACTGGACGAATTGTTTGCGCGTCAGGCCGTGACCGTGGACATGGAGGCCCGCATCGCTCTCTTTGAAGAGATCGAAAAAATCATCCAAGAGGATATGATCTGGCTGGGCGTCTGGCAGGATAACGACATCTGGACCGTCAGCAAGCGACTGAGCAACGTGCGACTGTCGGGTGCAGACCCCTTTTGGAACGCAGCGAATTGGACGCTTGAGTAAGCGCGGGAGTTTTGTGAATCGAGGCGTTGCATAGCCCATCGCATGTGCGCAATTGCGGGACGGAGGCGGAGATTTTGACTGCCTCCGTCCCGGCCACCGGCGATGCCTGCATTTCTTCTTCAAGGAGGCTCGTGACCCGCTACATCATTCGCCGCATTTTGCAGGCAATCCCTTTGCTCTTCATCATCAGCGTCATCCTGTTTGCGCTCATGATGAACATGGGCGATCCGCTTGCCACGCTGGGCGGGCGACAGCCTCCGCGCGGGGAGGATCGCCTTCGCCTCGCTCGCCAGCTGGGGCTTGACCAACCCATCTATATGCAATATATCTTCTGGTTGGTCGGCAACGACTGGATGAGGTTCGACACCACCGGCGACGGCGTGCCCAATACCTATGGCACGCGGCGTGGCATTCTACGCGGAGACTGGGGCACATCGCTGGTGACGCGTCGTCCCGTCGTTGAGATGATCTGGCAACGCCTACCCAACACGTTGCTTCTGATGGGCACGGCGCAGGTCGTGATCATTGTGTTCTCTCTTGCTATCGGGATCTATTCCGCTTTGCGCCAATATTCCATCACGGATCATGTCATCACCACCGGCGCATTCATCGGCTACTCCATGCCGATCTTCTGGCTGGCGCTCATGCTCATGTACATCTTTGCCGTCAATTTCAAAAAGTGGGGATTGCCTTACTTCCCGACGGTGGGCATGTACGATCCTGCCGTCGGGCGCACCTTCAGCCAGGTGGTCTGGCATATGGCGTTGCCGGTGGCGACGCTGTCGGTCACCGCCATCGCCGCCTATAGCCGCTATATTCGTGCCAGCATGCTGGAAGTCATCAACCAGGATTACATTCGCACTGCACGCAGCAAGGGCTTACCCGAACGATTCATCTTGTGGCGGCACGCACTCAAGAACGCTTCATTGCCGTTGGTGACGCTGATCGGCCTGGACCTGCCGTTGCTGTTGGCCGGCGCTGTGGTGACGGAGCGCATCTTTGCCTGGCCGGGCATGGGTCGGTTGTTTCTGGATCACGTCGAGCGCGCCGACTATCCTGTGCTGATGGGCATTCTGATGTTGGTTTCCATAGCGGTGGTGGTGTTTCAAATTTTGACCGACATCGTGTATACGTACCTCGATCCTCGCATTCGCTACAGCTGATTGGAGAAACGCCGATGAGTTCGATGGCCGGCCCTGCCCGCCGTTCGGCAGTCTCGACAACAACCGAATTCGGCGATGTCCAGACGAAAGGTGGAGCGCTCTCTCCATGGCGTCTGGCGTGGCGGCGGTTTGTGCGCCATCGCATGGCCATGGTAGGAGCTATCATTTTGCTGCTGCTGATCCTGTACGTAGTTGTGGGCGCGTTGATCTTTTCCGAAGCCTACGCCAATCAGACCGCCACGTTCAAACGGCTCCAGGGCCCTTCATGGGAGCATCCCTTCGGCACCGACCCGGTGGGGAGAGATGTGCTGGCGCGCACCATCTACGGTGGTCACATCTCGCTGTCGATCGGTATATCGGCCATGCTCGTATCGGTCGTCGTCGGCGTTTTGATCGGCGCCATCGCCGGCTATTACGGCGGCGCCATCGACAGCATTCTGATGCGCTTCACCGAAGCGGTTTTCAACATCCCCAGTCTGTTTCTCCTCATCGTGATGGCGAAATTCTTCAGCGGCCGCATCCCGACGGTGGAGCTGTTCGGACGCAGCTTCAGCGGCAGCGTGATCGTCATCATCGTCGTCATTGGGCTAACCAGCTGGATGTATCTGGCGCGCATCGTGCGCGCCAACTACCTCTCGCTTAAGGAGCGGGAGTTCGTGCTGGCGGCGCGTTGCCTGGGCGTGCCCAACCGGCGGATCATCCTCTTTCACATTCTGCCCAATACGCTCGCCCCCATCATCGTGACGGCCACGCTTGGCGTCGCCGCCGCCATCCTGTCAGAAGCCTACGTGAGCTTCCTGGGCCTCGGCGTGCAGCCCCCCACGGCGAGTTGGGGGAATATGCTGGACGGATCTTATGTCTATCTGGAGTCGGCGCCGTGGCTATGGTTCTTCCCCGGGCTTCTCATTGTCTTGACCGTGCTCAGCATCAACTTTGTGGGGGACGGCCTGCGGGATGCATTGGACCCGCGCAGCCTGACCAAGTAGCGAATCGCAGCGCTCACCGCTTGCCTTGCGCCAGCAAATAGAGGATCAAACCCAAGACGGTCATGCCGGCGCCCAGAACTCCCGCAATGCTGGGGAAAGCTGTCCCCAACAGGAGCATCTCTCCCGCCAGCGCAAACAAAACTTCTGCGGCCTGTGTGGCGTCCACCGCCGCCAATTCGTAGGCGTTGCGGGCCTGATGTCGGGCGTAAACGAAAAGGCTGGTCGCCACCACGCCAGACAAAAGCGCAACCAACGCCGTGTTCATCCACTGGCCGGCGGAAGGCGGCGGCGGCTGCGTCACGAGGATGACCATCAGCCAAAAAGGAAGCGAGCCGAGCGTCAACAGCAGCACGCGTGCAAAGCTGTCCCCTAACACCGGATCGACGATATGCGGAATGCGCGTGTGCCCTCCGCTGCGCGCCTCCCACACCAACTGCAGGCCAAGCGGATAGGCGAATGCAGCGATCAACACCGGCAGTCCCCCGAGCACCACCTCGCGCCAGCCGGCTGCGTTCATCTCACCCAGGTTCACCAGCAGCACGCCCACAAAAATGAGCACCGTGAAGACCACGCCGCGCAACGGCACGCGTCGTCCATAGAGCAGCAGGACGAGCGGTGAAGCCAGCACGGTGATCTGCCACGTTGTCGCCACGACCCAACCGGGGGCGTAGGAAGCGGCGAAGGCAATGCCCGCATAGAAGACGCCAAAGCCGACCGTGCCTGCAACGACCCAGAAGCGCCAATAGCGATAGAGCAAACGAAGAGCGTCGAACAACAGCCGGCCTCGCCCGATCAAGATCGGCCCTATTACCAGAAACAACGTCATCCACAGATAACGCAAGCTGGCCGTCCAGACCCAGTGCCCTCCTTCCAAACTCATGGCGCGGTTCAAGATGAAGGTGCTACTGAAGAAGAACGCTGCAAGGAGACCGGTGCCGAGCAATTTCACCATAAACGGACGGCGATTTATTCTAAGATGAGGTTGAATGATGGAACGATGCGTTGCAAGCCCGGAGCAAAGCGATCACACCGGATGTTTTTTGACTTTGCGTGCAGGCCTTGAGGTTGGCTGTATATTTCCGAGCGCCAGCACCGCCAACCCCGCCACAATCAGCGCCATGCCGCTCAAGGTGGGAAGCGTCATCCGCTCTCCCAGCACAACAATGCCCAACGTTGCTGCGGTCAACGGCTCCGCCAGCGCCACTGTGACCGCAGTCGCAGCCGGCAAGCTCATCAATCCGCGAATGTAAAGCATGTATGCAAGCGCCGTGGCGATCAGCCCCAGATGCAGGGCGACCGCTGCACCGCGTGGCTGCAACAGCCATGTTAGGTCTACAAACAAGAGCAGCGGCGCCAGCGCCAGCGCGCCGCCGAAAAAGGCCACCGCGGTCACGGCGTCGGGCGGCTGTACGCGCAGCAGGTCTTTGCTGGCGATCGTATATAGCGCATAGGCTGCGCCGGCGCCGATCGCCAGGATAACGCCAAGCGGATCAACTTCAACGGCGCCGCCGGTCGTCAACAGCAGCGCTACGCCCGCCACCGCCAGCGCCGTCGCCGCCAACCAGCGCCGTTGGGGCCGCTCTCCCAGCAACAACAGCCCAAGCACCCCTGCGATCACCGGCGCGCTGCCGATGCCGACCACGGTGCCGACGGCCACGCCGGTG
This sequence comes from Caldilinea sp., assembly GCA_025055055.1. Classification (GTDB taxonomy): domain Bacteria; phylum Chloroflexota; class Anaerolineae; order Caldilineales; family Caldilineaceae; genus Caldilinea. The sequence goes on along the minus strand of JANWYX010000074.1, from coordinate 1,747 downwards.
CGCGCCACGCCTGCGAAGAAAAAAAGTTGATAGCCTGCGATCGTCCCAACGGTGGTGAGCGTAGCCGTCAGCGGCCACCCATGCCGACGAATTTGTCGACGCCACACCGCAAAAAGCAACAGCGCGCCCCCGCCGATCAGCAGACGCATCGCGCCAATCGCCAGCGGAGTTGCGCCTTCCGGTGCAAAGGCCTGCGCCGTGCCGGTCGTGCCCCAGCAGATGGCGGCGGCCAAAACCAGCCAGAAGCCGGAGACTTGTGTCGAAGAGGTTGCGTGCATGGAATTCGTCGCTGTCTTTAGAATCGTTGTCGTTGTTGTTGGTCGCTGTTGTCTCTGTTTCGGCGGAACGCGTGATTCCAACCGTCTATTGTACACAGCCCGATGAAAACACCTACTTTGTGCAACAGACAATGCACGATAGGGCGATTGCACTTTAGCCGTCGACGAAGCGCACTGTGCTACAATGATGAGGCAGCGTAGAAAAGGAGGCTCTGATGTGTCTCGGCATACCCGGACAGGTGAAAGAAATCTACGAACTTAACGGCGTGCGCATGGGAAAGGTCGATTTCGCAGGCATCGTCAAAGAAGTCTGCCTGGCCTATGTGCCGGAGATTCGGGTCGGCGACTACACCATCGTGCACGTCGGGTTCGCCATCACCCAGCTCGACGAGGCGTCGGCGCAGGAATCGCTGCGCCTGTTCGAGGAGATGGGACGGCTGGAGGAAGAGCTTGGCGCTTCAGAGGAGGGAGCCGGTGAAGTACCTGGATGAATTTCGCAACCCGGAGATAGCCCAACGCCTGTTTGACGAGATTCGACGCATGACTACGCGGCCGTGGGCGATCATGGAGGTGTGTGGAGGGCAGACGCACTCGATCATCCGCAACGGCATCGACCAACTGCTGCCGCCGGAGATCGAGCTGATCCACGGGCCGGGCTGTCCGGTCTGTGTGACGCCGCTGGAGACGATCGACAAGGCGTTGATGATCGCTGCACAGCCGGGCGTCATCTTTTGCTCTTTTGGCGACATGCTACGCGTGCCCGGCAGTGAAAAAGATCTCTTCCGCGTCAAGAGCGAAGGTGCGGACGTGCGCATCGTCTACTCGCCGCTCGACGCCGTGAGGCTGGCGCAGGCCAACCCGGAGCGGGAGGTCGTCTTCTTCGCCATCGGCTTCGAGACGACCGCACCCGCCAACGCTATGGCGGTCTATCAGGCGAAACAACTGGGGCTGCGCAATTTCTCGATGCTGGTCTCGCACGTGCTCGTACCCCCCGCCATCGCCGCTATCATGGAGTCGCCCACCACGCGCGTGCAGGCGTTTCTGGCGGCCGGCCACGTCTGCACGGTGATGGGCTACTGGGAGTACGAGCCGCTGGTTGAACGCTACCATGTCCCGATCGTGGTCACCGGCTTCGAGCCGCTCGACGTGCTGGAGGGCATCCGCCGCGCCGTGGCGCAACTGGAAAAAGGCGAAGCTCGGTTGGAGAACGCCTATCCCCGCGCTGTGCGTCGCGAGGGCAACACGGCTGCGCAGAAGATGCTGGCCGACGTCTTTGAAGTCACCGACCGCGCCTGGCGGGGCATCGGCGTCATTCCGCGCAGCGGTTGGCGCCTGAGCGAGCGCTACCGCGACTTTGACGCAGAAGCGCGCTTTGCCGTCGCCAATATTCGTACGCAGGAATCGCATCTTTGCCACAGCGGCGAGGTGCTGCAGGGGCTGCTCAAGCCCAACCAGTGCCCGGCTTTTGG
>JANWYX010000057.1 GCA_025055055.1 Caldilinea sp. | reverse complement strand
CTACCCCGCCGCCCAAGACAATCGCTTGTGGATTCACCAAGCTGACGATATTGGCCAGCCCCAAACCGATCCACTCCGCAGTTTCCTCGAGCACCGACCGGGCCAGCTTGTCGCCCTGCTCGGCGGCTATAAACACCTGCTCGGCCGTGAGCGACTCCTCATCCACTTGCGCCAGGGTCGAGTTGGGCGCCGACGCCAGCAATGCTCTGACGCGAGAGACAATGCCCGGGCCGGCCGCCTTGGCCTCCCACGCGCCGACCGAGCGCTCCCTCTCTTCAGCAACGGCAGGGTCTGTCGTAAAGGCGAACCACCCTGCGGCGCCCGCCAAACGATTGACACCGCGCACCAGGCGCCCGTCCAGCACCATGCCCCCACCGATGCCGGTGCCGATGATGACATTGACAAACGAATGTAGATTTTTCCCGGCCCCGAGCCACCATTCGGCCAGGGCTGCGGCATGCCCGTCATATTCCATATACACAGGCCAACCGAAACGCGCCTGCAAGGGACCGCGTAAATCTACATTGCGCCATCCGGCCAGGTTGGGCGCCCAGATCACCCGATCCGTGCCTTCCTCCAACACAGCAGGAACGCCCAGGCCAATTGCTGCAATTTCTTCTGGTGAATAAACACTGATATTCAATATATTCTGCAGAAGAGAAGTAATTTGGTCGATCCCCTCGATCGGACCTCGTTGGGAGGTTGGCGCCTGCACACGATGTTGCACAACGCCGTCAGCCGTGACAAGGGCGGCCGCCACCTTGGAGCCGCCGACGTCGACAGCTAGAATGTTGGGCTGCCCTCTCGTAGATCCGCCTATCTTCACTTGCATGCTGGCTACATTTCAACGTATTCAAAGCGTATTGACGACATCAAGGTCGCATCACAGCCGCTGACGGCCGATATAGATGGCCATATCATTCCCGCGGTACACCGTGCGCACGCTTTCGACGAACTCAAACGTCTCGGTGAAGGTGAGCCCTGAGATCACCAGCACCGGGTCGCCGGGCGCCAGCCGCAAGAGTTCGGCTTCCTCCGCCGCGGCGGATCGAGCCTCCACTTCCGCCTCGGTCCACGCCGGATGAACGAAGTATTTTTGCCGCAAGACGCTGAACAGCGACTTGTCGGTCAAATCTTCGTGCTCGAGCCCAGGGCAGATGCGCGCCGGCAACACCGACGACTGCAACGCCACCGGCGCGCCGTTGGCGAGGCGAAGACGCACCAACCGCAACACCTTTTCTCCCGGCTGCAACTTCAACCTGGCTTGCTCCGCCTCGTCGGCCTCAGCCAGCTCCTGCTTTAGAACGCGGGTTCCAGGCTGCATGCCGCGCGACAAAATGTCCTCCGTGAAGCTGAGAAAGCCCTTCAGCCCGCGCATTTTGGGTTCGGCCACGAAGGTGCCTCGCCCCTGCTCGCGGTAGACCAACCCGTTCCTCAATAACATGTCGATAGCCTGGCGCGCCGTGATGCGGCTGACGCCCAGCTCCGCCGCCAGCTCGCGCTCCGACGGGATGCGATCCCCCGGTTTCAACTCCCCTGAGCCGATCTGAGCAATCAGGGCGGACGAAAGTTGCAGATAGAGCGGCACGTGGCTGCCCCCATCGAGCCGTACAAACTTCATAGGATTGAGATAGTTGTCGGTAAACCAATTTCAATGTGGATAGATTGTTATAACCATTATAGTGTGATTATGGAGGGTTGTCAATATATGGAATTCCGGCCTTCACGTGGGGGGAATCCGGATTCGCGGGTGACGAGTGCAGCAAAAAGCGGTAGAATGTCTTCCGATTGAGTCCTGCGACGCGTACAGCCAACGCAACCGATGCCTCTTAACGGCGCAACGCCAGATTGAAGAGCAATCTAACAAGGAGCTTTCTATGCCCAACCACTTCATCGCCTTCTGGAATCTGGAAAATCTCTTCGCGCCAGAAGGTTTTCCGGAGCGAGAGCCGTGGATCGCCAAGGCTATGGCCGCCGACCTGAGAGGCTAGACGCAGGCGTTGTTCGAGCGCAAGATTGACCGGCTCGCGTCGATCATTTGCCAGATGAACGAGGAGCGCGGGCCGGACATCTTGGGCGTGTGCGAGGTGGAGAACGCCTACGCGCTGCGGTGGTTGGCAAGCCGACTGAACGACTGGCTCGCCCAGCGCAGGTACGACGTCGTCCATGTCGACGCCCGGCTCGACCGTCGAGGCATCGATACGGCCTTTGTGTTCGACAGCATCCGTTACACCTTCGACCCCAAGGCTCTCTTCTCGCATTTCGTCCTGCGTCGCACCGGCACGCGCGACATCACCCAAGTCACCTTCACGACCGAGAGGGGCAATGACCTGATCGCGCTGTGCAACCACTGGCCCTCGCGCAGCGGCGGTGCCTACGAGTCGCGCGGCTACCGCATGACCGCCGGCGAGACCCTCGCCTACTGGCATCAGCGTATTTGGGAGGTACGAGGACGGGATATCCCCATCATCGCCATGGGTGACTTCAACGACGAGCCGTTCGACGAGTCGTTGCAAACCCATGCCCGATCGACGCGCGAACGCAAGGACGTCGAACGCACCGTCAGCGCAGTGCGCTTCTACAACCTAGCCTGGAGATACGTGCAGCAGCTCTGCCAGGACTGCAAAGGCAAACCCAAAACGTTGCACGGCACTTTCTACTTTGGCGGCGACGGCTTTCTCTTCGACCAGTTTCTGGTTTTCCGAGGCCTGCTCCAGAAAAAGAGTCCGATCCAGGTGGTGGAGAATACGGCGCGGATCGAGGCGCCGCCTGCGATGGTCGACTACCGCCAGGCGCGTGGGCCGATCCCCTTTGGCCTGCCGAAAGGCAATGCACAGCGCAACGTAAACCGTGATGGATTTAGCGATCACTTCCCTATCTCGATCGTCCTGCGCGAGCAAGGCTGAGCATCGTTTCGTCGGCAGCCGCTGCAAACGCCGCACAGTTGAACCTGGCACCCGATGGAACAGATTAAGCCGACAGGCGACTGCACGAGGGGGAGCAATCAAAAGTAGGTGCGGCCGGGAGCCGCACCTTTTCGACAGGCCTCACAGTCTTAGCGGATTCGAGAAAGCGCAGCTGCGAGCCGGACCTTCAGATTGCCACAACAGATTGGGCCAATGGGCGGCGGTGATGGTGGGGGGCGGCTCCCAACCACACGTTCTTGATGAAGCACAAGATCTTGGGAAAAGGAGCGAACAGCCGGAGCCTGGCGGCATCGCACCGTCGGGCTCCGGCCGGCGCACAAGGTTGCTAGCGGCCGTTGTTGGCGCGCTGACGGCGCAGAAAGGCGGGAATGTCCAGATCGTCGCGCTGGAAGGTGCGCACCTGGTAATCGATGGGCTGCTCTCGCACCGATTCGCGGGTGCTGCGCGAGGCCATCTTGCCGCCGTACCCTTCACTGCCCAACGCGCCGCTAATGAAGTCAAACTGATCTTTCGGCTTTGGCCGGTCAAAGCCGGTGGCGATCACGGTCAACTGAATCTCATCCTTCATGGTTGGGTCGATGACTGCGCCAAAGATGATATTGCATTCGGGGTGTGCACTGGCGCGGATGACTTCTGCCGCCTCGTTGACTTCGTAGAGGCTCATGTCTTCGCCGCCCTTGATGTTGAAGATGATCGAGCGGGCGCCCTCGATCGACACATCCAACAGTGCGCTGTGGATGGCGCGTTCGGCGGCCTCGCGCGCGCGGTTCTCGCCCGCGCCGCGACCGATCGCCATCAGCGCCGCACCGCCGTCTTGCATGATGGTCTTGACATCGGCAAAGTCCAGATTGATGAGGCCCGGGATCGTGATCAACTCGCTGATGCCCTGAATGCCCTGGCGCAAGACGTCGTCGGCCATGCTGAAAGCCTGTTTGATGCTGGTGTTCTTACCCGCGATCTGAAGCAGACGATCGTTCGGGATGGTGATGAGCGTGTCCACGCTGCTTTGCAGCGTCTCGATGGCCTGTTCGGCGTTGCGACGCCGCTGTGCGCCTTCAAAGGTGAACGGCCGCGTGACAACACCGATGGTCAGCGCGCCTTCCTCGCGCGCCACCTGCGCTACTACAGAAGAGGCGCCGGAACCGGTGCCGCCGCCCATGCCGGCGGTCACAAAGACCATGTCGGCGCCGGTGAGAAGTTGGCGCAGCTCTTCGCGGCTCTCCTCCGCAGCGCGCAGACCGATCTCCGGGTTGCCGCCGGAGCCAAGCCCTTTGGTGATCTTCTCACCGATGCGCAGACGCTGCGGCGCATTCGAGAGCATCAACGCCTGCGCGTCGGTGTTGACGGCGATGAACTCCACGCCCTGAATTCCCGCCTCGATCATGCGGTTGACGGCGTTTTGCCCGCCGCCGCCGACGCCGACGACCTTAATTTGTGCAAAATTGTCGACATAAGATGGTTGTGCTTTGGTGCTGCGAGTCATCGTTTCGCTCCTTCGATGGTGTGCTGGTGACCGATTGTCGTCAATTGGTGTCGTGCTCGATGTCGTTGTGTTAGTGCCTTTACGATCTCAACGATACTCTTGCGTCTTCCGCCCATCCGACTGGCCCCCCAACTTCAAGAGGGACGGACTCCGCACCAACTATCTCAATCCCTGTCCGGCAACAGGGTTTTGAGCCATTTCGCCGCCGCACCCATCCATTTTTGTGCGGAAGGGCCGACATGCTCGGCGCCGAAGCGCCGATGCACAGCGCGCGCATCTTCATGCAATCCCCACAACAGCAGACCGACCGAGGTGGCGTGGCTGGGGTTCAGCAGCGAGCGCGTCAGACCCAAGATGGGCAGTCCACTGTGCGCCGCACCGATGCGCACCGGCATCCCCAATACCTTTCGCCCCAGCTCTGCAAACCCAGGGAGCTGGCTGCAACCGCCGGTCAACACAAGGCCGGCGGGCAGGCGATCGAGATAGCCGGCCTCACTCAGTTTCTCCGCGATGATTTCCAACATCTCCATGGCGCGCGCTTCCAACACATCGCAGATGAAACGTCTGCTGAAACTGCGCTCGGACTTTTCGCCGAAGACCGTCGCCCACACCGTCTCATCAGGCGCAATGCGCTCCGGCAACAACGAGCCGTAGCGCAGCTTGATCTCCTCGGCCGTTTCAAACGGACAGCGCAGGCCGACCGCTACGTCGTTGGTCAGGTGATTGCCGCCCATGTCCAGGATCACCGTATGGCAGAGCGCGTTGTCGATGAAAATGGCCAGGTCGGAAGTGCCGCCGCCCATGTCCACGACCGCCACGCCCATACGCCGCTCCTCGGGGCGCAGCACCGCTTCATTGGCGGCCAGCGGCTCCAACACCAGTTCGTCGATATCGACACCATGCGCAGTCACGCATTGCACCAGATTGTTGATGGCCGTGCTGCTGCCGGTGACGATGTGCGCATCCACCTCCAACCGATAGGCGCTCATGCCGAGCGGCTGCTGCACCTCCGTCTCGCCGTCCACGGTCCACGAGCGGGCGATGGTGTGAATGACCTCCTGATTTTCAGGCAGAGCGACAGCGCGCGCACCCTCCAGCGCACGCTGCATGTCGGCGCCTGTGACGCCGATGCGCCGATCGACGGGGCTAACGCCGCGGCTGTTGCGCGTGCCGATATGACTGCCGGCGATGCCGACATAGGCGCTCAAAATCCGGCGGCCGGCGTCCTGCTCGCAGCGCTCGATCGCCTCGCCGATGGCCGCCGTAGCCTCTGGAACATCGACGACAACTCCGCGACGGATGCCTCGGCTGGGCGCCACGCCTTCACCCAACATGCGCAGCGACAATCTACCCAGGCTGTCGTGCGTCACCTGCGCAGTCAAGACGCAAATTTTGGTGGTTCCGATATCGATAGCGGAAACAAATTCCTCCATCCGATCCCTCCTCCGCCAGTCACTTGATGTAGGGACGCTCGAAACGCAGGTCGATCACCGAGCCTTGAGCGCGGCCGCTGGCAAGCAGCAGTTCGGCTGCGGCGAGGTTTTCCAGCTTGGCTTCGACCTCGTCGCCATCTCCCCAGTAAACCCAGTAGGGCGAATTGGGCAGACGGAAATTCAAGCCCACCAGGGCGTTGTAGCGCAACGGCGAGACGCCGGGCAGGCGGTTGGCCAGCGCCTGCCCGCTGCGCAAAACGCCCGGGTCGATGGCGCTTCCTCGCGGCGCACCGGCCAGGGTCGCGTCCGCCGGGCCATCAAGAATTTGTAGAAGGCCGGGCGGCGTCGCCCCTCGTGGAGCTAGGGCCAAACCGTCCTCGCGCAGCCAGAGCGTCCCTGCATCGGTGACCCAAAGCGCTACGGGCCGCACTTCGGTGATGTCGACGGTGACCTTGGCCGCAAACGGAGCAATGTGCACGCGCGCCTCGGCCACGTAGGGATTTTGTCGAAGTCGTCGGCCGACCTCGTCGGCGTCGATCCAGAAGACCTGCCATCCATCGATGGCGCTGAGCCGCCATAGCTCTTCGGCGTCTAGATAATTCAGCCCATTGAAGTGGACGTCCTCGCGGTAGATATACCAGCGCTCGTCCAGGGCGAACCAGGCCGTCAGTCCGCCTGTGATTGTGAGCGCTGCGAGCAGCGCCCACAGCAGACGGCTGCCTACCAGTCGCTTCAGCGGCGCAAGATCCCAGCGCGGCAGCGCCACGCCTCCGGTCTCCGGCAGCCCCGGCAACAACGATTCAAAGGTGCGCATCCGTTGTTGCACCTGTTGTTTCAATTGTTGGCGGCGTCGCTGCGCCATGCGGCTGCGCGCGGCCTCACGCTGCGCTGCATGCAAAGAGTCTACGCGGCGGGATGCATCGCTCTGGTGCGTGTTCGGTTGTCTGGGCTTCCCTGCGCTCGACATACTGTCTCCGGAAATCCGTCTCCGGGAATCGTTCCATGCCTATGCTTCAGCGTCCTCATGCGCCCCTAGCGAACGGTGCTGAACTCCTGTCGCTCTCGGTAACGCTCGAGCGCCAACTCCAGCAGTCGGTGTACCAGCTCCGGATAGGTGACGCCGCTGGCTTCCCACAGCTTGGGATACATGCTGATGCGCGTGAAACCGGGCATGGTGTTGATCTCGTTCACGAACAGCTCCTGCGTTTCACCGTTCATCAAGAAGTCGACGCGCGCCAACCCCTCGCATTCAAGCGCCCGGAACGCTCGCACTGCGTAGCTGCGCACCTGCTCCATCAGCGCCTCGTCGATGGGCGCCGGAATGAGCAACCGGCTGCCTTCGTTTTCGTATTTGGCGTTGTAGTCGTAGAACTCGTTGGCAGGAATGATTTCGCCGGCGATGCTTGCCACCGGCTCGTGGTTGCCCAGCACGCTCACTTCGATTTCCCGCGCGTGCGGCACCGCCTCTTCGACCAGCATCTTGCGGTCATAGCGGGCGGCGCAGTCGAGGGCGTCCTGCAGCTGGCGGCAGTTGCGCACCTTGCTGACGCCGACGCTGCTGCCCATGTTGGCCGGTTTGACAAAGAGCGGATAGGCAAGCGTCGCCTCGATCTCTGCCATTACTTCATCGGGCGCCGCACGCCAATGATGGCGCTGCACCACACAATGACGCACCTGTGGCAGACCATGATAAGCGAAGAGCTTGCGTGCGACTGCTTTATCCATCCCCAGCGCACTGCCCAGCACACCCGAACCGACGAAAGGCACATTCGCCATCTCCAACAACCCCTGCACCGTGCCGTCCTCGCCATAGGGGCCGTGCAACACCGGAAAAACAACATCGATCGCCGGCAGCGGCTGCTCGCTCAACTGCCATGCGCGTGGGACGAGCTCCATCGCACTTTCCTGACCAAGCAGATGGCGGCCAACGGTGCGCTCCTGGGCTTCCGCCGTAAGCTGCAGCCAGGCATCCGGCTGCGGCAGCCAGCGCCCCTCGCGGGTGATTCCGATCGGAACCACTTCGTGGCCGGCTTGACGCAACGCCTCCATGACGTTTTTGGCGCTGGCCAGCGAGACTTCATGCTCGCCGCTGCGCCCGCCAAAGAGGACGCCCACGCGATATCGCCTGTGCTGAGTCGTCGTCATCGAATTCTCCATTTCCAATTCCTTGCGCTCCTCTGGCAACTTCGTCCGGCAGATTGTCGCTTGCCCTAAACGTCAACAAAACTCGCCGACAAGTTGAATCTCCGGTTTGAGCAGGATGCCGAAGCGATCGGCGACCACCCGCCGAATATGTCGAATCAAGCCGATGACGTCCGCTGCAGTGGCGCCGCCCACGCCGCCGGGGTTAATCAGAAAATTGGCATGTTGACGGCTGACCTGCACGCCGCCGATGGCGAATCCTTTCAAGCCTGCCGCTTCAATCAAACGACCGGCGTAATCGCCGGGCGGATTCACAAAGGTGCTGCCCAGGCTCGGTTCGACCGGCTGAGAGCGGCGCCGATGCCGGAGGTTCTGCTCGGCCTGCGCCTCGATCGCCTCTCGCTCTCCATGCGCCAGCCGAAAGTTGGCGCTCAACACCACCGGGCCAAAGCCCGGACGCACCACCGCCAGGGCGTCGTTATCCTCGCTTCCCGGCTGCGCTTTCAGCGTGCTGACGCGGTAGCCGAAGCGCAGCTGCGCTGCCGGCGTCTCGACGATCTCATCGTCGGCGCCCAACACCATTACGTCGTACAAATTGTCCTTGACCTCGCCGCCGTATGCGCCGGCGTTGTTGACGACTGCGCCGCCCACCGTGCCCGGCAAGCTCACCGCCCATTCCAGGCCGGCGAGACCGGCAGCGATCGTCCGCCGCGCCAGACCGGCCATGCCGGCACCGCTTTCGGCGAAGACAAAGGGCCGATCGTCTTGCGGGAAGACGCAGCAGGGCGCTTCGTCGATGCGCACCCGGCGACAGCGGTTATAGATCACCAGCCCGCGCACGCCTGCATCGCCGATCAAGACGTTGCTGCCGCCGCCCAAAATCCAATAGGGCAAAGCCTCGTTGCGCGCCCAGCGCACCAGGCGAATCAACTGGTCGACCGTCTGCACGCGTGCAAAATAGTCGGCCGGCCCGCCGACTTTCATCGTGGTGTAGGGCGCCAGCGGCGTTTGCATTTCGATACGGACGCCGAATCGCTCCGGCGCCTTCACATCAACCGACGTCCTCTGCATAACCTGTCGCCATTCTCATATCTCCGCCCTCCGGAGACAGCACTCTCATTGCGCCCTGCCTTGCAAGCGTTCCAACAACCATTCCCCAACCTTATAGCCGTCGCCTGCGCCGAGCGTAATCACCACGTCGCCGGGCGCCACTTGTTCGGCCAGATAGACTGCCGCATCTTCCAACGCGCCGATGTAGCGAATGGCAGGATGCGGGCTGGCGGCGACCAGCTCGCGCGCGTGCACGCTGCCGTCGTCGATCTCGCGCGCGGGATAGATGTCCGTCACAATCACCTGATCGGCGGCGTCGAAACTCTCACCCCTGCGATACAACATGCGCTGCGTCCGACTATAGGTGTGCGGCTGAAAGACGGCCCAGATGCGACGATCCGGGTAGCGGAGCCGGGCAGCATTCAAGGTCGCCTCGATCTCGGTCGGGTGATGGGCGTAATCGTCGATGACGAC
>JANWYX010000048.1 GCA_025055055.1 Caldilinea sp. | reverse complement strand
ACTGTCTCCTCGACCGGTTGTGTCCGAGACGCCGTTTCTACCGTCATGGGCAGCGGTCGCGTGAGAATGCCGATGGCGTCGATATACCAGTTGGCGCGGCCAAAAAAGCCGACAACCTCGCTCCCCTCCGGCGCCAGGAAGGTGAACTCCACCTCGCCGCCTTCACCTCCATAAGTCGGCGAAACGCGCTTGTTGGTGTGGAAGCGAATGCTGTCCACGTAGGCGCCGCTGCGGCCGCTGACGCCGACAAGGTATTCATCTGCATCGAGGATGAAGAGATGCTCACGCTCCCCGTGACCTCCGATCCCCGGCAATGCCTGAAGATTGCCATCCGCATCGGCGTAGGCGACCTGGATGGAGTCGACGAACCATCCGTACGTCACTCGAATCTGTCGGATGCGCGCACCGGCCGGGATTTCATAACCTTCGATAGGAAGGCCGCCCTCGCCGCCGCTAGGGCCAACTTTTGCTTTGCTCATAGATGTCCACTCCTTTTGATAGATGTTCTTGGCGCTATGCTTTCATCACCGGCCGCAACTTGAGTGCAAGCTGCAAGGCAAACCGGGCTTCGGGGTCATCCAGGTCGAGTTGTGTAATCTGTGCAATCTGTTCAAGTCGGTAGGTCAATGTGTTGCGATGGATGTGCAGCTTTGCTGCGGTCTGGCTCAGATTGCCATGGCAGGCGAAGAAGGCGTCTAAGGTTTGCACCAGTTCGGCGTTGCGACTGTCATCATGGCTGATCAGCTTGCCGAGCGTCTTGCGAAAGAAGCGCGCTGCCTCGGGATTATTGCCGAGGTCCGTAAGCAACTGATACAACCCTAAATCGCCGAAATAGGTGACGGGCGAAGCGCCCCACTCCTTGCCGAGTCGCCAGCTTTCACGCGCCTGCATCTGACTCTGCCGCCAGTTGGCCGGTCCGACGCCGGGCCGACCGATGCCGATCACGACGCGAGCGCCTTTATGCGCACTTTCGATGCGCGTTGCCAGCTCAAAGGCGACCGGTTTGAGGGCGCGGCCGCTCTTTGGGTCGTCGACCGGCCAGAAGACCAGAACACCTTCTTCTCGTTTGGCGTGAAGCACAGTGACGTTGCGCTGTTCGATAAAACGCAGCAGCGGCGTCGGCCAGCCCGGGACATTTATCGCCTCGATCAGCATGGCGACATGCGGTCGAGTCAGGTCATAGCCCAACGAGGCGCCGCGCTGGATCCATGCCTGTTCATCCGCAATCTCGGCGGCGAGAAGTTCATCGAGAAAAGCGGCGCGCATGCGCTCCTCGGCGACGCCGATGGCGTTCTGCCGCGCCCATTCGAGTGCAGCGGCAGATGCGCCCTCGAGCACTGCGATTTCTTCGACCGCCGAGAGTGCCTGTCCGGCCACCGAGCCGTTGCGCAACAGGAGGCAATAGCCCCGCACGGTGTCGCCGACGCAGACGGCGGAGACGAGCGACTCCTGAAAAGCGAGGAGCGCCCCGTCTTGTGTCAGGGAAAGCACGCCTACCGCCTGAGATAGAGTGTCCGGCGCCTGCATGGCAATCCAGCTGCGCAACATGGCAAGATTGGGCAGCTGGCTCGACACAGAGCTTAGGTTGTAGCCATTTTCCTCGAATCCAGCCGCTGCATTGATACGTCCATCTTCCCCGAGAAAGACGACCGGCTGTTGAACGAAGGTGTGGAGGCGTTGGGCGATTTGAATCAGTCCGCCTCCATCCAGGGCGGCTCGATTGAGCTCGCGCTGCAGCTCTGCAGAGCGCTGCGCGATGTAACCGGAGCGATCTACGATCAGGCGAATGATCGAACGTTCGATGTGGGTGAGCGAAACGGATGGGGGCAACTCGAAAAGAGCGATGCCCGATTCGATGGCTGCAGCCACAGCCGCCTCGGAGACTTCCCCCAGAACGGCGACGCCGGATACGCCGGCCGCGCGCAAGCTGGAGATGACGCGCTCGAGCCTACCTCTTGGATCAAGGCGTCGCAGGTCCTCCATGTCAACGAGCGCCAACTCATTCCCATCCAGCTTTGGGAAAGCGGGAGGGCTTGGCCGCAGGCTACACGCCCAACTTACCGGGCGGCTAAGGAATTCGACGCCCACCACAAGCTTGGTGGCCGGCGGGAGCGCCAGATGATACACATCGCTGAGAGTAGCAGTGCTCTTGTACATAGAATTTGCGCTGACCCTTTTCAAAAAGGCGCTAAAATAGATTATAGAAGGGTTTCTATGCAATGCAAAGCAGACGGAGGGTTTGGATTTGTTCAAATCGCACAATTTGCCGCAGGTCTCTTGGGTGGGCAGGCGCATTCGGGGCATCGGCGAGGCGACACAAAAAGAAAGGGCGACGACTTTCTAGCCGTCGCCCACAGCGATTGCTTGCAATTTCCCGGTCAGTCTCGCACAGCAGAAGTCATAAAAGCGGCCACAGTGCCGCCCCACAGTGCCCAGAGCATCGACCAACCGAAGCCAACCCATGCAGGGTCTTGACCGATAAAGTAACCGATCACAAAGAAGCCGACGACGCCCAGGATAATGCCGATCAGACTGCCCAGCCATAATTTGCCGAAAGCAAAGCTTCGATTGAACGCCCAGACCAGCAACGGCCACAGGATGATTTGTGAAATCAACGGCAAAACGAATCCAATGACGCCGCCGAGCAGGGTTTTCCAGTCCTGCCCCAGTTTGCCGGAAGCCAGCTGATATCCGAGCACAGGCCCGACCCCGATCAACAAGAAGGCGAGGATATACAGAACGGGGATGTTCGTGCCCAACAACAAACCCGAAGCGGCGGCGATCAAGCCGGTTGCAACGCCGCCGTACAACGAAGCCATCCATGGATTGATGGAGGCGCGGGCACCGGAACTCGAAATTGCTGTGGTCAATATAATCATCGTAACGACTCCTTGACGCTGGAGATTGAGGCGATTGATACAGGTGTGCACATGATAGACGAAAAGCCGACAATACGCAACCCGAAAAAAAGACGATCACCGTTCGGGTAACCTTATTCAGGCAGCTCGTCCCACTCCGCCAGCAGCCAGGCAGAGACGGCCAGGTAGACTGTTTCTCCGGCCGCCGTGGAAAGAATCAGGATCAAACTGTCCATCTCGTCGACTGCAACGTCGCCGAGACAGGCCTGCGCCTTCACCATGCCGACGAGCCGGTTCAAGCTCTCTGTAGGGTCTGACCAAGGTTCGGCCTCTAGGTCGTCGAAGCAAGAAACGCCGTACAGCTCGAAGTAGACGCCGTCCTCGAGGTAGAGATCGATGTCAAAGGCGGCAGGGCCGAGAGATTCACCTGCGTGCTCCGCCAGTGCAACGCTCAGGGAATCCTCCCAGAGCCCGATGTGGACAATGCGTTGGCCGACGAGCGTCATCAACTCATCATAAGTCTCGTCATCAACCGTCACCACCAGGGGAAGCTCATTGTCACTGCGGCGCATGATTCACTCCTCCGCCTGCATCGATCTCTCGGGCGTCGAAACGATCATGCGCGTGGGGATCGTCGTCAGGCGCTCAAACCATTGACCGCCCGCCTCAAAATGACTGAAGCGCGCCGGCAATCCCCGATCGATAAAAGGGTGCGGTCCTTCGGCAAGATGAAAATGCAGGTGCGGCCCCGGTGACATGCCGCTGTTGCCGACGCGGCCCAGCAAAGCGCCGCGTCGCACAAGTTGCCCTTCGTTGACCGCCAAGCTGGCCTGCTGAAGACAGCCGTAAAAGCTGAACTCGCCGTTGCCGTGACTAATGGCGACGGAATTGCCCAGCAGCCGCCGAGGATCGTTGCGAAAGATGCGCTCATCGGGCAGGACGCCGGGCTGAAGGTCGGGCATGTCGAAGGTGACGGCGGCCACCTTGCCGCCTGCCGTGGCATAGACGGGTTGGTCCCAACTGTAGTGCTCTTCGAGCGTCAGTCCCGAACCTCGAAAAAAGCGATTTTCCGGACCTAGACGCACGAAATCCATAGCGTAGGGCTGGCTATAGACTTCTTGCTTGTGACGATCGCTCCAATCAGAGCCTTGAATCAGCCACCAAGCGCCGCGCAGTGGAAAGTGCAAGTCGGTCTTTTGGTCGTAAAACTCCACAGGAATCTGCAGAGAATGTCGGGCATCCACCTCACTGTCCTTGCGGCGGGCAATTACAATGGCCTGGAGGTGCGTCAAGCGCTCATAGGCGGGCGCCAAAAAGTGCAACGAACGCAGGGCCAGGCCGGTGTGCGGTGCAATGGTCAGATCGTCGCAGCCGGTGCGCTTGGCGATCATCTGCGCGGGCCAGCGCTGCTCAAAAAGCAGTTGGTGGCCGCTATACCCTTGAATAACCACCCCCCGCAGGTCAAGGGCGTGATCTGTGGCGGTCACGCCCAGATCGAAGACGACCTCCTGCATCGGATGCAAGATCGGGAAAGGCATTTCGTTGTATGTAGCCCCGATCAGCGTCGGCGGCCAGCTCTGCACGATCATGTCCATCTCCGCATACGTTGCATGTGTCATGGGAATGCAATCAGAAGACAAACCCTTTGTTCCTTTCAGCGTCCCTGACGAATTTGATGACTCAACGGAGGTCGGCCGGCAATCAACGTCAACATCCAGTTGCGTTGGGCGCCGCGTTCGTGGCGAAGCGCCGGATGCTCGGCGCCTGCAACGTTGTCGATCACGGTCAGCGCCTCCAGTGCCTCAGCAGGCGCAAGGCGATAGAAACGTTCTTCCGTCTCCAGGCTTTCGGTGCGTTCCCAACGGTCTATCCAATCGTTGAGATAATAGGTGTAGCAGGTGCGGCAGCGCCATACGCTGAAAGTCTGCTTGTCCCCTTCCGGCGTTGCCGCCGTCAAGGCGCCGAGATTGGCGATCTTACCTTGACAGGCGAAACAGGGCTCGGTGCCTGCGCCGACTCCGCTGCGCTCTAAGATGCGCTCCTCCCAGGGCCGCTCGGTGGATTGACCCGTCAGCTTTGGCGCTCGACGCAACCGGCGTCGAAGGCGGCCAAGCCATGTCCAGCGTTCATCGCTTTCTTGTTCGGCGCGCTTGCGGATCGGAGCAATCGTCTCGCTCTGAAGCGGCTCCGCCGCCTTCGCTTCCAAAGTCGTCTCCGGCTGCCAATGGATGCAATCCAGAGCCAACATCGACTGGGCGGTCAACTGAATAACAAAAGAGGAAGAGAAGGAATTCTGTTGGATGGGACTTTGCCAAACGCAACGCCCAACCGGGATTCCATCCTCCGTGTGAGCATGTAGCGGGCGCCAGTGTGCGCATGCGCCGCACGTCACAAGTCGCCACCCGGTTGCAGCCAATGCCTCTTGGAAGGGCAACGCAAAATGTTCCGGCTCTGGGTTAGCGATGCGCAGCAACGGAATTGGCCGATCTCGGTGGCTGTCTCCTGCTTCGGTGTTGCGTCGGGCTTCCAACTCGACGACACAGGACGATGGATTCTCATAGTGGAGAATGCGCGCCCAACGCACAGGCAGTTGGCGCTGAGCATCTACACTCAGGGGAACGTCGAGCGGCGCCAGTCGCACACGTTGATAAACCCTTGTGCGAACGCCGGGAAAAACTCCCGACATCGTGTCTAGGTTAAAGCGCTCAAACGGTTCGCTCATTTTCCATTGGCGTCGTTGATCAACGCAGCCGTTTCGATAACGGTCGCAAGCGGATCGGCATCGCCATCCACGACTTTGATGAACATATCGCCACCGTACCCCCACGCCTGCGCCATTTCCGGGAGCGCAGGCAGCGGCTGTGCGTTCATCGCCTGGCGTGCGAATCCTTGCAACAGCGGATCGTCACCCAGCGTTGCGTTGCGGCTCGCCGGCACTCGTCTGCCCAGCGCCGCCATCTGCGCGCCGCTTTCAGCCGTCGTTAGAAAGCGAGCAAAGGAAAGTGCAATTTGTTGTTGTCCGCCGGTGCGGTTGGGGTTGAGCATCACCCCTTCTGCGCTGAGCCATGGCTGCGCCGGACCCAAGGGGCCGGCCGGCAATAGCGCCACAGCCAAATTTTCGCCGAGCGCGCCGCGCAGTTCATCGATGGCCCATGGGCCGTCTACGAAGTAGGCGAACTCCCCTTTGCGAAAGCGATCCTTGAGCATTCCATAGTCCGGATCGACATAACTGCCGGGCGTCTTACTGAGCGCATGCAACCAACGTAGAAAACCAGGGACGTCGCCTTGACGGTCGAGGACGGCAACGCCATTTTCATCGAACAGACGGGCGCCATAGGCGGGCAATCCCCAGGCCAAATGATAGAGATTGTTGTACAGGCCGATTCCTAACGACGGCGACTGCTGCGCCTGCGCCAGCCACGCGTCCAACGTCGCGGGCATGGCGGTAGGGTCCGCCAGGGCGCGGTTGACAAAGACGCTCACAAGTTCGTAGTGGGTGGGAAGGCCGTAGAGCCGGCCCTGCCAACGGAAATTTTCCAGCGCCGCCGGCCAATACGAGGCCGCCTCCGCAGGGGAGAGCAGGTCGTCGAGCGGCTGTACAACGCCTGCGCCCACCAATCCATCCATCCACCACACCGGCGCCAGCATCAGATCGGGTCCTTCTCCGGCGGCGACGGCGTCGGCGTACGCTTGCGCCAGATCGGGGTAAGCCACGTAGAGTGTATCGACGGTCACACCCGGCTGCACGCGACGATACATCTCCAGAATTGCGGCGAGTGCGTCGCCGTCGCCCTCCGCCCAACTGTGCCAAAGGACAATGCGTCCGGCCAGCGGGGTGGGCGTCGGCGTGGCCGTCGGCAATCCACGCTGCGCCGGGTCGCCTGACGATTGAGCAGCGAATGCGGCGGCATTCTGCGTGGATTGCTCGACAACCGGTTCATCATCAGAGGGAGAAGATCGGTCGCACCCCGCCAATACTGAGAACAACAGGAACGTCAGGAAGATCGTGAGAGAAACCAGCGTCGATATGCGCAGCCTTGTGCGAATCCGTTGCATTATGCACGGTCCTGGAGGTGGTCGAGCAGCGCCCGCAAACCCAATAAGTAACTACGCCAGCCAAAGCCGCAAATTTGCCCGATGCACACCGGTGCAATCACAGAAATGTGACGAAAAGGCTCGCGGGCGTGAATATTGCTCAGGTGGACTTCTACAGCAGGCAATTTGACGCCGGCAATGGCGTCGCGGAGCGCATAAGAGTAGTGAGTAAAAGCGCCCGGATTGATGAGCAGGCCGTCCGCCCAGGCGCGCGCCTCGTGAATGAAATCGATCAGCGCGCCTTCATGGTTGCTTTGAAAACAGCGGACCTCATGTTCAGGCGCAGCCGCTGCGATCACGGCGGCGTCGATGTCGGCCAAGGTGTGCACGCCGTAGATGTGCGTCTCGCGGGCACCGAGTAGATTTAAATTAGGGCCGTGCAAAAGAGCGATCTGCGCCATATTTCACCTACGCCGCCGCCAATGCGCGCTCCCAGTTCTGTTTCATTCCATTTTGCACCAGCAACACAGCGGCTTCTTGTGCAGCCAACACAGCGTCTTCGGTGACGTCCTCTCCGGCAACAGCGGGCACAACGCGGAAACCTGCTTTACGCAGCAGCGCAGCGCGCTCTTGTGCACGCTTCACGTCGTTCTCATCGACCACAGCCGAGACTTCCACCGCCACATAGACCTTATCACCGGGGACGGCGCCGGTGCGCACTTGTCCTTCGACCAACAAATCCAAAGGCAACAGCGCGTCGAACTCCGCTTCGCTTAAGTGCTCCTCAAGGGCAGACTCAAGCTCCTGGAGTGAAACCACTTTCACCTTGCGCAGAAGAGAGCCGAAATAGGCGTACGCCTTGTCTCGATAATCGAGCTCAAGCAGCTTGCCCGTGTTTTTACCGACGCGAATCACCAGTTTCTGCACCACTTCTTCGGTACGCTTCTGCGCCTGCGCCAACTCCTCGACTCGCTCCTCGGTACGCTTCTGCGCCTGCGCCAACTCCTCGACTCGCTCCTCGGTGCGCTTCTGCGCCTGCGCCAACTCCTCGACTCGCTCCTCGGTGCGCTTCTGCGCCTGCGCCAACTCCTCGACTCGCTCCTCGGTGCGCTTCTGCGCCTGCGCCAACTCCTCGACGACAAGCTCCAGCCGCGTCAGCCGCTCCTCCGCCCGCTTCTGCGCCTGCGCCAATTCGGTCACCGCTGCGCTCAGTGCCTCGAAATCTTGGCGGCGCACTGCGTACTGCTCGCGCAAGTCCTGCTGAAGCGTTTCGATGAGCTCCAGCATGGGATACTGAATCTCCTGAGGAAGTTTGCGAATAATCGAAGCGTATGTCATCTCTTTTTACCAGAGCAAATGACGCTCGATACATTGACGGTATGAAAAAGGTCGATGCGTCCGTATGTGACGCTTCCCGAGAAATTTTATAACAGGATGCATAACCCTACCAATTATAATCCGGTTGAGGTTCGCTCAGGAAAATTGTTCGCCTCTCTCCTCTTCAGCCTCCGGCGGCGGTCGTACAAGTTCCGGCAAATCGCCTTCGTATTCAGATGGAAAGAGCGCCTTCCTCCAACACTTTGCGCACCGCTGCCAGCGAAGGATCAATCGCATGCGCCGCTCCGGCGACTTCCATCGCCGCGCGCACATCCTTCAGACCGCTGCCGGTGTTAATGACAACGATCGTTTCATCTTTGTGCACCAGTCCGTCGAGCCACGCCTGGAGAAGGCCTGCATAGGCTGCAGCACCGGCCGGTACAGCGAAGACTGCGCCGAACTGCGCCAACGGCAAGATTGCCTGCAGGATCGCCTCATCTTCCACCAGGACAAATGCGCCGCCGGTCTGACGCACTGCGTTCAACGCCTTGATGGGGTCGCGCGGCGCGTCGACGCTGATGCTGTCGGCGCGCGTCGCAGCGCGCACAGGCTCTGGGATTTCCGCACCGCTGCGCCAGGCGTTGTACAAAGCCGGGCTGCGTGTAGACTGCACGCCAAAGAGGCGCGGCATTCGGTCGATCCATCCTAGCGTCAATAGATCTTTGAACCCCTTGTGTACGCCGCCGAGAATACACCCATCTCCGACCGAAACGAAAACCGCATCCGGCGCCCGCATCGGAGCCTTTGCCTCGGTCTGTTCGGCCAGCTGCAGTGCAATCTCATACGAAACGGTCTTCTTTCCTTCAGTCATGTAGGGATTGTAACCGGTGCTGCGATTGTACCAGCCGAACTCTAGGCACGCCTCAGTGCAAAGGTCGAACGCATCGTCATAGCTCCCATTCACCGCCAGCACGATGCTGCCGTAGACGAGCAGCTGCGCCACTTTGGCCGGCGGCGCGCTTTTGGGCACGAAGATCACCGTGCGTTGTCCTGCGGCGGCGGCCAGGGCAGCGAGCGCAGCAGCAGCGTTGCCGGTGCTGGCCGTCGCCACGATCGGGCGAGATTCCGCCTGGGCGCGCGCCACTGCAATCGCCGACGCCCGGTCTTTGAAAGATGCGCTTGGATTGCGGCCATCATCTTTGATCCAGAGATTGGAAAAACCGGTT
>JANWYX010000166.1 GCA_025055055.1 Caldilinea sp. | reverse complement strand
GGCAAGCAGGTGATCTTCGGCATCCGGCCTGAAGACATCCACGCCAAGCCCTACGTACCGCCGGGCATTCTGGAGGCGGATATGACGGCGATCGTGGACGTCGTTGAAATGATGGGCAATGAAATCTTCCTGTACCTGATCACTCGCGACAATAAGCAGTTCATTGCCCGCGTCGACCCGCGCGTGCGCTCCCATGCAGGTGACGAGATTGAACTGGCCGTTAACATGGCCAATGCGCACATCTTCGATCCGAAGACCGAGATTTCGTTGGCGAGCTGATCCGGCGACTGCGGAAATCGTAGAGGCCGGGGCTGTGCAGCGGTCCCGGCCTTTTATTTTCGACCAGACCCGTCATGAACGAGAAGCTGGAGCGCTTCATTGAAGTCGCCGCAGAGGTGATTGCAGCAGCGCAACGCATCGCCGTGCTCACCGGCGCAGGCGTAAGCGCCGAGTCCGGCGTCGGTACCTTCCGCGATGCCCAGACCGGGCTGTGGTCGCGCTTTGACCCGCAACAACTGGCGAGCCAAGAGGGGTTCGCCGTCGACCCGGGAAAAGTCTGGCGCTGGTATATGCATCGGCTAGAGATGGTGGAGCGCGCCCACCCCAACCCCGGCCATGCCGCGCTCGCCGCCCTAGAGGCGATGACGCCGACCTTCACACTGATCACCCAAAACGTCGACGATTTGCATGAACGCGCCGGCAGCCACAACGTTCTGCATCTGCACGGGCGCCTCGCACGCTTCCATTGCAACGGGTGCGGACTTCCCTATACGCTGCGCACAGAAGACCGCGATGCGCCGATGCCGCCGACGTGCACCTTTTGCACCGACTATATTCGCCCAAGCGTCGTCTGGTTTGGCGAGTTGCTCCCTGCCCATGAGATAACGGAAGCGCAGCGCGCTGCCGAAATGTGCGACGTTTTTCTGGTGGTCGGCACCAGCGGGGTCGTCTATCCGGCTGCCCATTTGCCTGTGATAGCCAAACGCCGCTCGGTGCCCATCATTGAAGTGAATCCAGAGGAATCTGCATTGTCCGAAATCGCAGAAATCCGGCTGTCCGGCCCAAGCGGAGCTGTGCTGCCGAGGCTGGTCGAAGCCGTGCGCTTCCGCCGGGCCGGACAGGAAAATCCCCGCTAGCTGCTAGCGGCGGCCCTCTTCCCTCGGCCATTCCCAGAACGCGCTGCTCACGAGCGCCGATTGCGTCACATCGCCGACGGTGATGGTGATCGGTAACGGCTGCGTGCCCGACTGGCGCTGGAGAACGAGGCGATAGGCGTCCGGCGTCAACGTCGGCGGCAGCGCGTAGGTGAAGGTCACGGTGTGCTGCTCGCCCGGAGGCAGAATGAAATAGCCGGTGAAGACCTGAGTGCGTCGTTCGCCCCGGTGCGTTTCCACGCTGTCCGGTTCAACCCCTGTCGCTTCGATCAGCTCGCTTCCTCTGGGAACGTAGATGCGCACGTAGTTGAAGTAACAGCGTTCGATCAGGTCGGCGTAGCTGTCGCCGTAGCGCGGGGTCAGGTCACAGCCCGGATCTTCCCCGTCGACCGTGTGGGTGTAGGTGAGCGTCAACGTCGCCCGTGGCGGCTGACCGACTTCGTCCGGCCACTGCACACGGTAGTCCAGCGTGCGCCGGATGGCGGCGTCGGCCTTGTTGTAGCCCATGTTGGTGTCGACAACCGCCAGGAAGTCGCCGTTCTGCGGTGGGCGCAAGGCGCCGTCCCATCCTTGGGCGTGCATGACCGCTGCGGCGTTGGGATTTTCCAGCCAGATTTGAATGGATCGCTCGTTGAGCGCCTGCAGTGCGGCAGGCGCCAGCCGGAGGATATTCACCTGGCCGCTCTCCAAGCGGTCAAGAACGGCGGCCGCCAGACGTGGAATGAAATCCTTGCGCTTGCTCCACCATTCGCTGAAATCTTGCCCCTGAGCTTCTCCGACTGCGACCTGGCTCTCTGCAGGGCGCTCCCAAAGTTGGACGATCTGCGCTTCGACGTTTTCGCCGGTGATCGGCTCGTCGAAGCCTTCGATTTCGATTTCGCCCAGTGCGCCGAAGATGCGTTTGACGGCGTTGAGGTCAATCGTCAAGATCCCATCGACATGAACGCCGGTGTCGCTCTTGTAGAGCGCCTGCGCCATGCGCGCGCTGGTCGGGAAATCCGGCGACCAGTTGGCGTCGCGCATCACCAACATCGGGATGTTCATATAGCGTTCCATCGGCGCAGGCGGCGGCGGATAGCGGACGCCCTGACGGAAGATGGCGTAGCTGTCGACGAATTCCAATTCTGCGATCTTACCCTTGTCCAGCGTCACGCGGCCGATGGCGGCGATGAAGCCGCCGGTAGCGCGCAACTCATGATTGTTTTGCACAAGTACCAGGTAGGTTTTAGGTCGATCCATGCCGAGCAGCCTGGGCAA
>JANWYX010000470.1 GCA_025055055.1 Caldilinea sp. | reverse complement strand
CCATCCACGAATCGTTTCGAGATCTGCTCCGCAACAAAGACGGCCATGGCGTTCACTCTTCCGCAATGAATTGATTGGTGAAGAGGCTTTCGGCGTCCACTGCTGCGTCGATCAGGCCGATGCGCTGCATAAACTCGACGGTGGCCTGCCAGTCGGCGAGATCGGTGGCGCCGGGCGTCTGACCGGGTTTGGGCGTCCAGAAGGTCAGTG
Organism: Caldilinea sp.; assembly: GCA_025055055.1. Taxonomy (GTDB): domain Bacteria; phylum Chloroflexota; class Anaerolineae; order Caldilineales; family Caldilineaceae; genus Caldilinea. The sequence continues at coordinate 7,710 of JANWYX010000470.1, read as the reverse complement.
AGGCGTCGAAGACGGCGCGGCTGGCAGCTTCGTTCTCGCCACCCGCTTCGGGGACGACCTTGAGCGCAATGGCAAAGGCCTCATCCGGATTGGCGAGCGTATAGGCGATCGAGCGTTGCAGGGCGCGCACCATTTTTTGCACCAGGTCGGGGCGTTCGGCGATGGTGCGTTCGTTGGTGACCAGGCCGTTGGAGGGAATCACCAAATAGTCGTCGAGCGCGATCTCGTTGACCGGAATGCCCGCCAGGCGCAACACCACCGGCCCGTTGACCGCATAATCGACGGCGGCGTCCACGCGGTCCTCGCTCACCGCCGCCGCCTGGGTGAAGCCGATGCTCTCCAGGCGTACGTCCTGTTCGGTCAGGTTGGCGGCTTCGAGGATGCCGCGCAACGCCACATAACTTGCGCCGAAAGCGCCCGGAATGCCGATCGTCTTGCCGGCCAAATCGGCCGGTGTCGTGATATTGCGTTCCGCTTTCGAGAAGACCACCACCGGAAAGCGCGTATACCAGTTCAGCACATAGCGCACCGGCAACCCTTGCGCACGGCCGAGCACGACCTGATCTCCGCTGCCGAGCATGAACTGATATTCGTCGACGCCGACCAGCTTGAGGTAGTCGTTCTCGAAGCCATAGCTCAACTCCAGCTCGATGCCTTCCTCGCGGAAGAAGCCCTTTTCCAGACCGACGTAAATGGGTGCAAATTGTACGTTTGGAATAAAGCCGGCGCCCAGGCGGACGGTTTCACGACCTAGCGTCTGCGTTGCATTCGATATTCTCGGCGCAGAAATCGGCGCGCATCCTGCCAGGATGATGGCAACGAACAGTGCAATGTAGAGAAGAGAATTCTTTTTCATAGAAGTTTTAGCCCCTTTTTATCTTTATCCTTGATTTGATCTGTTGCAGTCGTAGCGTCCGGCGGAAGCCGAACCTGTGCATCCTGCATCCCTATCTCTGCCAGTGCAACAGCCGCGCCTCCAGCAGGACGACGGCCAGGTAAAGCGCTTGGGCGATCAGCACCAGCATGAAGATGGCCACAAAGATCATCGGTGTGTCGAGCACGCCGCGCCCCAGATTGATTAGATAGCCAAGGCCAGCGGTGGCGCCCATGAACTCCCCGACGACGGCGCCGACCACGGCCAACGTAGCGCTCAACTTCAGCCCTCCCAAGATCATCGGCAGAGCGGAGGGCAGCTCCAATTTCCAAAACATCTGGCTACGTGTGGCGCGCAGACTGCGCATCAGGTCGTGAAGGTCGGAATCGACGCTGCGCACGCCGACGATGGTGGCGACCAGCGTTGGGAAAAAGGTGATCAGCGCTGTGACCGCCACCTTGCTGGCCAATCCGCTGCCCATCCAGATGACGATCAGCGGGGCGATGGCGACGACCGGAATGCTCTGGCTGGCGACAATGTAGGGCGCGGCGATGCGCTCCAGACTGCGGTGTTTGCCCAGAAGATAGCCCAGGGCGAAGGCTGCGCTCAGTCCGATCAGCAACCCCAGCACAATCTCTACCAGCGTGACGCCGACATGCAACCACAAGGAGCCGGCGGCCATGCTGAGGAACTTCTGCCAGACCAGCGCCGGCGACGGTAGGATGAAGGGGGGATATGCTCGCCACTCGACCAGCCCCGCCCACAACGCGATCACACAAAGAAATATTAACGGTGCAAGCAGATAGCTGTGATCGCGGCCGTTCCACGCACGCCGCGTCGGCAAGGGGAAGGGGCGAGGTCGATATCGAATTTCATCTTTAGAGACTTCAAACATCCTTGCCTTCTCCTTTTCATCGATAAAAACGCCCCAGGGGTGTAAGCCTCCTGGGGCGAAATACCAGCATATTGCAACTTTTGCACAAGTCTGTCTTGCCATCGACGAGGAGCAGACAGGCGCGCCTGCTCTGCTCGACCCTGCAAGCTGCAATTGTGCAGTCAGGAGCGATGCTCCGCCGCACATTCGATGCAAGTGCAGTCACGTGGCTGCATCGTAGACAACAAAAAACCCGGAGCCAAAAAGGTCTCCGGGACATAGGTTGCCTCCAATACAGCACGGCGACCGCCCTGCTGTCTGCTGGCGCCTTCTCCCATCCGGACTATACCGTCGGCGTCGGCCTTCCAGAAAACTCTGGTCACCGCACTCCTGCTAGGCGAGGGTCGGCAAATCTGCGCCGCCGTTGTCGCTTCGCTCGCGGGCTTACCGATCTTTGGATCGGATCACCGCCGGTCGGGAATTGAGAACGTTCTCTCACCCTGCCCCGAAGGTCTGCAGATATTCAATTGCTTATTACTATAGACGAGACGGCCCGCCGCGTCAAGTAATTTGGCTTCCTGTAAAATTTTTCACAAGCGCCCTTGAGGCATCACGCCGGCGTTTGATGAAAGATCGGCGCCAGCGCAGGATAGAGCGCCCGGTAGCGCGCATAGGCTTCTTCGTAGATGGCCTGTTGCGTCAGGTTGGGCGCCGTTGAGCCGGTCACGTGGATGGTGCGTCGGCAGGCGGCGTCGACATCCGGCCAGGCGCCGCCTCCCACGCCCGCCAACAGCGCTGCGCCGTAGGCTGCGCCCTCGGTTGTATTGACCGTTACCAGCTCGGCATTGAGCACATCGGCTAGAATTTGTCGCCACAGGGGGCTTTTGGCGCCGCCGCCGGAGACGCGCACCTGCTCCACGGCTACTTTGCCGGCCGTTTTGATCAGCTCGAAGCTGTCGCGCAGCCCAAAAGCGACGCCTTCCAGCACAGCGCGGGTTAGGTGGGGCAGCGTATGGCGCACCGTCAACCCTACGAATGCCCCGCGCGCCAGTGGATCGGGATAGGGGGTGCGCTCGCCGGTCAGGTAGGGAAGATAGAGCAGCCCGTCGCTGCCCGCCGGTATGTTCGTTGCAGGCGCCAGCAGCTCGTCGAAGCTGAGGCCTGGCGCAAACGTGTCGCGGTGCCAGCGTAGGCTGCCGGCCGCCGACAGCATGACGCCCATCAGGTGCCAGCGACCGGGCACGGAGTGGCAGAAGGCGTGCAGCCGGCCTTCCGGCTCGATGAACGGGCCGTCTGTCGTGGCGAAGACGACACCGGATGTGCCGAGCGCCAGGGAAATGACGCCGCTGCGCACTGCGCCTACGCCCACTGCGCCGGCAGCCTGGTCGCCGCCGCCCGCCATCACCGGCACGCCGATAGGCAGGCCGGTGGCATTCGCCGCCTCCTGCGAGAGATAGCCTGTAATTTCGGGGCCTTCGTGGGTTAGAGGCAGCATCTCCTTGGGAATGTCGAGCGCAGCCAGCACCTCGTCCGACCACGTCCTCGCTTTCAGGTCGAAGAGAAGCATGCCCGCTCCGTCGGCGACGTCGCAGGCGAACTCGCTGGTCAACTTGTAGCGCACGTAGTCCTTGGGCAGAAGGATATGACGCGCCTTCCGCCAGATATCCGGTTCGTTTTGTTGCACCCACAGAATCTTTGGGGCGGTGAAACCCGTCAACGCGTCGTTGCCGGTGATTTCGATCAAGCGTTGCTTGCCCAGACGGCGACGGATTTCATCGCATTGAGGGCCGGTGCGCTGGTCATTCCAGAGAATGGCAGGGCGCAACACCCTGCCGTCTGCATCGAGCAGCACCAGCCCGTGCATCTGGCCGGTGAGGCCGATGCCTGCCACAGCCTTCGGCTCGACGCCTGACCGTTTCAGCACTTCCCGAATGCTCTGTACGGCGCCGTTCCACCACAGATCAGGGTCTTGTTCGCTCCATAAGGGGCGCGGGGTTTGAAATTCATATTCGGTGGCGGCAACGGCGATCACGTCTCCCTGGTCGTCGATGAGCAGCGCTTTGGTGGCTGTCGTTGAAGAATCAATTCCAATAAAGTATCGCATTGCTTTTCACCTCTGGCGTTTGTGCGGTTCATCAGGGCGGAACATAAAAAGGGTGTTGATGGTTGTGTGTATGTCCTGCATGTATGGTAGTAAAAGTATAGAAGCATGTCAATTGGAATGAGCACCTTGAACGTTGCGCTGAAGGTTTTTGTGATATAATCCGCTGCAACCAACACACCGGACCGATTCACCCCTTCTCAACAACAAAAACGGAGGAAAGCATGGCATTCCCGATCCCCAGCATGATTTTGAAACAGTTGTACACGTTCAACAGCCTGAAAAACACGGGCGCCGGCGTGAAATTTTCGTTGAAGAACCGTCTAAGCGATGCGACGATCACCGGGCTGCATTACGTGAAATTCGACGACAAGACCGTGCCGCGCGAGGCGATCACCATCGTTCTCGACGACGGAACCGTGCTGACGCCCGATCAATTGGCGGCCAAGCCGGTCGAGTTCCCGTTGCGCCGCTCGCTGGACATCATCTGCAAGATTCCTCCGTTGGAATTTGGCAAGCACAAGATCGAAGTGAAATTCGACGCTGCGCCCTTCGGCACGCTTACGCTGAAGGTGGATGGCTCGATCGCCAAGGAGGAGGAACGCCGCGTGGCGATCCCACGCGACCCCGTTGACGATTACAGTGAAGAGGCGATCAAGGCGCGCCAGCGGTTTGTGGAAGAATTTACCGGCCATAAGCTGCAACACATCATCCACTATTCTTTCGACGCGCACATTCTCAAAGGCAACATCGAGAATTTCACCGGCGTGGCCCAGGTGCCGATCGGCTTCGCTGGCCCGCTGCTCATTCACGGGGAGCACGCCCAGGGCGAGTTCATCGTGCCCATGGCGACGACGGAAGGCACGTTGGTCGCTTCCTACAACCGTGGCATGAAGGTGCTCAATCTGTGCGGCGGCGTCAAGTGCACCGTGATCGGCGACGCCATGCAGCGTGCGCCGGTCTTCGTTTTCGACAGCGCCCGAGAAGCGCGTGAATTTGTCAAGTGGGTGCAGGAGAATTTCGCCAAAATCGCCGAAGAGGCGGAGGCCACTTCGAGCGTCGCCAAGCTGCAGTACATCGATCCGTATCTAGCCAGCCGCTTCGCCTACCTACGCTTCAATTACACTACGGGCGATGCAGCCGGTCAGAACATGGTTGGTCGCGCCACCTTCGCCGCCTGCTCGTGGATTCTTGACAACTATCCGGCCATTCGCCACTTCTATCTGGAGTCCAACCTGGCGACCGACAAAAAGGCGTCTCAGGTGAACGTCATGCACACCCGCGGCAAGCGCGTGGTCGCCGAGGCTGTGCTCAAGCGCGAGGTGATGCTTGAACACATGCGCGTGGAGACGGAGAGCCTCTTTTATCATTACAACGTCGCCAATATCGGCGCCATCCTCTCCGGCGCCAACAACAACGGCCTACATTCGGCCAACGGCATCACGGCGATGTTTATCGCCACCGGTCAGGACGTGGCCAACGTTGCAGAATCGTCCGCCGGCATTCTCTATACAGAGCTGACGCCGGAAAACGATCTGTATATCTCAATCACAATTCCGTCCCTCATCGTGGCGACCTACGGTGGCGGTACCGGCCTGGCGACGCAGCGAGAATGCCTGGAGTTGCTCGGCTGCTGGGGCAAGGGCAAGGTCTATCGGCTGGCCGAGATCATCGCCGGCGTGGTGCTGGCGGGCGAAATTTCGCTGGCTTCGGCGATTTCGTCGTCGGACTGGGTTTCCAGCCATGAGCGCTATGGACGTAACCGCTGAGAGACGGAATCAAAAGCCAGAATCAGAAGACGAAAAGACGTATGCGTGAGTTGCTGCTTACGTTGGAGCGTTGGCGCGCAGAACAAAAGCGCATTGCGCTTGCCACCGTCGTGCGTATCTACGGCTCGGCGCCGCTGCCGCTCGGCTCGAAGATGGCAATTTCGTCTACAGGGGAGATGGCCGGTTCGGTTAGCGGCGGCTGCGTCGAAAGTGCAGTCGTGCAGGAAGCGTTGGAGGCGTTGCGTAGCGGTCGCCCCAAGCTGCTCACCTACGGTATCGCCGATGAGGTGGCGCAGAGCGTTGGCCTGGCGTGCGGCGGCGTGATCGAGGTCTTCGTTGAGCCATTGCCGGAGTTTTGACCCGCAAGGGGCGCGAAGGAAAGAATAGATTTCCTTCGCGCTTCTTCGCGCCACTTGGTAGATGCTCTATAATGGATCGATATGGCTGGGACGGAGGCATCGATTTATCGCCAGTTTGAAGAGGCCGTGCGTACAGGTCGCTTGGTCGCCATGGCGACGGCCCTGACCGGCCCGACAATCGGCGCGAAAATGCTCCTCTGGCCTGATGGCAGGTCGGAAGGTTCTCTGGGAGAGCCAACACTCGACGCAGTGACGCGTGAACGGGCGGCGCAAGTCTTTACTTCGCTGCGACCGGAGCGGCTCACCGTCGAGACGGCGGGCGGGCCGGTCGAGTTGTTTATCGATGTGCAGCCGCCGCCTCCGCGCCTCTGGATCGTCGGCGCAGTGCACATTGCTGCGGCGCTGGTGACCTACGCGCGCACGCTCGGCTTCTACACCATCGTCATCGACCCGCGCACCGCCTTCGCCGCCCCAGAGCGTTTTCCTCACGCCGACGAACTGATTGCGCGTTGGCCTGACGCCGTCTTTGCGGAAGTTGGACTGGACGAGAGCGCCTGCGTCGTCGTGTTGACGCACGATGAAAAGATCGACAACCCTGCGCTGGCGATGGCGCTGCGCAGCCCGGCCCGATACATCGGCGCGCTCGGCTCACGGCGAACGCACGCAAAGCGGACGGCGGCGCTCAAGGCACTTGGGCTGGAGGAGGCCCAAATTGCCCGCATCCACGCGCCGATCGGCCTCGACATCGGCGCGCGGCGACCTGAAGAGATTGCCCTGGCGATCATGGCGGAGATCGTGGCGGTGATGAATGAAAAGAGAGAGTAAAAGGAACGAGGGTGGATGCGATGAAGACGCAAGAGATTCTGGAGAAACAGCGCAAGTATTTGTGGCCGAACCATATTCTGTACTACACCGAGCCGCTGCCGCTCTCGCACGGCGAGGGCGTCTACGTCTGGGATACGCATGGGCGGCAATATCTCGACTTTTTCGGCGGCATCCTGACCACCAGCGTTGGACATAACAATCCCTACGTGGTGGAGCGCGTGCGCGAACAGGTGGGCAAGCTCATCCACTCCTCTACGCTCTATCCTAACGAGAATCACGTCGCCCTGGCGGAGAAGCTGGCCGAAATCACGCCGGGGCGGCTGCAGATGTCCTACTTCACCAACTCGGGCAGCGAGGCGAACGAGACGGCCATCGTAGCGGCGCAGACCTACACGGACAACCGCGAGATCGTGGCGCTGCGCCATGCCTACAGCGGTCGCACCTCGTTGACCATGAGCGTCACCGCCCACTCGACCTGGAGAGTCGGCAAAAGCTTCAGCCCAGACGTCAAACACGCCGTCAACCCATACTGCTATCGTTGCCCTCTGAAGCTCACCTACCCGGCCTGCGACGTCGCCTGCGCGCAAGACATCGAGGACGTCATCCGCACGACGACCTCCGGCCGCATCGCCGCCTTCATGGCGGAGCCGATCCAGGGCGTCGGCGGTTTCATCACGCCGCCTGACGAATACTTCCAGATCGCAGTGGAGATCGCCCGCCACTACGGCGGCGTTTTCATCTGCGACGAAGTGCAGACCGGCTTTGGACGCACCGGCGTGCACTGGTTTGGAATTACGCACTGGGGCGTGGAGCCGGAGATCATGACCATGGCGAAGGGCGTCGCCAACGGCCTGCCGATGGGCAACACGATTACGACGCCGGAGATTGCCCAGGCGATGGTCGGCAAG
>JANWYX010000468.1 GCA_025055055.1 Caldilinea sp. | reverse complement strand
TTTTTAAGCGCAGCCATGGCGCGCTCGGCGCGATATTCCTGCACGAAGCCGAGCAAGCCAAACAGCACCACGATGGCGAAAATCGCCACCGCTTCCTGCCATTTCTGCAAAAACAGCGAAATCATCCCGGCCGCAATAAGGATCAGCACCATCGTGGCGGTGAACTGCTCCCATAACAGTCGCCAGGGGCTGCGGCTCGCCCTTTCGACAAGTTCATTCGGCCCCACTTGCGCCTGTAACTCGGCCACTTGTTGCGCAGTTAAGCCCATAGCCGGGTCTGAGCGAAGTTGCTCGATTACGGCCTCAACGGAAAGAAGATGCCACTGCGACCTCTGTTCGGTGTTCACGGCTCTGCTCCTGATTGTCCACAACAAAAAAGACCATCGCGAGACGCCTCGCGATGGTCTTGCCTCTGTGCGATGTTCCCACATCCAACCAACCGGCAACGCTGTTTACGTTGCGTATTGACGATTGGCCGGTCCTTACTGGGCAGGCTACTCCCCATCCACTGATGAAACTATAGCACCTGCCACATATCTTGTCAATGAACGCACGCCGCTCTTTTTTCGGTGTTTTCAACGTCTCCATCCTTGTCGTGCATTTTTACCTGCGCGGCGATGCCGGTATGATTGGCGCATGAACGCATTGAACTACCCTGAATCTAGCCACATATTTGACCGATTCGCCCGTTTTTACGATCAAGATTATCAGCATTACGACGACGACATCGAGGCAATTTTGGCGCTGGCCGCCGAATGTGGCGACCCCATTTTGGAACTCGGATGCGGCACCGGACGCGTGCTGCTGCCGCTGGCGAAGGCCGGCTACGACGTCACCGGCGTCGACATCAGCCCTGCGTTGCTGGATTGCGCTGCAAACAAACTCAAGTTGGCGGGGCTGAAGGCGCAACTGGTGCAGGCCGATCTGCGCGCCTACGATCTTCCCGTCAAAACGTTTGCTTTCAGTTTTTGCACCAGCAACACTCTCATGCATTTCACTACGCCCGCCGATCAAATCGCCGTGTTGCGCACTGCGGCGCATCACCTGCAGCCCGGCGGCAGACTGCTGATCGACCTCTTTAATCCTGATTTACAACGACTTTTCGCCGTCGATGGTCTTATGGAGCTGGCGGGTCGCTGGCAGGACGAAGAGAGTGGCGCCGAAGTGCTCAAATGGTGCGTGCGCAAAGTCGAGCCGGCGGAGCAGCTTCAAGAGACGACTTTCATCTATGAAGAGATCTTTCCCGACGGTCGAACGCAGCGCACCCTTTGTCCGTTCACGCTGCGCTATCTCTGGCGCAGCGAGGCGGAATTGATGTTGCAGGTCGCCGGTTTGCACGTCGAGGAGGTGTGGGGGGACTTTGACGGGGCGCCGTACACGAGCGCCAGCGAGCATCTTATTTTGATCGCCGCCAAACCGGCTCGATAACCGATCACCACGTCAAAGCGAGGAGCGACATGTCTGCACAACTGAATTTGCCCAAAGAGGCGCAGCGCACCTATGCCCGATTGTTGCCGCAGTTGGAGGCCGAATTCGCAGAGGCCATCGAAACAGACGCATGGAAAACCTTTCGCAGGCGACTAGACGCCCATTTCAACGATCTCTTTTTCCTGCTCTTTGAGCTATACGGGGACCGTTACGACTTCCTCTATCATCTGGAGCGCCTGCTGGCGGAGTCTGCGCGCGCCTGGCTGGAGCGACCGGAAGAGCTGAAGGCGCTCGATGCGCAGCGCGAGCGCGATCCCCTCTGGTATCAGTCGGAGAAGATGCTGGGCGGGGTTTATTATGTCGATCTTTTCGCCGGCGACCTGCAAGGAATGCGCGCCAAAATTCCCTACTTCAAAGAGCTGGGGCTGACCTATCTTCACCTGATGCCGCTGTTCAAGGCCCCGGAAGGCGACAACGACGGCGGCTACGCCGTGAGCGACTACCGCCAGGTCGATCCGCGCCTGGGCACGGTGGACGATTTGCGCTTGCTGGCGACGGAGTTGCGGCGAGAAGGCATTAGCCTGGTGCTGGATTTCATTTTCAACCATACGTCGGATGAGCACCGCTGGGCGCTGGCCGCCCAGGCGGGCGATGAGGACTACGCCGAGTACTATTTTCTCTTTCCCGATCGCACCATGCCCGATCTCTATGATCGCACGCTGCGCGAAATTTTTCCGGACCAGCATCCCGGCTGTTTCACCTATCGCCCAGACATACAGCGCTGGGTGTGGACGACCTTCAACTCGTTCCAGTGGGACTTGAACTACCACAATCCCGCGGTCTTTCGCGACATGGCGGCGGAGATGCTCTTTTTGGCCAACGTCGGCGCCGAAGTGCTGCGGCTGGACGCACTGGCTTTCACGTGGAAGGAACTGGGCACCAACTGCGAAAACCTCCCTAAGGCGCATACGTTGGTGCGCGCCTTCAACGCCGTTGTGCGCATCGCTGCGCCAAGTCTACTGTTCAAGTCGGAGGCGATCGTTCATCCCGATGAAGTGGTGCGCTATATCCATGTCAAGGAATGCCAGCTCTCCTACAACCCCCTGTTGATGGCGTTGCTGTGGAACAGCCTTGCCACGCGCGAGGTGCGATTGCTTCGCCATTCCATGAGCTATCGCTTCGCCATCCCAGAAGATTGCGCCTGGGTCAATTACATTCGCTGCCATGACGACATCGGCTGGACCTTCGATGACGGCGACGCAGCTGCTTTGGGAATCAACGGCTACGACCATCGCCGTTTTCTCAATGCCTTTTACACGGGGCGCTTTCCCGGAAGCTTTGCGCGAGGCTTGCCCTTCCAGGAAAACCCGCGCACCGGAGACGCGCGCATCTCGGGCACGCTGGCTTCCCTGGCCGGACTGGAGGCGGCGCTGCATTCCGGCAACCCGGCGGAGATCGATCTGGCGGTGCGTCGCATTTTGCTGCTCAACGCCATCATCCTCAGCATCGGCGGCGTCCCGCTGATCTATCTTGGAGATGAAATCGGCGTGCTCAACGATTACGGCTACGTCGATGATCCGGCCAAGGCAGGAGACAGTCGCTGGGTGCATCGCCCGCGCATCGACTGGGAGCAGATGGCGCGACGCCATGACCCGACGACGATCGAAGGGCGCATCTACAGTGGGCTGCGTCACCTGATCGAGGTGCGCAAGGCGACGCCCGCCCTCGCAGGCAACCGAATGAAGGTCATTCATCTCGGCAACGACCATGTGTTCGCCTATCTGCGCACCGGCCCCCATGGAGATCGCGTGCTGGTCATTGCCAATTTCACCGAACACACCCAGCCGATCCCCGCCAACGAGGTGCGCCTGTATGGAGCAGGCTATCGTTTTCGCGATCTGATCAGCGGTCAGGAACTGACGCTGAGTGCGGAAACGGTGGTCTTGGTCCCCTATCAGGTGTTGTGGCTGGTGGATTGACCGGCTTGTGCAAAGATGACGCAGGTGACAGCTTTGGCAAATCATCGTCCATCGGATGTCGACAAAGCCGTGATCTGGCGGTGCAGTCGATGGGCAAACAATTTGCTATCGAGCTTCAAAGTTGTTGCAAAGTCTGTAAGAGTCGGACAGAGGTTGGTTTTGTCCAAGAAAAGCAAAAGACATCATGACCGGCGCCGTCGATTCGCTAGAATCTGTGAAAAGATGAATCCCACCGTCTTGCGGGACGCATAAAGCGTACCGGAAGAAGGTGGAAAGCCCG
>JANWYX010000444.1 GCA_025055055.1 Caldilinea sp. | reverse complement strand
TGCGCTATCGCTTTCTGGGCCACGAGGAAGTCGGCGCCAGGCTGGCGGGGCAGCGCATGGAGGCGCTCAAATTCAGCCGCCATGAGATTGCGCTGCTGCAGGCGGTGATTCGCATGCACATGCGTCCTCACCTTCTGCACGCCGCCTTTGGCGATCAGCCGCTCAGCCGGCGCGCCTGCTATCGCTTCTTTCGCGACGCCGGCCAGAGCGTCTATGGTAGCGCCGCGCACGCAGACGTCGGCGTCGTCGTCGCGCTATTGGCATTGGCGGACTACCAGGCCATTTTCGCCGAGTCGCCGCCGCCGGATTGGGCGGCATACGTGCGCCACGCCGTCGATCTGATCCGGTTCGGGCTCGGGCCAGGCGGCTTGGAGGACATACGCAAGCCGTTGGTGGATGGAAGGATGTTGATGCACTATTTCAAGTTGGAGCCTGGACGCCAGGTGGGTGAGCTGCTAGAGAAGCTGCGCGAGGCCCAGGCCGCCGGCGAAATCAAGACGCCGGAAGAAGGGCTAGCGCTGGCTGCGGAACTGCTGGCCGGAAGTCGATAGATGTCTCAGCGCTTATCGCAACGAGCCGATCATGCGCAGGAATTCTGCCCACACCTGGCGCAGATTTCCGTTGCGCAGCGTCGTGAACCGCCTGTTGAATTTCCCAGCTTCGAGAATCAATGCCTGGCCTCCGGCTCGGCGGAGATGATCTTGCTCGGCGATCAGGCGAGCTATTGCCTCTCCGGCCAATATCGCCAATGCCCGCGCTTCCGTCGCCTCGTAAACGCCGACCCCGCATTCATCCCGCTTCATGCCGTCGCCGAAGACGCCTGGGCGGGGATGCAGCCGCTTGACCTTCCCGGCGGAGCTCCCTTCGAGCCGCTGCTCGGCGAAGAAGAGCAAGAGGAGGACAATCGCAAGCGCTGGGCCTGGATCGGCGCAGCGTTGGTCTTCGTTTCAGTTTTTCTGTGCAGCGGCATGGTCGCCACCTACGCCGGTTGGCAATGGATTGCGCGCAACCTGCCGGCGCGCGCGGCTGGCAGCGTCGATATGGTCAGCGCCGCCAACGCACCGCCGACGCCTGTGGTCTTTATTGTCCAGACTGCGACTCCAGAGCCTGCGCCGGGGAGCGCCCCGCTGATTGCGGCGCCGCCCGCCGCCAACGCCCTGCCCTCCTTTCCCGAAGCTGTGACGCCTACACCGATCGTGCTTGCGCTTCCTGAGATGGACGTGCAGCTTCCTCCGGCTGTTTCCGGGGAGGGCGCAGCCTCTGGCTCGGGCGATGCGCCGCCGTTCAACATCGACTTGGCCATCCCCACGCGGCGACCGACGCCGGTCTTCGACCTGCCTACCTCCACCCCGGCTAACGAAGCGCTGCCCACGCCCACCGACACTGCCACGCCCACGCCGATGGGCACGCCGATCATCATATTCGGGCCGGACGAGCCGGCTTTGCCCAAAGGTGGCTGCACCTTCATTCGTTGGAATGTCCAGAACGTGCGCGAAGTGTATTATGAAAATTTGCCGATGAACGGCCGTGGTGAACGCGAAGAATGCATCCGAGACAAAGACGAGGTCTATCGCTTGCTCGTCGTTCTTCCCGATGGCTCTGCGCAGGTGTACACGACGACGGTCGCCTACCTGCCGCCGACTCCGACGATCACGCCGACGCCCAGCTTCACGCCGGAGCCGATCTTCACACCGACGTGGACGCCGCAGCCGCCGACGCCAACGCCGACGCCCAACATCCGCTATGGCGTCGTGCTTGCGCCGGCCAACGGAAGCGAGCTGACCTGCAATCGGGGCCAGCGCTGTGAGATAGGGTTGTTGATGACCAACAGCGGGGAGGCCGGCGACACTCTCTTTCTGTCGATCGTCCAGCCCGGCGTCTTTGCGGCCCAGCTCTGCCGCCCCGACGGCGTCTGCGCCGCCAATGACCTGAGCGTCGCCGGCGTTGGGCCTGGCAACACTGCCTATGTGATGTTGCGCGTGGAGGTGCCGGCGGACGCGTCGCCCCAATCGACGACCTATGGGCTGGTGGCCTCGAGCGGAGGGTCGGGGCGCAATGTCGTTTCGCAACAGGTGTCGATTGTGGTGACCGCGCCCTGAAAGCATCCTGCGCAAGGTTTTCCTCGTATGACCAATCAAGCAACGCGCTCTGAACATAGAGATCGTCTATGAGTTGGTTGATTGTCGCCGGCGTCACCGTGTTCCTGATCGCTGTGAACGCACTGTACGTCGCCGGCGAATTTTCCGTGGTCAGCTCTCGGCGCTCACGGCTCGCCGCCATGGCGGAGGAAGGCAACCGCACGGCGGGCTGGCTGCTTTCCGTCATGCAGCAGCCGGCGCAGCTGGATCGATTGGTGGCCGCCTGCCAGGTAGGGATCACGCTTTCCAGCCTGGTGCTCGGCTATTATGGGCAGGCGAACATCTTGCGCCTGCTCTCGCCCCGGCTCGACGCTGTTGAGCCGGCGGGCCGCATTGCGCTGCAATCTGCCCTCTCGATCGTCATCCTTTTGAGCTTGACCGGCCTGCAGGTGCTCTTCGGCGAGCTGATTCCCAAAAATGTCGGCCTACAATATCCGGAACGAACGGCAATGTTGACGGCCTCTGCCATGCGCTGGTCGATGATGCTCTATCGCCCCTTGATTTGGCTGTTCAACGGGTCGGCGCAGCTGTTGCTCCGGCTGATTAGCGCTCAACCCGTCGCCGAGCACGCCCATATTCACTCCCCGGATGAGATTGTGCTGCTGGTGGAGGAGAGCCGTGCAGGGGGCGTCCTGGAAAAGCAGGAAACCCGGTTGCTCGTCAATACGTTGGAGCTGCGCCATGAAACTGCGCGGCGCGTGATGCTGCCGCGCAACCGCATGTTGGCGGCCTCCGTCGACCGATCCTGTGAGGAGCTCCTTCGTCTGCTGGCCAACTCTCCTTTCTCGCGCCTGCCACTGTACGAAGAGGACATCGACCACATTGTCGGGTTTGTTCACATCCGCGACCTGCTGAAATTGCATTATCTGCGCCGGACAACCCCATCGCACCGGGAAGCGTCGTCGCTCGGCGTACGTGCGCATATGCGGCCGGTGCGCTTTGTGCCGGAATCGCTGCCTGCTGAGGACGTGCTCGCCTTTATGCAGCGCGAGCATCTCCATCTGGTGATCGTCCTTGATGAATATGGCGGCACCGCCGGCATGATCACCATCGAGGATCTATTCGAGGAAATCGTAGGTGAATTCGAAGACGAATTTGACCTCGGCGCACCGGCGATGGAACTCAGAGCAGATGGCCGGCTCTGGGTGCGCGGGGACGTGACGATCGACGATCTGGCCGATCTGCTCGACGTTTTCTTCGAGGTCGGGGAAGCCGATACCGTGAGCGGGCTCGTGATTGAACGGTTGGGACGGTTGCCCATGGTGGGCGAGGAAGTCGATGTGGGAGAGGTGGGTCTTCGCGTCGAAGAGATGGAGCGCACGCGCATCGGGCGGGTCAGCCTGGCGTTGAACGAGATGCAGCGGCTGCGCTGGCAGGAGCGTTACGGATGAGCGAGGTTCTCTTGCCGTTGGCGGTGATTGCACTGTTGATTCTACTCAACGGACTGTTTGTCGCGGCCGAGTTCGGCATTGCCTCTGCGCCGCGCACGCGTCTGCAGCAACTTGCCGAAGAGGGCGTGGCCGCAGCTCGCCGGGCGCTCGACATTCTGCGCACTCCTCGCAAACTCAACCGCTACATCTCCACGGCCCAGATCGGTATCACAGTCGCCAGCCTGGGGTTGGGCATGTATGGCGAACACACCGTTGCGGATTGGATTGTGCATGCGCTGGAAGAAGAGAGTCGGCTGTCCGGTGCAGTGGCGCACACCATCGCCACGATCGTGGCTGTGGGTCTTCTCACCTACTTGCACATCGTCTTTGGCGAAATGGCGCCGAAATCGTTGGCGTTGCAACACCCGGTGGAGACCGCGATCCGGGTCGAGCGCGCCATGGCGATCGGCGAACGCCTGTTTTTGCCCTTGATTGTCTTTCTCAACTGGGCGGGCGATGCGATCTTGCGCCTGTTCCGCCTGCCGCCGGTGAGCCCGGCCGAGCGTCTTGCCTCCTCCGCAGAGCTTGCGTATATTGTGGAGGAAAGCACGGCGAGGGGTCTGCTCGACCAGACCGAACAGGCCTACATTGAAAACATCTTTGAGTTTCATGAACGAACGGTGGCGCAGATCATGACGCCGCGCAATCGCATGGCGGCGATCCCGGTGACAGCCGACGAACGTCAGGTGCTGGAGACGCTGACCTTTCAGCCTCATTCGCGCTATCCGGTGTATGAGGGCGACCGTGATTACATCGTCGGCATCCTCCACGCCAAGGACGTCGCCCGTTCCATTGTCAACTTTCCGGGAGCGTTCGACCTGCGCGCCTGCATGCGGCCGCCCCTCTTTGTGCCGGAGACGTTGCCGCTGGAGGAGATGTTGCAGCGCTTCCGCCGCAACCATGTGCAAATTGCAATTGTGCTCGATGAGTTCGGCGGCACCGCCGGCCTCGTGACAATGGAAGACCTGGTCGAAGAGATCGTCGGCGAGATTCAAGATGAGTTCGACGTCGAATCGGCCCCGCTCGAAGTGCTGGATGCGCGTCATGTGCGCGTGCGCGGGGATCTGCTTGTCGACGAACTGGCACAACATCTAGGCTTGAAGATAGAACATCCAGAAGCGGAGACGGTGGGCGGGTTGATCATGGCCGAGCTAGGCGCAGTGCCGTCCGTGGGCGCCAAAGTTTTCTATGCGAATCTCGCCTTCACCGTCGAACAAATGCAAGGCATGGCGGTGGCCTCGGCGTTGGTGGAGCTGCCGCCGGAGGAAGGAGCGCTGCAACATGAAAGATGACTCGTTATTGAGCCGGCTACGCGCTTCGCTTGCACGGCAACAACAAAGGCCGGTCTCGGCTCCTGAGGATCCCCTCGGTGAGGCGAAAATGCGCGCGGCGGTGAGCCAGATGGCGCGCAGCCGGGTCAGCGCTGCACTGCGTCAACTGCGCGCCGCACGCAGCCTCTCCTACGATGCGGTGCGAGAGCGCACCGGTTTGTCGCAACAGCTTCTCTATGAGGTTGAATACGGAAGTCGCAGGCTGACGCTCGGCGAGCTGATGCTGTTGGCGGAATGTTATGGCGTCAGCGCCGACGATATCCTGGGCGTCGATCTGGAAGGGTGAAAGTTTTTCACGGTTTTTTTGCGTAACTTCACATGTGATTTCGTAGATCAAACTTCGAGGGTCAAACGGAAAGGACGGCAATCGGGTGCGGCTAGAAGTGGATGTAGCCGTCTCCAAGGTGAGCAAATATGCATCTAGCGAAAGCGGCGACACGGTGGAAGTGATTGAGCGTCCGCATGGCGGCTTCAGCATCGTCGTAGCCGACGGGCAGCGCAGCGGCAAGAGCGCCAAAGCGATCAGCAACCTGGTGGCGCGCAAGGCCATCTCGCTGATCGCCGAAGGGGTGCGCGACGGCGCCGTCGCGCGTGCGGCGCATGATTACTTGCGCACGCAACGCGGAGGGCAGGTCAGTTGCGAGCTCACCATCGTCAGCGTCGATCTGGCGACGCGCACGCTGGTGCTCAGCCGCAACGCTCGCCACCCTAGCCTGTTGCGACGAGAAGATGAATTGCTCTGGATCGACGTGCCCAGCGAAGCGATCGGCGTGCACCGCAACACCAAGCCGCAAATTATGGAGCTTGCGCTGCAGCCCCGCCTCACGTTGGTCGTGGTCACCGACGGCGTCTGGCGCGCCGGCAGTGCGACCGGCGAGCCGGTGCTCGACCTGGCGGCATTGCTCACGACCGTTGATCGTGAGCCATGCACAGAGGCTGCCCTCAGCGCCGACGCCATTTTACAGGCTGCGCTCGACCTGGAGCGAGGGCGACCACGCGACGACGCCACAGTGCTGGTCGTCAAGGTGCGAGAACAATGCCTGCAAAGCGAGGTGCGGCGTCTGCACATGACGGCGCCCCTCTAAAGGGCTGAAACGATGGAGGTGATG
>JANWYX010000416.1 GCA_025055055.1 Caldilinea sp. | reverse complement strand
ACTATAATCATCATTGTTGACTCATGTTACGCAGTTCGATGATGTCTTTTCGTAGAATGCAACCTTACCCGAAGCTGGATGGAATTTCACAAAGGATTTTGGCAATCGGTAGACGCAGCTTACAGCTGCGTTTCCTCAGACTTTGCGGGCTATCGAGAGTATGCGGCTGAGAGCCGCACCTACAAGGAAACCGGCGCTTTCTCGCGTTTGGTAAAATCAGAGCTTCCCGGAAATAAAGCCAACTGCGTAAGGAAAATTATGATCACTATATCTAAAGGAAAATTGAAGGCGCACCTTCTGGAAATCCTACGCGAGCTGGAACAAAGCGGCGAAGAGGTGATCGTTACCGATCGCAACCGCCCCGTAGCGCGCATCACGCCGATTCGAAATGGATTGACGATTGAGGAGGCGTTCGCCGACGTCTATGGGCAGATGGTCGTTATAGAAGACCTCGACGCGCCAACCATCGAGGAATGGGGAGAATTGACGCCGTGATCGTGCTCGATACGGCTGCCCTGCTGTACCTTCTTTTTCAACGCGAACGCTTGTCCGGAGTCGCAATGCAGGCAATTTCTACAGCAGACGCCCTTTTGCTTTCCTCGATTTCGATTTGGGAAATTGCCGTAAAAGTCAAAAAGAAAAAACTGGTTTTACCGATGTCGCCACGCGAGTTAACGTCTCGATTGCACGGCGTTGATAGGGTTCGATTTGCAGCTGTCTCCGATGAAATTTGGTTAACCGCCGCCGATCTGGAGTGGTCGCACCAAGACCCGGCGGATCGGGTGATTGTGGCCACTGCCCAACAATGGCGTTGTCACCTTGTCACCAGCGACACCGTCATTCGAGCCTATTATCCGCTTTCCATCTGGTGACTGCTATGAATCTCGAATCGCGCAACATCTATCTGCAAGACGTGGCGTTGAGTGAGGCGCTGGACCGCTGGCATACCGTTCTGGCGGAGCACGGCCTCTTGCAGCCGCTTCCTGCTGAAACGATCCCGCTCGATCAGGCGCTGGGGCGAGTTACAGCCGAGCCGGTGTGGGCGAAGATTTCCTCGCCTCACTATCATGCAGCCGCAATGGACGGCTACGCCGTGCGCGCCGAAGCAACGCGCGGCGCCACGGAGACCACCCCCCTGTTGCTCAAAGTCGGCGAGCAGGCCATTCCGGTCGATACGGGCGACCCGCTGCCGGGCGATGCAAACGCCGTCATTATGATCGAGAACACGCACCTGATCTCCCGTCCCGACGGTGAGTACATCGAGATTTTAGCGTCGACACCTCCCTGGCGCTACGTGCGGCCGATGGGGGAGGACATCGTAGCGACCGAACTGGTTTTGCCTGCCAACCAACGCATCCGCCCGCAGGACATCGGCGCCATTGCCGGCAGCGGCCATACGGAAGTGACAGTCTATCGTCGTCCGCGCGTCGCCATCCTCCCGACCGGCACGGAGCTGGTCAAGCCGGGCGAGCCGCTCAAGCCGGGCGACATTATCGAGTACAATTCGCTGGTGTTGGGCGCCATGGCGGAAGAGGCGGGCGCGCTCGTCACGCGACTGCCGATCGAGGCGGACAACCGCGAGGCGATCAAGCAGGCGGTCGAACACGCGCTGGCCGACCATGACCTGGTGGTTGTCAACGCAGGCTCTTCGGCCGGCTCGGAGGATTTCACCGCCTCGATCGTGCGCGAGCTGGGCGTGCTCTGCGTGCACGGCATTGCCATCCGGCCCGGCCATCCGGTGGTACTAGGCGTGGCGCGCAACCGGGCGATCGCAGGCATTCCGGGTTATCCTGTTTCGGCGGCGATGACGTTCGACCTCATCGTGCGGCCGTTGCTTTATCGCTGGCAGGGACAACCGCCGCCCGAGCGGCCTGTGATCGAAGCGGTGCTCACGCGCAAGGTGCTCTCGCCCATGGGCGAGGACGAGTTTCTGCGCGTCTCGCTGGGGCGCGTCGGCGGCCGCGTGGTGGCGACGCCGCTCTCCACGGGCGCAGGCGTGCTCATGTCGCTGGTCAAGGCCGACGGCATCGTGACCATCCCGCGTTTCTCCGAAGGCTATCACGCCGGCGAGAGGGTGAAGGTCGAGCTGCTGCGCTCCCCGCGCACGATCGACAACACCATCGTCGCCATCGGCAGCCACGACATGACGCTCGACCTGCTCGCCGATTTTCTGCAACGCCGTCATCCTCATCTGCGTCTCTCATCGAGTCACGTCGGCAGCGTCAGCGGCCTGCTCGCCCTGCAGCGCAACGAGGCGCATCTGGCCGGTAGCCATCTACTCGATGAAGAAAGTGGCGAATACAACATCAGCTATGTCCAAAAAATGTTGGCCGAACAGGGCGTGCACGGCGTGCTGCTCGGCTTTGTGCGTCGTACACAGGGGTTGATCGTTCCCAAAGGCAACCCGAAGCGGGTGGAGACGCTGGAGGATCTGCTGCGCGAGGATGTGATCTTCGTCAATCGTCAGCGCGGGGCGGGCACGCGCGTCCTGCTCGATTACGAGCTCAAAAAGCGAGGAATCAATCCTCGGCGCATCCAGGGCTACGACCGCATGGAGTACACGCATCTAGCCGTCGCTGCTGCGGTCCGGAGCGGCGCAGCCGACTGCGGGCTGGGTATCCTGGCGGCGGCACGGGCGCTCGACCTCGACTTTGTTCCACTCTTCGACGAACGCTACGATCTTGTGATCCCCCAAGAGCATTATGATGCGCTGCTGTTGCAGCCGCTGCTCGAGATCATCTGCGATCGGGCGTCAGGCTTTGCCACCGCTGTCGAGTCATTGGGCGGCTATGGCGTCGAACCGATGGGGAAAGTGCTGGATGAATTTTGACGGAGCGCAAGAGCCATCCGAAGGAAAAGCGGCTAATCGAAGGTGCGACTCCCAACCGCGCTTTCTCGGCAGGCCCACAAGGTGTCGAATAATTCAAGGAAGCGCAGCTACGCGTTGGGTTTCCTTGAGCCAATTGTTGAAGCCTATAAACCGCCTTGACAGGCCGTAGCCTAATCGGCGAAACTTCCCTCAATCTGTACATTTCACATCGGTTTATCTTCCAGAGGAGAGATACCCCATGGCGCAGAACACGCTGCCTTCTGCGGCGCGGCTTGTCATTATCGGCGGCGGAATCGTCGGCTGCAGCGCCGCCTATCACTTGGCGCAGCTCGGCTGGCGCGATGTGATCGTCCTCGATAAAGGCGCGCTGCCCTACAACGACGGTTCGACCAGCCATGCGCCCGGCGGCATGCACGTGACCAATTACAGCCGCATGATGACGCACTTCGCTGTGCAATCGGTTGAAATCTACAGCCGTCTGCCGGACTTTGAGCCGGGCCGGGCAATGGTGCGCCGCGTCGGCGGGATCGAGGTGGCGTACACGCGGGAACGCATGGAAGACCTAAAACGCAAACAGGGCGTAGCGACCAGCTACGGCGTCGAAGCACATCTGCTTACGCCGGAAGAGACGCTGGCCCACATCCCTATTCTCGACCCGAAGGTGATCCACGGAAGCTTCTACTCCCCGCTCGACACGAACGTGATCGGCTGGCACGTGGCCGGCTCGTTGGCGAACGAGGCGACGCGCATTGCAGGCGTCCGGTTTTTTCAGCAGGCGCCCGTCGTCGACATCGAAGTCCGTCGCGGCCATTTGGCTGCGGTTGTCACCGAACGTGGGCGCATCGAATGCGAGACTGCGCTCTTGTGCGCCAACATCTGGGCCCCGGCCATCGGCGAAAAGGCGGGGCTGGTGATTCCGCTGCTCGCCGCCCAGCATCAGTACACCATCTCGACGCCGCTGCCGGCGTTGGCCGAATACGCACAGGCGGCGGGCGGCCGAGAGATCGTCCATCCCATCCTGCGTCACCAGGATTACTCGCTATATTTTCGGCAACACTGGGACGCCTACGGCGTGGGCAACTATCGTCATGAGCCGTTGATGGTGCGCCCTCGCGACCTGGGCAAGACGGCGCAACTGCCCTTCACGCCAGAGCATTACACGGTGGCCTGGCGCGCTGCGCAAGAGCTGATCCCTGCGCTGCGCGGCGCAGGGCTGTCACACGCCTTCAACGGTATGTTCGCCTTCACTGTGGACGGCTTCCCGGTGATGGGAGAAAGCGCAGTGCGCGGCCTGTGGACGGCGGTCGGCGTCTGGATCACCCACGCTGGCGGCGTCGGCAAGGCCATCGCCGAGTGGGTGACTTACGGCGAGCCGGCCATCGATGTGCATGAGGCCGACATCAACCGCTTTTTGCCCCATCAGAAAACCCGGCGCTACATCGACCTGCGCTGTGCGCAGAACTATCGGGAGGTCTACGACATCGTGCACCCGCTGCAGCCGATCGGAGAGCCGCGCAACGTGCGCCTCAGCCCCTTTCATGGTCGGCTGGTCGAACAGGGCGCCGTCTTCTTTCAAAGCGCCGGCTATGAAGTGGCCCAGTGGTATGAGGCCAACGCCTCTCTGCTTGCAAAATACGCAGAGCGCATTCCGCAGCGCAGGGGCTGGGAGGCGCGCTTCTGGTCGCCGATCCAGGGTGCGGAGCATTTGGAGGTGCGCAACAACGTCGGCCTTTTCAACCTGGCTGCACTGGCGGTAGTTGAAGTGCGCGGGCCGGGCAGCCTGGTCTTCTTGGAGCGGCTGTGCGCCAACCACATCGACCGACCGATCGGCAAGGTCATCTACACCAGCCTCTTGAACTCACGCGGGGGCATCCAGACTGACCTGACTGTTGTACGGCTCGGCGAAGAGCGCTTCTGGGTGATCACCGGCGGCGCGCAGCTGCCGCGCGACTTGGCGTGGCTCGAACGTCATGCGCCGACGGACGGCTCGGTGCAGATCGTGGACGCCTCCTCCGCGTACACTGCGGTTGGGTTGTGGGGGCCGAACGCCCGTCGCGTGTTGGAGAAGGTGACGGACGCCGACGTAAGCAATGCCGCCTTTCCCTACTACACGGCGCAGGAGATCGAGATCGGCGCCATTCCGGCGACGGCGCTGCGCATCTCCTACGCCGGCGAGTTGGGCTGGGAGCTGTACACGCGCACTGAGTACGCTGCTGCGCTGTGGGATGCCCTGTGGGAGGCGGGCCGCGCATTGGAGATGATCGCAGCGGGCGCCGGCGCCTTCGACTCGCTGCGGCTGGAAAAAGGCTATCGCCTATGGGGCCAAGACCTACACCCGGACGCCACCCCCTTTGAAGCAGGCCTTGAGTGGGCGGTGCGGCTCGATAAAGGCGACTTTATCGGCCGCCAGGCGTTGCTGCAGGCCAAAGCCTCCGGCGTGCAGCGCCGGCTCTGCTGCATGACCTTCGACGCGCCGGATGCCATGGCGCTGGGCAAGGAGCCCATCTTCGTAGGCGATCGTTGCGTCGGCTACGTCACCAGCGCCAATTACGGCTACGCTGTGGGCAAACATATTGTCTACGGCTACTTGCCGCTTGCGTTCGCAGAGCCGGGGACCCAGGTCGAGGTCGCCTACTTCGGGGTGCGCCACTGGGCGACGGTGGCTGCAGAACCGCTGTACGATCCTCGGATGCAGCGCCTCAAGAGCTGAAGCGCAACGGAGCTCACCCTGAATTTGGCGCTGAGCGTTTGGGGACGACGCCCTCAGAGGCGGCGTCGCAGCGCGTCTGCTAAATTACGACGACAGATCGTAAACCGATAGGAAGACGACGCGTGCGTGGCAGGGAGCGGCTTGTAAAAACTTCTGGCGTTCCCCCACGAGGGGCAACGCGCAGATCAGCTAACCGGGCGCAACGGACGCCTCCTCATGGTCGGCCCCATGCTGGAACATTATCCCGGAAGAAGAAAACTAAAAAGGGGGTTGACAAGTGAAGAAATCTCTGCTATTCTGAAAGCGCTTTCAGAAAACGCTTTCAGCTAATTCAAGACGAAGGTTATTACTTATATAAAATTTCGTTGCGCACGTGAATTTGCGCTTTTCGTCGGCGCAAGTTGCATTCAGAAGCATTTTCCAGAGAAAAGACGCTCCCTCATCCCAATCATTTTGTAAATTTATCGGTTCGCTTTTGTCTTTTGAGTATCTGCCGAGTTTTCCGAGCGATAGCATCAGCATGTACGTTGCCATATCGTGAAAGCGCTTTCAGATAATCGAATGAGCCACAATGACCAGCGAAAGCCTCGACCTCGGCCCACCATTTCTGATGTGGCGCGGTTGGCCGGCGTCTCCATCTCGACCGTGAGCCGTGTGCTGAACGATACGGCGCCGGTTTCGCCAGAGGTGGAGCAACGCGTGCTGCAGGCGATCGAGATGCTCAACTACACGCCTCATCTGGCGGCGCGTAACCTGGCGGTGCGCAAGACAGAGACGATCGGGTTGTTGCTGCCTGAGGTGGGCAACAACTTTTTCGCCCCTTTGCTGCGCGGAGTCGAGAACGCAATTCGTCCGACCGAGTATCAACTGTTGGTGCACGCCAGCCTGCGCGTTCCCGACCCTGTGCCCTGGCGACATAGCCCCATCGGCGAGCATAACGCCGACGGCATGTTGGTCTTCGTCAACAGCATAGACCCGGCGGAGTTGCTGCGCAACTACGAGCGCGGCTTTCCGATGGTGTTGCTTTTCTTTCCTCCGCCGCCCCACGCCAGAATTCCCTACGTTGGCTTTGACAACACCACAGGCCTTTGTCAGGTGGTGGAGCATCTCGTCCAGGTGCATGGACGGCGGAGAATCGTCTATCTGCGCGGGCCACTGGGCAACGTTGACTCCGATGAGCGCGAAGCAGCCTTTCGCCAGACCATGGAGCGGTTAGGCGTTCCTGTTTATCCGGAGTTGGTGGCGCGCGGCAATTACTCCGCCTATGGGGGCGAGCAGGCCATTCAGGAATTGATCGATCGGGGGGTGGATTTCGACGCCGTCTTTGCCGGCGATGACGATGCGGCGACCGGCGTCTTGGCTGCGTTGCGGCGCAGCGGGCGTGCGGTGCCGGAAGATGTGGCGGTCGTTGGTTTTGATGACATTCCCTTTTCGGTTCACCTCAACCCGCCGCTCACGACCGTGCATGCGCCGGTGGAGCAGGCCGGGTATGTGGCCGCCAGCAAGT
Organism: Caldilinea sp.; assembly: GCA_025055055.1. GTDB lineage: Bacteria > Chloroflexota > Anaerolineae > Caldilineales > Caldilineaceae > Caldilinea. Next base: position 558 of record JANWYX010000416.1, on the reverse strand, counting down.
TGTTGTCGCTTCTGGCCGGAGAAACGCCGGAGCTTGCCACCCGCCTGCCTGTGGAATTGGTGATCCGCCAATCGTGTGGCTGTAACCGGGCATAAAGGAGGTTTCAGCGACGATGCAGGTCCACATAAAACTGATCGGTCGATAGTTTTTACAGTAAGGAGAACTCCACCTATGCGCAAACTTTTTTTCCTCTCGCTTTCCCTGTTGTTGATTGTTGCGATGGCTGCTGCCTGTGGGGCGCCGGCGGCGCCGGCGCCCGCTGCTCCGGCTGCTGCTGAACAACCGGCGCAGGTCGAGCAGCCGGCGGCAGCAGCGCCGGCTGCAACCGGTGGACGCGTGCAGATTCGATGGTTTGTTGGCTTGGGGACAGGCTCCAGCGAAGATCAGATCCCTGCCCAGGAAGCGGTCATCAAGCGTTTCAATGAGTCACAGGACCGCATTGAATTGGTGGCGGAATTTGTGCCGAACGCTTCTGCTCGCGATGTCCTGGCTACACAGATCGCTTCCGGCAGCGGGCCGGACATCGTGGGGCCGGTCGGCTGGAGCGGCTCGAACGCC
>JANWYX010000323.1 GCA_025055055.1 Caldilinea sp. | reverse complement strand
CCGACGCTATGACGAAATTGCCGTCAGCGCCGGCCAGCGCGGCGCCAATGTCTTGCTGCCTGTCCAGGAACTGGTGCGTCTTGTCAACGCACGCTGGGTGCGTTTACCGGAGGAGACAGAATAACGGCATAAATCTAGCTTCCACTTTGCAAAGACTCCGCTTTCCAACATTCCCGGAACAGCCACAGAATCCTCCGTCGCTTGAATTGGACAGAAGCCTCGCACCGGCCCCAGCCGGTTGCATTATGATTCGCCAGACGATTCATCGTTCTAAATCGAAGGGGAACTGCTCATGCTAGCCACGATGGAGGAACAAAGATCCGGCCTGAATTTTGATCTCACCGACGATCAGGTGATGCTTCAGAATCTTGCCCGCGACTTTGCGCGAAAAGAGATCATCGAGTCCGGCGCCGCCGAACATTATGACGTCTCCGGGGAATGGCCCTGGGAGCTATGGAAGAAAGCATTGAAGGTAGGCCTCGTCAACCTGAACATCCCCGAAGAATACGGCGGCGTCGGTGCCAGCGTGCTGGAGGAATGTATCGTGGGCGAAGAGCTTGCCTACGGCTGCTCCGGCATCCAGACTGCGCTCATGCTCAACCAGCTTGCTGTGCTGCCGATTTTGATCGCAGGCAACGAGGAGCAAAAGCAGCGGTACTTCCCGAAGCTCACGCAAGAGGGCAAGATCATGTCCTACTGCATGACCGAACCGGACGCCGGCTCAGATGTAGCAGGCATCAAGACGACGGCGATTCGCAAGGGTGACCGCTACATCCTGAACGGCGCCAAGACCTGGATCACCGACGGCCCGGTGGCCAGCTATTTCACCGTCTTCGCCAAGACGGACCCCAACGGCAGACACAAAGGCATGAGCTGCTTCATCGTCGAGCGCGAATGGAAGGGAGTTAGCACCGGCAAGCCGCTCGAGAAGATGGGGCAACATGCAGCGCAGGCCTGTCAGGTCTTCTTCGAGGATGTGGAGGTGCCGGTCGAAAACTTGCTGGGACGCGAAGGCGACGGTTTCATGATCGGCATGAAAGTCTTTGACAAAAGTCGCCCGCCCGTCGCCGCAGCCGCTACGGGTGTCGCTCGTCGCGCCTTGGACGAAGCGGTTCGCTATGCTGGTGAACGTCACGCCTTCGGTCAACCGATCCACAGTTTCCAGGGCGTCGGCTTCATGCTGGCGGACATGAAGATTCGAGTCGAAGCCGCGCGCGCGCTGACGTGGAAATCAGCGTGGCTGATCGACCACGGTCGGCGCAACACCATGGAGGCTGCGGTCGCAAAGGCCTACGCCGCAGACGCCGCCGTGCTCAATGCCCTCGACGCCGTCCAGGTCTTCGGCGGCAACGGCTATAGCCGCGAATACCCGGTGGAGAAACTGTTGCGCGATAGCAAAATCTATCAGATTTACGAAGGAACTACGCAGATTCAGAAAAGCATTATTCTGCGTGAGCTCTACAAGGGATAAGCTCGGTCAAGTTTGTGACATTACCTATGCGTCTGAGGTGAAGAGGAGGAGGCAAGGCCGCTCTTTGCGCCAGTCGATCAAGGTTTTATCGCTTTAATGTAGAACAAGCGCTGCTCAAAAAAGAGTTTGTCTCCTTGCCGCCGGGCGTGAAGGCCGGCGGCGTCTGTTTCCAGCCCCGCTTCGATCATCTCGCGCACGACCGTTCGCGTCTCAGGTTCGGCATACATATCGTCCAGCCATTCTTCCAGCTCGCGCTCGAAGACGGCAACCTGCTCCGCCTCAATGACAAACCCTGCACCCACCACCAGTTTGCGATACTGCTCGGCGCTAAAAATGGCGACGTGGCTGGGATCACGTTTCTCTTCAATCGCATTTTGCGTGGCGCGCTTCACCGGGTCATCGGTGCTCAACAGGTCTGCAAGGATCAGGATCCCCCCATGCTTCAGCACGCGCGCCAGTTCTTCCAAGATCAACTGTGGCCGATGATTGTGATGCAGGACGAGTCGACAGACGGCGGCATCGAAGCGTTCGTCGCGAAAAGGCAATGCATGCGCCGGCGCCAGGCGAAAACTGACGCGCGCGGCCGCCGGCGAGCGACTGCTGAGACGCATGAACTCGGCCGCCTCCAACATCGTCGGGCTAATGTCGATGCCGACGACCTCGCGGGCGCCTTCTTCGGCCAAAAGCATCGACAGTTCACCGGAGCCGCAACCCACATCGAGCACACTCAATCCTTTGGGCAGCTGGGCAAATTTGAGCAGGTGCTGAAGGCGCTGCACGCGCTTAGCGTTGCGTTGAGGATTTGTTTGAGAAGGCATGCGTCCATAAGCGGCGACAATGCGCGCAATATCTTGCGCGACCTCCCCGCTATTGTCCACCTCCAAAGCAGCCGTACGCCGACGCGGCGCCGGCGCCATCCCGACCGGCAGATGTTCACGACGGTTCACATAAACCAGCGACCAAACACCGTCTTGCCTTCGCAATTCTGTGATGGCTGTATGGCTAACTACAATCGGAAGTGCATGAGCGCCGGCAAAGTGTCGCACCGTAGTGGCCACGCCGTTGCCGCTGAGCACGACCGCAATCGACTTCCCCCAGTTGGCCTGCACGATGGCATCCAACTCCTCGATCAAGCTGTGCAAATAGATGCCATAGGGCGAGTCCGGAGGAACGAATGTAGGCGGCTCGAAATGTAAAATGGTGCGCTCGTTGCGGTCCCACATCCCCGGCAGCGTGAGATCGGGTGGAAAGCGCCCCGGAATGCGATCGTTTACGGTCACTGGAAGTCCAAGCGTTTGTCCGATGCGCTGTGCAGTGAGACGACTTTGAAGCAGTGGGGCGGAGTAGAGCACATCGATCGTCTCATGGGTCGCCAGCCACTGGGCAAGTTGAGTCGTCTGCTCCCAGCCGAAAGCGGTCAACCCGCTGTCGGGTTCGCTGCGCTGAACCAGCCCGGTGTAACGATTCTGCATCCCCTCCGCATGACAGATCAGGAGGAGCCGCACCTCAAATGGAGAAGAGGAAAGGTGATCGACCGACAGAAGAGGGTCCGACGTAAATGACAAGTTGCTTACCCGCTATTCTTCAGCGAATTTCAAGACGCTCTTTGAACGTTGCCACCAGGCGATCATACCAGAGACGAACCGAGTTGCCAAACCCTTCTGGGGCTCCGGCATTCTTCTCAAAGTCGAACAAAAATTATGTCAACTATGCGTGGGAGCCAATTCATGCAAAATAGGATGGCCGGGATAAAAATGATGCAACTGTCGTTGAAGTTGAACCAAAGTGGGCTGTTGGGTTAGAAAAAAACAGTGCGAGACGCACCGACAATCTGAGGCACCGAAACCGGGAACCGGCATAAACGTCCCCAGTGTGGTCAACATCTGTGCCCATCGGTGCTCCCATCGTTCGGCGCCGACGGCGAACCAGATTGCCCGAAGTTCGCAAACCCGGCGTAAATGGTCAATGTGCCAGTGGAGTCGTTGCGCCGGCTGCAAATGATGGCGCAGGCGGCCGCGCAGCCCTCCTGGCCCCAGGGCGCTGCCCACATACAGATACCAACCGGAGTCAACCACCTTGCGCCCAAGGCGCCCCACCGTCAACGAGCAGCGTTGTGAAGAAAGCAACAAAAGCATGTAGCTGCCTTGTGCGGCGGGCGCAATGAAGCGATCTTCCATCGCAGATGATCCGAAAAAGAAAGCGCCTGACACTCAGGCGCCCATTGCGTAAACTCATCTTTGAGAGAGCGGGTGAAGAGACTCGAACTCTCAACCCTTTGCTTGGGAAGCAAATGCTCTGCCATTGAGCTACACCCGCACAATCTGAAATAGAGTATAGTCATATTGGGCGTTGCTGTCAAATGAACCGAAATTCAGTTCCGACTTATTCCTTCCCTCTGTCCCGATGTTTTTGCCTTGTGAAGAAAACAGGTATAGCATGAAAGATTATGCAAGGCGCTCCTTGTGCAGTGAATGTTTATATACGTTGCCGGAAAAACAATCTGCGATGCATCGACCCATGTTTTTAGAGACCCTGCGCACCCTTTGTCTTTCACAGGCCGAGCGCGTCGCCATCGAGCATATAGAGGATGCAACAGAACCGCCTCGGGTTGTTCGTTACGGCGAGTTAGAAGAAATGGTGCTGCGCACGATGGCGATGCTGCGGCAAAAGGGCGTGCAACCCGGCGACCGCGTGGCCATCCAGCTTGGGAAAGGACTGCCTTTCATCTGTCTGCATCTGGCCGCCATGCGGCTGAGCGCCATCTCGCTCCCGCTCAACACCGCCTACACGCCGAGCGAGCTGCTCTACTTTCTCGAGGACGCAGAAGCGCGGCTCTTTTTCACGGATGTTCTTCCTCAAAGCGCAATCCAGGATCTGTCCACACAAACGTCTTGCGTGCAAGAAGTGATCGGGCTTGCCGAAAAGCCGCAACGCGCCTTTGAGCACTTGCTTGCACCGTTCGTCGGCGCCGATGCGGCCGCCATTCCACTGCCCGACGACCCCGACGCCACCTGCTTGATGATCTACACCAGTGGCACGACCGGCCGACCAAAAGGCGCCGAGCTGACGCATCGCAATCTCACCGCCAATCTCAACAGCTTGCATGAGGCGTGGGAATGGCGGAGCGACGACGTGTTGCTGCATGTGTTGCCGCTCTTTCATGTGCACGGTCTGCTCGTCGCCTTACACGGAGCGCTCAACGCCGGCGCGACCACCGTGCTGCTGACGCGCTTCGAGCCGCAGCAAACCCTGGAACTCTTAGTGCGTCGCCCCTGCACCGTCTTCATGGGCGTGCCGACCATTCACCGCCGGCTGGTAGAGGCGCCCGGCGCCGAACATTATTCGTTGCGACACATGCGTCTTGTCACCTCCGGCTCCGACCGGCTGCCCGAAGACCTTTTCCGTCGTTTCGAGGAGCGATTCGGCGTGCAACTGCTCGAACGGTACGGCATGTCCGAGGCAGGCATGATTCTCTCCAACCCCCTGCGCGGCGAGCGTCGCGTCGGCTCTGTGGGGTTGCCGTTGCCCGGGGTCGATGTGCGCATCGTCGATCCCGAGAGCGGCGACCCGCTTCCTGATGGCCGGGTCGGCGAGGTACAGGTGCGCGGCGATAATGTTTGCAAGGGATACTGGCGTCAGCCGGAAAAGACCGCTGCAGCCTTCACGCCGGACGGCTGGCTGCGCACCGGCGATCTCGGCCTGCGCGAGCCCGACGGCTATTTTACGCTCAAAGGGCGCTCCAAGGACTTGATCATCAGCGGTGGGTACAACGTTTATCCTTCTGAGGTCGAGCTTGTGCTGAATGAGCACCCCGCCGTAGAGGCCAGCGCCGTGATTGGCTGTCCGGACGTTGAATGGGGAGAACGGGTGGTCGCCGTCGTTGTGCTGCGCACAGGCACAGAGGCCGGCCCGGATGAGATCATGCAGTTTTGCCGTGAACGCCTGGCTCCCTACAAAACGCCCAGGCGCGTCCTCTTCGCAGCAGCGCTGCCGCGCAATGCGTTGGGAAAGGTGCAAAAAAGCGCTCTTCGCAACGCATATTGTCAACCCGCAAGTGAGCACCCTAATCGCTTGTCATGAAAAAAGACATCTCTCGCCACAAGCGCCTACTGCGTTGCCTACGCAAGCTTTCACCTGACAATCCCGAGGCTCCACGATGAAGGATGCATCTTTGAACAACGGCCAGGATCGCCGGCGCCGCACAGTTGCGCGCGAAGAGCGTATGCGTCAATTGATGAATTACATCCCCCAGCGGCGCATCGGCGTATTTGACCACCTGCGCCCCCAGCGCTGGAATTGGTATCTGGTGCGCAGGCCAATGGAGCGCACCATCGATCAACAGACGCCTCAGCCGCTCACCATCCGACAGGTCAACAACCTGCGCCATTTCTGGCTCGACGGTATCTTTTCGGCTGCGAGCGAAGCCTTCTACCTGGCTTTCATCCCGCTCTTTGCGCTGGCCTACGGCGCCACCAATCAGCAGGTAGGATGGATCACCGCCGTCGGCAACCTGGCCGGCGCGGCGGCACTTTTTCCCGGCGCTCGGCTGATGGAGAAGACCGGCAACCGCAAAGGAATTGTGTTGTGGAGTGGCGGCGGCGTGGCGCGCCTGACGCTCTTGCTGCTTGCGTTGCTGCCGTTGTTGACGCTGCCGCCGATGATCGCCATCGTGGCGATCACGGCGCTCAACGGCATACGCGCCTTCGCTGCAAACTTTGCCAATCCAGCCTGGACTGCACTTGTAGCCGATCTCGTGCCCGAGTTTATGCGCGGCCGCTACTTCAGCATACGTAACCTGACCATGGGCCTGGCGACGCTGATCTTCTCGGCTATTGCCGGTTGGCTGATCCGAACGGGCAATCAGTGGCAGGCGGATCCGTATCTCGGCTATCAGCTGAGCTTTTTCATTGCCTTTCTGCTCGGGATGGCGGGCACCTATCAATTTGCACAGATTCGCGAACCTCGCTCCGCCCAACACACGGAACAAGTGCGACAGACCGGCAGCCTGAGCGCAGCGCTCAAGAGCAGCCCCGGCTTCCTTGGCTTCGTCGTCAGCGGCTTCATCTGGAACTTGGCGCTGCAGATCGCCGCCCCCTTTTTCAACGTCTACCTGGTCACGCATTTGGGCGCCGATACAGACGCCGTCGGTCTCTTCGCCAGCATTTCCAGCTTGTCGGCGATCGGTGGTCAAATCTTTTTCGGCAGGTTGCTCGACCGTCGCGGCGCCGTCTTTTTACAGTTGGTGACGGGCTTTCCCATCGTTTTATTGCCGGTGATGTGGGTGTTTTACACCGAGGCGTGGCAGGCAGGGGTGAATAATCTCTTCGGCGGTTTTTTGTGGGCGGGTTTCAATCTTGCCAATTTCAACCTTCTGCTACAGGTGACGCCCAACGTCGGAAGAGCGCGTGCAGTGGCGCTCTATCAGACCGGCGTCTTCGCAAGTGCGTTTGTCGGCCCGTTGCTAGGCGGCTACCTAGCAGACACCGTGAGTTTTCATCTTATCTTTCTGCTCTCCGGCGCCGGACGCCTGGCCGGTATGATTCTTTTCTTGTTAATGACGTTTATTCCGCTGCGACGCCTGGCCAAGGTCGACCAAGGGATGAACATAGAAAGCAGCCCTGCAGTGTGAGCGGCGGATGGACTTTCACGTAAGCGAGTGCAAAACATCATCTGGGAAGCAAAAAGCTTCCCAGATGATGCCTGGCAAGGTGTGCGTTTCGGGCGATTGGGGTTACCAACGATTGCGATCTCTATTCTGGTCGCTGCGTGGGCGTGATTGCGGGCGACTGCTGCGCGAGCTGCTCTCCTCACGCGGTCGCGCCTGATTGACCTTCAAGCGGCGCCCACCTACTTCTTTGTCGTTAAGGGCGTTGATGGCCGCTAATGCTTCGCTGTCTGACGGCATCTCAACAAAACCAAAACCCTTCGACTGGCCGCTTTCCCGGTCCCGAATGATCGATGCTGAGGTGACGGCGCCGTAGGCCTCGAACGTTCTGCGCAACTCATCCTCGGTGGTGCGATACGATAGATTTCCGACGTAGATGTTCATAGGTTCCTTTTCCAACAGTAGAGCTTGATACAAAATGCTTTTAGGGAGAACGAAGGATGACGAACCGATTGCGATACGACACGCTACACCAGCCAAAATCTGCCCACGCCATCGAGATGGCGAGAGATTTTTTCATCTTGAAATCAAATGTGACCAAAAGTGAAATCGATTCGGTGTGAGAAACGCCATCGAGGCATCAGACCACTTCAGAACGCCATCCAACCATCACCGCGGCGTCCATTCGATGGCGAGAATGGAAGCGAGGAAACGTGGAGCAACAACCACGGTCTCATCGAGCCGCTATCACAGATTATTTTCGATTGTAGACCGTCCTTCATGTTGTGTCAACCCCGAAAAAGTGGGAAAGCAAAAAACCTCCTATAAGTGTGATGCCGTTGACCGTCGCCTTGCCCCGCCTACCGTCGCTGTCGTAGACGAAGGTAACGCTCGCCGCTCCGCTCACGCCCACCGGCCGGTTCTCGGCGTCGTAGGCGAAGGTCGGCGTCCACCCGCCAGACGTGCTGCTCACCATAGCACCATCATTCTTCCCCCAGCCTTCGCCACAGCGACTCTCCGCTCCGCTCTGCAATCAGGAAGCGACGTTCTCCCACTGCACCCACGCCGGTCACCGTGTAGCGCCCCTCCTGTAAGCCGATATAGGCGCAGAAGATTTCGTCTGTCAACAAGCGCCACTCCTGCGCCTGGACAGGATCGCCGGCTTGGAGGCCGGTCCAGTCTGCGGGGATTTCGATGGCGATAATTTCATCGTCAAGATCGAAGCGCGCGCTACGGCAGCCGTCGTTGACGCGCGGGATGCGCAATCGATTGCTCAAGTCGAAAATTTCTGCGCGCGCGCCCAACGGCGCCATCTCGCGCACGCGTTTGCTGCCCACCAACCAGATCAGCGCAAAGCGAGAGGCATGAGTCCGATTCAACTCGTTGCGGAACGGATAAAGGTTCGCCATGAAATGAAAGGCCACCGCCTTCAACAGGCCGAAATTGAGCGCGGCGTTTGGAAATTGTAACGGATCCGCCGTCCATGATACAATCCCGACGCCCTCACGCCAGGCCAGTTCCGCTTGCTGTTTTTTCAACAAATTGGCGATGCGCAACCCCCGATATTCCGGCAACACCCCCAGCGTCTGCGATTCGACGCGAAATGCGCCGTTGAAACGCTCGTCCCAATCCGCCGGCAACGGGACGCCTCCGAAGGAATAGAACCCAAACAGGAACCCTGCCGTCTTGCCGTCGACGCGAGCGACCAGGGATGTGCCCGCACCGAACTCGGAAGAGTGAATGTCGCTGGGATAGAGGAACTCAGCCGCAGCGCCCCAAATCCTCTGTTGAATCGCCCGGCTTTCGGCCGCCTCAAACTCATCGGGGCGACCGATGTCGACCATGCCGTAGGAAACGGAAGTGCGATAGTAGGAAAGTCCTCCTGTTGGATCGTAAAAAACGATCGATGCGTCGGGCAGAGCACGTCGGCAGGCCGCCACCATCGCATGGGCGTCAACCGCACCTTCGCAAACAGCATGAAAACGCAGCGTGTAGGTCCTGTGGACGCGGTCGCCGCTGCGGCTCAGGCGGCGCGGGAAGAGAAAGCCCACGCCCACCGTAACAGGGCCGCAACGGAAGAGCGCCAATTTTCCGCCGATTTTGCTCAGGGTGACGTACAGAAAATGATAAGGAAAGAGCGCCGGGTTGGCGCCTAGGCCCAGCAAGATGCCCGCTCGCTCCAGCTCATATGCCCAGCGCGGATGGGAGGCGTCCAGCAACGTCACGGCCACATCGGTGGAGGATGGCCGAAGCCCCGTATGAAGAGATGCATCTGCTTCCATGGATCGAGATCCGTCAAGAGGAAGAACCGGCTCGCGCCTGCCGCGCTGCATACAGCACGATGCTGCCGGCCACGGCTGCATTCAGACTCTCGACGCGGCCCCACATGGGCAGGCGCACCAGGAAGTCGCATTTTTCACGCGTCAGGCGACTGAGCCCCTCTCCTTCGTTGCCAACCACGACGGCGAGCGCTCCGTCCAGCCGGGCCTGGGCCAACGGAGGCGTCGAGGGGTCGCTATCCAACCCAACGATCCAGATATTGCGTTTTTTCAGATCCTCAATCACTCGATTGATGTTGACGACCTGAGCGACCGCCAGATGTTCTACTGCGCCGGCGCTGGCATTGCCGACGGCAGGGGTGATGCGCGCCGCGCGTCGTTCGGGGATGATCACGCCATGAACGCCGACTGCTTCGGCGGTGCGGATGAGCGTCCCCAGGTTCTGCGGGTCGTGCAGGTGGTCCAGGATGAGCAAGAGCGGCGGCTCATTTGCCGCTTTGGCAGCGCGCAGACAATCCTCCACCTCTACATAAGGATATTCTCCCACCTCCAGCGCCACGCCCTGGGCGTTGACGCGCTCGCTGCGCAGCCGGTCGAAGAGACCTCCGCTGACGAGACGCACGGGGATTTTGAGACGCTCGGCCTCGGCGACGATCTGGGCGATCGGCCCTTCCTTCGGCACCGTCTCCGGCTGTTTGCTTTCCACCCAAAGGCGAAAGATGCGGCGTCGGTTGGCGCGCAGACACTCCAGCACAGCGTGACGGCCGTACAACAGTTCGCTCATTCGGCCTCGAATCTCCAACGGGTGCCTTCGGGGGTGTCTTCCAACACGACGCCAAGCGCCTTGAGGCCCTCGCGCACTTTGTCTGCCAACGCCCACTGCTTGGCCTGACGCAGCTCGTTGCGCACGCCGATCAACAACTCGATAAACGGCTGCGCTGCCACGGCTGCGCCTGCATCGGCGGCAGGTTCGGCCAGCGTCAACCCCAACACGCCCGCCAGCTCGCGCAGAGTATGCTGCGCAGCGACGAAGAAAGGCCCGGCCACGCCCGCCGTACGCGCACCGTTGATGGCGCGCACCAGTTCAAAGAGCGCGGCGATGGCGCCGGCCGTATTGAAATCGTCGTCCATCGCCTCGACAAAAGTGACGCGTGCATCCTCTGTGGCAATCCGCAGTTTGTCCGCCGTCTCCCCGGTGGTGATAGCGCCCTGGGGTGGACGCAGCCCACTGCGCAGCCGCGCCAGACTTCGCTCTGCGCTTGCGACGGCCTCTTCGCTGTAGACGACCGGCTTGCGATAATGGCCGGTGAAAATCAAGAGACGGAGGGCATCGGCGCTATGCTCTTTCAGGAATTCATCGATTGTGATCAAATTCCCCAGCGACTTGCTCATCTTCTCGCCGGAGAGCTGCAACATGCCGTGATGCATCCAGTAGCGCGCAAACGGCTTGCCGGTGTAGCTTTCGCTCTGGGCGATCTCGTTTTCGTGATGCGGGAAGATCAGGTCGTTGCCGCCACCGTGAATGTCGACAACTTCGCCGAGGTGATGCAGGCACATGGCGGAACACTCGATATGCCAGCCGGGGCGCCCGCGCCCAAATGGACTGTCCCAGGCCGGCTCGCCCGGCTTGGCGCTCTTCCACAGCGCAAAGTCGGCCGGATGCTCCTTGCGCGGGTCTTCTTCGATGCGCACCCCCGCCAACGCCTCCTCCAGCCGTCGGCCGCTCAATTTGCCGTAGTCCTCGTCTTTCGTCACACGAAAATAGACGTCGCCGTTCAGTCGGTAGGCGTAACCGGCTTCGATCAGTCCGGAGATCATCCGAATGATCCAGTCCATCTCGGTGCTGACACGCGGATAGACGCTGGCGGGCATGACGTTCAAGTCTCGCAGGTGACGCAGATATTCCTCGGCGTAATGATTGGCCAGCTCCAACGGATCGCGCCCCTCTTCCGCAGCGCGACGAATGATCTTGTCATCAACGTCGGTGAAATTGGTGACAAACTTCACCTCATAGCCCTTGTAGAGCAGATAACGGCGCACCATGTCGAAGACGATCGCCGACATAGCGTGGCCGATGTGCGCGTCTGCGTAGACGGTCGGACCGCACACATACATGTTGACTTTGCCGGGCTCCAGTGGAACGAACTCCTCAACTCGTCGCGTGAGCGTGTTGTAGATGCGAAGCGCCATGAACCATTCCTGTCCGTGATTCGGTGACCGATTGATAGAAACCGATTGATAGAAAATGAACAA
>JANWYX010000142.1 GCA_025055055.1 Caldilinea sp. | reverse complement strand
GCTGCGCCGTAGCGGTTGTCGCAGTAGTTGCCGGCGCCGATCAGCGGGCTGTCGCCGACGCGGCCCGGATATTTCCAGCCCAGCCCGCTGGTGCTCACGCCAGAGGCGAGATTCCCCTGGGCGTCGAGCGCAAGAAAATTGACCGTGCCCAGCGTGTCCGGACGGGCGGCCTGATAGAGCTTATCCTGAAGGTTGAGTGGCTGCGTTAAGATGCGAGCGACGACGCGCAAATTCTCCGTGGCGCCGGGCGTCAGCCCACGCTCGAGAAAGCGCTCCCGCCAGCGGTGCAGTGCCTCTTCGGTGCGCAGTTCTTGCGGCTGTTCGCCGAGCTCGGCGGCCAGGCGCTCCGCCCCGCGCGCCGACAGCAGAACGTGGGGCGTCTCCTCCATCACGCGCCGCGCCAGCGTAATGGCTCGCCCGTATCCCTGCACGGCGGCCACCGCGCCTGCGCGCAGCGTTGCACCGTCCATGATGCTGGCGTCGAGCTCCACTTCGCCGAGGACATTGGGCAAACCACCGTAGCCGACGCTGTGGTCTTCGGGGTCATCTTCTACAACGCGACACGCCAGCTCGACTGCGTCGAGCGCGCTGCCGCCTGCGCGCAACAAGGGCATTGCCGCGAGAATGCCGCGGCGTCCATTCTCGCTTGCCACAATCACCGGAACCGGCACACGCACCTCCGTTGAATCATTCTGAAAAGAAGAATCATTCTGAAAAGAAAATTTACAAAGGAACACGAAGCACGAAGAAACCTTTTGACATCGTTGCGACTTGAGAGATTGCGATTGAGAGATTGCGATTGAGAGTCAACGATGGCCGGTCAGGTACTCTTCGATGCACGTTTGAATGGATTCAAGCAAATCCTCCCATGCCACGTGGGGAAGCTTGTTGACCGTGACAAAATCCTGCACCATGAAGACGTTGTAAACACCGTTGAGCGCAAAAATGGCCGCCGCAAGAGGGTGACCCGCCGCCTCTTGCGGACTGGCGAAGCTGAGCGGTTTGGGAAAGAGCCGTTCGGGTAGGGTGAATTTCATGGCGTTCGGGTTGGGCGTGGGTTTTGCCTGCACTGACATAACAGGTAGTATAGCACAAAGAAGAGAGGTTTTCAGGAAGCGGAGAAAATCGTGAGAACGGAACAAGGATAAGATGGGGATTCACCGTTTTGCGTTGCCGGATGTGAAATGCGATTCAACGCAAAGGCGCCAAGAGGCAATGGTGCAAGGAAATGCGAAAGTGTGCTTTTTGAATCTGGCGCCGATGTCGATGAAAATCGCACAACGGCACCACCGAGGTGCGGCGCTCGGTGAAAAACAAGGAGTTGCGAGAACGCCCAACACATTGCTGCTCGTTTTATGTTTGTTGTTCGCTGCAATCGTATGGAACCCTTCAAGGGCGAGCGCATCCCCTCCGCCGGAAAACTGGGGCTGCCGGACGGTCTATCCGATCCGCATTCAGCGGGACAGCATCTTTTGGAATTACTGGGAGTATGCGGGTGCTATGGCGTCGGGCAAAATTCGCTTCTGGAAACATTACTACGTGGTGTACAACCACCCGAACTGGGTGATGCAGTACGTGCACACCGATAGCGTCTTCTGCCCGTGATGGCTGCGGTGTGCTTTACTTTTTCCTACGGGGAATTTCTCCGAGCACAGACACCCCCAGTGCTTCCAGATCCTCTGGCCGGCGCACCGAGTCATCCAAGTAGTGAAGCAGAAATGCAAGCCCCACACCCACGATCAACGCCAACAGAATGCGCAGCGGCAGCTCGACCTGCTCGCGCACGCCGGCTCCAACCACGGCCACCGACGGACCATCGATGAGTGTTACGCCGGCATTCTCCGTTCCGAGCTGTTGAAAATAAAAGGTGGCGTTCTGCGTCAGCTCGTCCGCCGCAGCGCGTGCAATGGCTTCAAGTTGAGCGGCGTCCGGCCAGGTGAAGGAGAGGGTGATGATGCGATGCAACTTGCCCGTGGCTGCGCTGCCTTGAATCACGCCTGCGGGCACTTCGATGTTCTGATCGCGCAGGCGTTGGCTCACCTGGGCGGCGAAGAGCCGGCTGCGCACCACTTCGGTGAAGTCATCGACCAGATACTCGCTCGTCAGCCATGCGTAATAGCGCGGGTCATAGGCGGTGGCGTCCTGTTCGGCGGCGGGCAAGACGCCGATCAGCAGCCGCATCGAGGCGCTGTACATCGCCGCGCGCGGCTGCCAGGGGCGCAGCTGAATGATGCTGATCAGCCCCACCAGCACGACCAGGGTCGCCGGCAACCACCAACGACGGCGTAAAATCACCCAATATTCACGCAGCTCCATATAAGGACCTCATGAGATTGCCTGCAGTGCTTTGCCTTCCATGACGCCGCTCAAGTGAGTCAGCAGTCTCTTTCGAAATACGGCGGCGCTGAAGCGTTCGGCCTGACGGCGACACGTTTCCACCCCATAGGCGCGCGGGTCGAACGTCTGCAGGACGGAGGCCAGACTTTCCACGCTTTGTATGGGGAACAACTCGCCGGTTGCGCCGGGGAGCACGGTGTCGAGTGCGCCGCCGCCTGCAAAGGCGATGACCGGTCTTCCGGCCGCCATCGCCTCGACCGGGGCGATGCCAAAATCCTCCAGACCGGGGAAAATGAACGCCTTGCAGCGCTGAAGCAGCTCGCGCACGCGGTGACGCGGCTGCCGGCCAACAAAGTGAACGTTCGGCGGCGCCTGCGCCTCCAGCATGGCACGGTCTCTCCCTTCACCGACGACAA
>JANWYX010000269.1 GCA_025055055.1 Caldilinea sp. | reverse complement strand
AAGTGTTGACGCCGGCGGATGAAGAGCATCACATCAACAAGCACAAGTTCACCACGCCTTTCGTCTGCGGCGCCCGCGATCTGGGCGAGGCACTGCGTCGCATCGCCGAGGGCGCCGCCATGATCCGCACCAAAGGCGAGGCGGGCACCGGCAACATTGTCGAGGCCGTGCGCCACGCGCGCGCTGTCAACGGCGCCATTCGTCGCCTGCGCAGCATGGACGAGGACGAGCTCTTCGCCTCCGCCAAGGAAATTCGCGCGCCCTACCCCCTGGTGAAGCTCACGGCCGAACTGGGACGACTGCCGGTGGTCAACTTTGCAGCCGGCGGAGTCGCCACGCCGGCCGACGCAGCGTTGATGATGCAGCTCGGCATGGACGGCGTCTTCGTAGGCTCCGGCATCTTCAAGAGCGGCAACCCGGAGAAGCGCGCCCGCGCCATTGTCATGGCCGTCACGCACTACAATGACCCACAGATTCTGGCGGAAGTCAGCGAGGATCTAGGAGAGCCTATGGTCGGCGTCAACCTCGACACCTTGAGTGAAGCCGACAAGATGGCGGTGCGCGGGTGGTGATACAGGAAGCGAACTAACCGAGAGGGCGCCCTGTTCACTTCTCCACAGGACGCCCTCCCCACCGGCGTGTAGATGTTCGACTTTTCCGGTGACGGCGCAAGTCGACGCCGTTGACGTTTTTCTCCCCATTTTCAATTCTCCCGGCATTCAAAAGAGAGATTGACAACCGATTATCGTTTCGCTACAATGCCCTCACCTTCCGTTGTGCGCACCTGTCCGTTCCAGAACAACCGAATTCCCTGAAAGGAGGACTCATATGAACCGTCGAGAGTTCCTGACAAGCATGGCGACCAAGGCGGCCGGCGGCGCTATCGTTGGGTTGGCGGCCGGCTGCACGTTTGGCGCTACGCCTGCCGCCCAGGAGATCCAGCAGGCAGTCGCTCAGGATGCAGCGCTGCCCGAGCTGAAATGGCAGATGGCAACGAGCTGGCCGTTGGCGCTTGACACCATTTTTGGCGGCGCATACGCCTTCACCGAAGCGGTCAAGGCAATGACCGGCGGCAAATTCATCATCGAGCCACGCGCCGCCGGTGAGCTGGCGCCGGGCACCCAGGTGCTCGACGTCGTGTCTCAAGGCGCCGTTCCGATCGGACACACTGCTTCTTATTACTACGTCGGCAAGAGTCCGGCTACGGCCTTTGGCACAACACTTCCTTTCGGTCTTTCCGCCCAACAACAGAACGCGTGGTTTTATGAAGGGGGCGGCCTGGCGACGCTGCAAGAATTCTATCAGGAGAAATTCAACGTGATTCAATTCCCGGCCGGCAACACAGGTGCGCAGATGGGAGGTTGGTTCCGTAAGGAGATCAACACACCGGCGGACCTCAACGGCCTCAAAATGCGCATCCCCGGGCTCGGCGGCCAGGTCATGGCGAAACTGGGCGTCACCGTCCAGGTGTTGCCGGGCGGTGAGATCTTCCAGGCGCTGCAAACCGGCGCCGTCGATGCTGCGGAGTGGGTTGGCCCCTATGATGATGAAAAACTCGGTCTGAACAAAGCCGCTGAATTCTACTACTACCCCGGCTGGTGGGAACCGGGTCCCGCCCTAGAAGTGGAAATCAACCTGGACGAGTGGAAGAAACTGCCGGCGCTCTATCAGGAGGTGATCAAATACTCCGCCTACGTCGCCAATCTGACGATGTTGGCGCGCTACGATGCCCTCAACGGCGCAGCCCTCCGGCGCTTGGTTGAGGGAGGAGCCAAGTTGCGGCCCTATAGCGAAGAGATCCTCGTCGCTGCAAAAGCGGCGGCTGATGAGCTATATGAAGAGTTCTCCGCAGCAGATGCAGACTTTGCCAGGATTTATAAAGAATGGGACGCCTTCCGCACGGCGGTGCAGGGGTGGCACAATATCAACGAGTATAGCATGATGAGCTTCGTACACGGTTTACTGAAATAACGCTCAGCTCCAGCCACCACAGTTGATTCGAGAGAAGGAACGAGAGAAGGAAGTCGTCTTTGCTAAAGGCGGCTTCCTTCTTTGGTTGTTATCCGGCGGCAAGGGTGATCAGCCAACGCACAGTCTCGGGAAACAAAACGACAATAAGGAGGACGATGAGCTGGATGACAACAAACGGAATAGCGCCCTTGTGAATATCGGCGGTTGTCACTTCCGGAGGGGCAGCGCTCTGTAAATAGAAGAGTGAAAAGCCAACAGGAGGGGAGACAAACGCAGTTTGCAGGTTGACGGCCATCATCACGCCGAACCAGACCATGTCTAGGCCAAGCGCACTGGCGGCGGGCACCAGGATCGGCATGGCAATAAAAGAAATTTCGATGAACTCCAAAAAAACGCCTAAAAGAAAGATGGCAAGATTCGCCACAAGCAGAAATCCCCAGTAGCCTCCCGGCAAGTTGGTCAACAATTCTTTGAAAAAGGGTGTGCCGCCCAAGCCGTCGAAGACCACGCTGAAAAAGGTCGAGCAGAAGAGAATCATGATGACAAGACCGGTGATGCGCGCCGTCGCTGTGGCAGCGTCCACCAGAATTTTGAGATTCAGTCTCCGTTTGAACCAAGTGAGAATGCACGCCCCCACGGCGCCTACAGCGCCCGCCTCTGTGGGCGTTGCAACGCCGAAAAAGATGCTGCCCAAGACGGCGAAGATCAATATGAGCGGCGGTGCGACTGCAAGCGCCACGCGCCATAAGAGCGCACGCCCGCTCAAAGCGCGCGCCTCTTTAGGCAGCGCCGGCGCCACACTCGGTTTGATCAACGCCAGGACAACGACATACAACGCATAGGCCCCGGACAACATCAGCCCCGGAATCAAAGCGCCCAGAAAGAGATCTCCGATCGAAACGCCGATCTGATCGCTCAACACGACGAGCACCAGGCTCGGCGGAATCAACTGCGCCAGCGTGCCGGACGCTACGATGACGCCGGTGGCCAACTTTTTGTCATACCCATGGCGCAACATTACGGGCAACGACAACAAACCCATCACAATCACCGTCGCAGCGACCACGCCGGTCGCCGCGGCCAGCAAAGTGCCGACCAACACCACGGCCAACGCCATGCCCCCTCGCACGAGTCCCAGCAAAATTCCTGTGGTCTCTAGCAGTTCCTCTGCGATGCCGGATTTTTCTAAAATTGCGCCGAGAAAAACAAAAAATGGGATCGCCAGCAACGTGAAATCACTCATGGTGCCAAACCATCGGTTCGGCATCAGACGGATGAGATTGAAGTCAAATGCGCCGACGGATAGACCGATCAGCCCGAAGACAATCGCAGCTCCTGCAAAGGAAAACGCCACCGGAAATCCAGAAATCAGGATCAGAAAAAACCCCACGAACATGGCCACGGCCAGCCATTCATACCCCATACTCAGATCCTCCACTGTTTCAGGATAGGTCGACCGGAGTTGCGTCTTGCTCAATTTCGCGCTGCACTTCTCGATGGCCGGTCAGCACAGCAGCGTATTTGATCGCCTGCGCAATTGCCTGCATCAACAACAACGTGAAGGCGACGATAATGAAAGTTTTGATCGGCGCGCGCGGCAATCCCCCGGGGTCGGGCGACATTTCCCAAAGACGCCATGAGAATAGCACCGGCGTGATCGTCGCCCAAATTCCCATGATGCAGAAGGGGATCAGAAAAAATATCGTCCCCAAGAGATCAATCCATGCCTTGCGTCGCACACCCCAGTTTGCGTAGAGAAAGTCCACGCGCACATTGACGTTATGGCGCAGATTGTAGGCGAACATCAGAAAGAAAATGACCGAATAAACATACCACTGAGTTTCGATCCAACGGTTTGACGAAAGGTTTTGACCGATAAACCTCCCCGTGTACCGTGCAGCAACGTTGTAGAAACCGACTGCAATGAGGAGAAGGGTGAGATAGATTGCGACTTTTCCCATCGCCTCGGAGATGCGGTCGATCCTATGCGCAAACCGCAAGAGAGCGTTCATTCACGTCTCCTTTCCAGATAGGTGAGAAGTCGATGCGATGTGGGTGCATGGATTGTAGTTGAAGGGAGCGAATTGTGCAACCGTCGAGAAAAGTTTCGATTCTGGTGAAAAAGAAAGAGGGTGAGCAAGAGCCCACCCTCTGTGTCTGCGTACGCTTCCTGCGTTTATGCGAGGCGCCGACGCATTGCCAGCGCAAGCCCCGCTGCAACTACTATGATGGCAAGCACAACCGACAGAGCGACGCCGCCGCTGCCGCCTGTGACAGGAAGCGTCTCTGGAGGGGGCGCCTCTTCTTCGGTGGGCGCCGGCGTGGCCTCGACCACGAGCTCTTCGGTGGGCGCCGGCGTGGCCTCCGGTTCGGCCTCTGCGACGGCCTCCTCGAGCGGCGGCACGAGCACAGCGTCGATCACATGGATCACGCCGTTGGACGCTTCGATGTCGGCGGCGATGATGTTGGCGTCGTTGACTTTGGCGCCATCTTCGCTCAACGAAATGGTCAGGGGGGCGCCCTGCAAGGTCACAACCTCCTGGCCGTCGACCAGGTCGGCAGCCATCACTTTGCCCGCCACCACGTGATAGAGCAGGATCTGCGTGAGCAGACCTTCTGGATCGGCCAACACAGCGTCCAATGTCTCCTGCGGAAGCGCAGCAAAGGCGTCATCTGTCGGAGCAAAGACGGTGAAGGGGCCGGGGCCGCGCAAGGCGTCCACCAATCCGGCCTCGGTCAATGCAGCGGCAAGCGTCGTGAATTGTCCTGCGGCGACGGCAGTGTCGACGATGTCGGCAAGCTCCTCGGCGGCTTCCTCGGTCGGCTCAGGGGTGGCGGCGGCTTCGACCGCAGCCTCTTCTGCGACCTCTTCGGTCGGCTCGGGGGTGGCGGCTTCGGCCGCAGCCTCTTCCGCTGCGGCGGCCGGCAAAAGGTCGGCCAGCGCCGCAGCCAGCGAGGGCGGCAGAATCACGCTGTCAATCGCATGGATCACGCCGTTGGAGGCTTGAATGTCGCGCGCCACAATGGTGGCGTCGTTGACCTTTTTGACACCGTCGGCAAAGGAGAAGCGCACACTCTCCCCCTGGACCGTTTCAACCTCTTTGCCATCGCTGATCAGCGCCGCGACCAGTCGTCCCGGCACCACATGATAGAGCAAAACGCTGCGCAGCGCCTCGGGGTCTTCTGCAAGGGCAGTCAGAAGTTCCGCCGGCACCGCGGCAAACGCCTCATCCGTCGGAGCAAAGACGGTGAAGGGGCCTTCGCCTTTCAAGACGTCGACCAACCCCGCCGCCTGTACAAGTTCCACCAAAATGGTGAAATCGCCCGCAGCAGCAGCGGTTTCCACAAGGTCTGGTTTTTCGCTGAGGCCTGTCTGCGCAAAAGTCTGCAATGGAACCAAGCTCAAGATCAGCGCAAGGACCACAAGCGCTTGAAGTACGGCCGGAACGCGTTGTTTCATATTGCTCTCCTTTGTGTTTGCTGGAACCACGTTGAAATTTCGGAAAGTGCGCTGTCATTGCTCCAACGTTCTGCCGAGTGAGCCCTGTCCATTATTATATCAGAGAAATTCTGAAAAGCCCATAGAAGCCAAACGACGCCCTCTGGGCATGCAACTGTGGGAGCGCAAGAGCTATGGATGGGGCGCAGGCTTCGTTTCTACGGCGATTGAAAAAGAAAAAGATGGGCGAGCGCACTCGCCCATCTTTTGAATGATGATCTGATGGCGGAGCTACGCCGGTCGCCGCCGCCAAGCGAAGGCGAAACCGACGATGGCCAGAAGGAGCAGGCCTGTGGCCAGGAGCACGTTCAACCCGCTGCCTGGCTCGCCACCGGTGACCGGCAGCAGCGCCGGCGTCGGCGTAGCCTCGGCGACAGATTCGCTCTCGGCGGCGGGCGGCAAGAGCACGCTGTCGATGACATGGATGACGCCGTTCGAGGCCTCGATGTCGGCCGCAACGATGTTGGCATCGTTGACCTTGGCGCCGCCGTCGCCCAGTGTAAAGACAACTGTGCCTCCTTGCAAAGTGCTCGCCTCCAAGCCATCGCTCAGGTCAGTCGACATCACCTTGCCGGGCACAACGTGATAGAGCAGAATCTGTGTCAGATCACCCGTCGGATCGGCCAGCAGCGCATCGATGGTTCCCGCCGGCAACTTTGCAAAAGCATCGTCGGTGGGGGCGAAGACGGTGAAGGGGCCTGCGCCGCGCAGCGCATCGACGAGGCCGGCAGCCTGCACAGCAGCGACCAACGTGTTGAAGCTGCCCGCAGCAACGGCCGTATCGACGATGTCGGCCAACTCTTCCGTCGGAGCAGGCGTGGCGACCGGCTCGGCCGCTTCCTCGGCGGCGGCAGCGGCGGCGATGACGCTCGGCGGCAGAAGCACGCTGTCGATGACATGGATGACACCGTTCGAGGCCTCGATGTCGGCCGCAACGATGTTGGCGTCGTTGACCATCGCCACGCCGTCGCCTAGCGTAAATTTCACGCTTTCTCCCTGCAGTGTAGCCACTTCTAACCCATCGCTGAGGTCGCTCGCCATCACCTTGCCCGCTACGACGTGATACAACAATACCTGCGTCAGCAGCCCTTCCGGGTCGTCAAGCGCCGCCTGCAGGACTTCGGGCGGCAGCTTGGCAAACGCCTCATCCGTCGGCGCAAAGACGGTGAAGGGGCCTTCTCCCTTGAGCGCTTCGACCAGGCCTGCTGATTGCACGGCAGTGACCAATGTGTTGAAGTCGCCTGCGGCAATCGCTGTGTCCACAATGTCCGCATCTTGCGCAAAGGCAGGGGTGAGCGGCGCTGCACCGACGACCAGAAGCAGTGCAAGCAACAGTTGAAGGATGCGTCGAGTTCGCTCTTTCATGATTTTCTCCTTGTGTGTACGTGAGTGAGTTGATATTGCGCAAAAGTTGTGCAAAAAGCAATCAATACTTATGCAACTCTACAGGATGGGCAGAGAATTTTTCTGTAGATTCCGCCACAATTTTTTACTTGCCGATATATTTGTTTGAGCGAAACACTCTTCCTTAAATCGAGCGTGTAAATCTTCTGATCGGATTGGGGAAAGGTGACAAGGATCGGAGAGTGCTGTATGAATTTGCGGCGCTGTATGCGTGAGGGATGAACAAACTTCGAGCAGGCGTACGGATGTTCGGAGACGCCTATGGAGCGCCGGAGGTAGAAGCAGCCGATGATTTGGGATCGGTCAGTGCACTGCGGATGCGCTCCTCCGCCAGCGCGCAGTAAACGGGGTCGACATCAAAGCCAACATAGTGACGACGGTGAAGGGCGGCAGCCACACAGGTGGTTCCCGAGCCGACGAAGGGATCGAGCACCACGTCGCCGACGTAGGAGTAGAGTTTGACGACGCGTTCTGCAAGCGCCAATGGAAAGGGCGCAGGATGTCCTACACGCCGCGCCGACTCAGGCGCGATCTCCCAAACCGACAGCGTTGCAGCCATAAATTCCTCGCGATCGATGTCAGACTCTCCGCAGTCCGGTCGAGAAAAACTCTCTTTGGCAAAGACCAGCACATATTCATGAATGTCGCGCAGCCGCGGAGAGCGGGCGCTCTGCCAGCTGCCCCATGCACAGTTGCCGCTGGCGCCTTTCGCCTTGCGCCAGATCACCTCGCCCATCGGCAGAAAACCGACCGCCATGTGTCTTTGATAGAAGTAGGCGTGCAGGGGGATGTAAGGTTTGCGCCCCAGATTGGCGATGTTGACGACGTAACGCCCCCCCGGCTTGAGCACGCGGTGAACTTCGCGCGCTACCTCCTCGATCAACGTCAGATAGGCCTCGAAAGAGAGATCGTCGTCATATTCCTTGCCGACATTGTAGGGCGGCGACGTAAACGCCAGCCCAACGGCGTTGTCGGGGATAGGCGTCATTTGAACGGCGGACCGGCAGTAGATGCGATCGGCCCACGTTTCCAGAGGGGCAATGCGTTCTGCCGCTGCGTCCTTCTCTGGACCTTCTGTGTGGGCGCGCTCGCCGTTGCGCCGAAACATCTGACGGCTATAGAAGGTCGAGGCGTCATGTCCCTCGCGCTTGCT
Organism: Caldilinea sp.; assembly: GCA_025055055.1. Taxonomy (GTDB): domain Bacteria; phylum Chloroflexota; class Anaerolineae; order Caldilineales; family Caldilineaceae; genus Caldilinea. Next base: position 15,899 of record JANWYX010000269.1, on the reverse strand, counting down.
CACGCCAAAAGAGGAGGTGGTTGTCCGTTTCACCATGCGCATCCCAAGATGTGTGTTGTTTGGCAAACGCAGAACAGTGGATGCAATCGACGCTACGCTTTGCGACAAGGCAGTCGTCGGCGTCTTTGCGCTGCCGGCGACTGCGTACATCTTACCACAAAGGGCGAATTCGCCTGCACAATGAACATCTGAGCCGACAGAAGTGCTTTACGCGGCCGGTGACGACGATAGCTGAGGGTGCAGATTGGTGAATGGGCGCACACCTGATATATTATTGCAGGCTGCGACGAGGCGGCGCCTTTATCGAGGCGACTTATGCTTGCGGCGTTCCGCAACGGCTTCGGAGCAGTTCAAGGCAAACGAATTGAATTACTCTGCTACAAGAAAGCCAAGTAAAACCGGGACAATTTGATGCGCAGTCGAACCTTTTTGAGCTTCTTGTCCACCATTCTGCTGATTGCATTTTTGGTGGCTGCCTGTGGCGGCGGGGACGAACCGACGCCAACGCCCCTGCCAACGTCGACGTACACCCCCACGCCTCCACCGACTCCCACGGCTACACCGATCCCGGCCGTCGAAGCTGCGAGCCCGGAAAGCCCGCTGGCAGAGCCGGAGAGTCCACTCGCCGGCCCGGAAAGCCCCCTCAGTGCGCCGGAGAGCCCGCTGAGCACTCCCTAACCGACGGTTCGCCACGAAAGACGAGTCTTCACCGGAAGGTCGGTGAAGACTCGCAACGAAGATCTGCCCACAATGTCGGTGGGTCAGGACTTATCTTTCATGCGTTCTGAGGAAGATCCGCGGATCGGCGTCTCCGGCTGTTCTTTTTCTTTCGAACCTTCGCCTCGGCCGGGCGCTTCGGGGTCGGGCAGGACCTCATACACCCAGCGTACGGCGCGACGCCACATGCTGCGTGCCGCCGCTGCGCCGTACGTTGCCTGGCGCCGAGTATTCTTCCACCAATCGGCTTCGGGCTTTTCAACCGGTGTGCGCCAGTCGATCGCACAGGACGCCCACGTCAGCCCTGCTCCGAAACCGACGAAGACCACCTTATTGCCCGGCTTGAGCCTGCCCGCCTCGATGGCCTCACACAGGGCAATCGGAATGCTGGCCGTGCTGGTGTTACCGTATTTTTCTAGATTCACAAAGACTTTCTCCGGCGGAATCTTGAGCTGATTGAGCACACTGTTCTGAATGATGCGAATATTGGCCTGGTGGGGCACTACGAGGTCGATATCGTCCGTCGTATAGCCGGCGCGCTCAAGCACCTTGCGCGTCGAGGCGGCCATCACGCGCGTGGCAAAGCGAAAGACCGCCTTGCCATCCATCTTGATGTAATGCTGACCACTGCTGACCGTCTCGAGGCTAGTGGGCATGGCGCTGCCGCCGGCAGGCAAGATCAAGTTGTTACCGCCTGAGCCGTCGCTTCCCAAATCGACGGCCATAATACCGCCCGGCACCTCGCTCGCCGCCACCAGCACGGCTCCAGCGCCGTCCCCAAAGAGAATACAGGTTTCGCGGTCGGTCCAATCGACGATGCGCGAGAGCGTTTCCGTCCCGATCACGAGCACGTACTCCGCATCGCCGGCGAGGATGTGTCCACGCGCCATTGCCAATCCATAGACGAAGCCGGAGCAAGCCGCGCTCAGATCAAATGCGCCGGCGTGATGCGCGCCCAACATGTCTTGAATCAGGCAGGCGGTGGCCGGAAATGAGTACTCCGGCGTGGTCGTTGCACAGATGACCAGATCGACTTTGCCGGCGGGCACATCGGCCACTTCCAGCGCCTTGCGCGCAGCTATGGCGCCCAAGGTCGCCGACGTCTCCTTGGGGTCGGCGGCCACACGGCGCTCTGCGATGCCGGTGCGGCTACGAATCCACTCGTCGCTGGTGTCTACGATCTGCTCCAGATCGTGGTTGGTGATCACCTTGCCAGGGACATGATAGCCCCAACCCACGATGTGGGCGTAGCGCGGGCGATAGGGAGGGGCGACAGGCGATTGTTTCTGTTGTGCAGAAACGCTCTCCTCGCGCTGATCGCCTGCGCCATTCGTTGAGCTAGAGCCGCCGACGGATATGGATTTCGCTTCAGCCATCCTTCCCTCCTACTTCATTGCTGCTTTCAGGCGTAGCGACGCAGCATGATGCATGCGTTGTGGCCGCCGAACCCAAAGCTGTTGCTCATCGTCACGCGAATGTCGGCGTGAACGGCATGGTTCGGCGTGTAGTCCAGGTCGCAATCGGGATCGGGGTTGTCCAGGTTGATCGTCGGCGCCACAACGCCGGTTTCGATGGTTTTGACGCAAATGATGGCCTCTAGGGCGCCGGCTGCACCGAGCAGATGGCCGGTCATACTCTTGGTACTGCTGATGCGGAGACTATAAGCCGTCTCGCCGAAAACCTGTTTGATGGCCAACGTCTCTCCGATGTCGTTGAGCCGCGTAGCGGTGCCGTGTGCGTTGATATAATCGACGTCGGCGGGCGTTTCGCCGTAGGCAGCCGCTTTGCGCAGCGCCATGCGCATAGCGTCCGCAGCCCCGCGACCGGTTTCATGCGGCGCCGCCATATGATAGGCATCGTTGGTGTTTCCGTAACCGATCACCTCCGCATAGATGCGCGCGCCGCGCGCCAGCGCATGTTCGAGTGTTTCCATGACCAGGATCGCCGAACCCTCGCTCATGACGAAGCCGTCGCGATCGCGGTCAAAGGGACGGCACGCCGCTTTGGGATTGTCGGTGCGTTGGCTGAGCGCGCCCATCACATCAAAGGCTGCGATATTGATCGGCAGCAGCGCCGCCTCTGTCCCGCCCGCCAGAACAACGTCGGCGTCCCCGCGACGCAACAGCTCGAACGCTTCGCCCGCTGCAGTGGTGCCGCTGGCGCAGGCGCTCACAACTGCATGGTTCGGCCCTTGCAGATTGAACTCAATGGCGATCTTCCCACCAGGGCTATCGACCAACATGTTCGGGATCATGAAAGGGCTGACCTTGCGCAGCCCTTTCGCCTGGACGATCTCGACATTCTCGCGGAAAGAGCCAATGCCGCCGATGCCGCTGCCGACCAATACGCCGACGCGCGTGGGATCTTCGTTTTCTAACTTCAAGCCTGCATCGGCGATGGCCTGTTGTGCAGCGACCAGCGCATACTGGATGCAAGGGTCCAGACGTCGCGCCTCTTTGCGATCCATATACTGTCCCGCATCGAAGTCGCGCACTTCACCCGCAAAATTGACGCGCAGGTCGGACGTGTCAAATTTGGTGATGTAATCGATGCCGCTGCGCCCGGCGACCAGATTGCGCCAAGTCTCTTCCACGGTGTGACCCAGGGGTGTCAGCGCACCCAAGCCTGTGATGACGACGCGTTGAGGAAAGCCTCCGTTGTGTGTTGTCATAAGCCTATAACCGTTCAATTTTTAGTGTGACGTTTCTCAAGAAGCGTTCGGTAGCCGTCAATAAAATTTCTGTGCGATCCGCCCTTTGCAGATCGCACAAAATGTTTCTAAATGTCAGCAGAATAGACATGTGCAGTTGGCTTGCCTTCCACGAAGCCTGCAACTGCCTAGAAGATCATATCCCACAAAAAATGCGCTATCCTACTGCTTAACTCTTATAGGGATAACACACAGTGAAGAAAAAAGTTGCGACGAGGCAAAGAGAATTAAAGTGAGTGCACGTTGAAACGAAAAATCATTGCATACAATCCTTCCGGGAAGCTTTGAAGCTCCCTGGAAGAGGGAGATAGACTTCTATGGATTTCGACGCACCCCCCTGCGAAAAACCAAATTCAGCGTGAGGTCACATCTCCTGACACCCTTTCATCGCTTGCCGCGAGCGCCGTCGGCGCGTCGATCTTATTATCGGCTTGCCTCTCTGTGGCGTCGAGAGGGGATGAGGACGGCGCCTTCAACTGCCGTACAATCAGATACGCGCCCACAACAATCAACGCCAAAGGCCACAACCAGGCCAGCACGCCCACGAACGGCGTCATCACCACCACCCCCATGAACAGCAAAATGGCCGCAGGAATGTAGGCCCACCGCAAATTCCGATTCAGGTGGCCGGCCATCGCCCCCAACACGCCGAAGGTTGCACCCAGCCCCACAAAAAGCACGCTGGCCGGATTCAAAAACCCGATGCGCATAGCGTCCAGCGCAGCCACACCCGCCAGGGAAACAAGGACGCCGCCGGGAATGATCGCCCACCACCGGCGCGGATTGGTGATGAACACCGCCCAAAAGCCAAGGCCGATCGATCCCAAAAAAATGGCGCCGCCGACTCCCGCCAGCAGCGGCGGCGCAAACCGCCCATAGAAGATCGTGGCGGCCAGGCCCAGCAACGTAAACCCGGGGAGCGCAGCCCACCAGCGCTCCTGCACTGCGGTTAGAAAAGTGTACAAAAAAACGCTGCCCGCCGCGGTGAACGCAAGGGCCCAGAAGAGATCGCTCAACGCGCCCAGGATTCCGGTCGCTTGCAACAGCAAAAACACGCCCAACAGAATCAACAACGCACCCCACCACATCTGGTGATCGGATCGGGTGAACATGAAAAGGCTCCTTCTGTGGATCGAACTCGTAAAGATAACACAGGCGCCCTACGACTAATTTGTGCATCTTTTCACAATATCATTCTATCACAAGAAACACTACGTCGAACCGGCGAGATCGTTTCTCGTTCACGACGAAGCCAATACAATCATGCACATTACAATCACTCGCATTACAATCACGCGCATTACACTTATGCGCATTCGTGCGATCTGATTGCACCACATGCCAAAAACGAGCGTTCCGCACACGAGGCATTATAATTCTCACATCGAACCATCGCCCGTGGGATCCACCCCGGTGGTCAAGGAACGAGCGACGGGACAAACCTAAAGGGGATGTACCTCTCGGAAATGGTTCGAGGCAACGGGTCGGACAAATTCTAAAAAAGCGCCAGAACATTAGGCCACGGAAAGTGTATGTCGGAAATTATTCTGGTGAATATCACCGGCAAAGACCGCACCGGGCTGGTCGCGCGCATTACCGGCGCCCTGGCCGAACACGACGTGAACGTGCTCGATATCGGCCAGGCGGTGATTCACGATTACATTTCGCTCGGGCTGCTGATTGAAATTCCCGACGCGCAACAGTCCTCTCCTGTGCTCAAGGATTTGCTTTTTATCGGGCACGAGCTCGGCGTCGAGGTGCGCTTCCGTCCCACCACGCTCGCCGACTATGAGCGCTGGGTCGATGAGCAGGGTAAGCCGCGCCACATCATCACGTTGCTCGGGCGTAAGCTGAGCGCAGCACAAATTTCTTGCGTCGCCGCCGTCTGCGCTGCGCATCGACTCAACATCGACGTGATCACGCGGCTGACCGGCCGTATCTCGCTCGTCAATCCGACGCGCACACCCAAAGCCTGCGTGCAGATGACGGCGAGCGGCTGGTTGATCGACGAGGCGGCGATGCGCGGCCAGCTCCTGCAGATTTCCACGGAAATGGGCATCGACATTGCCTTTCACGCCGATGACATCTATCGCCGCAACCGCCGGCTCGTCGTTTTCGACATGGACTCGACGTTAATTCAGGCCGAAGTGATCGATGAGCTCGCCAAGGAGGCGGGCGTGGGCGACGAGGTGGCCGCCATTACAGCTGCAGCGATGCGCGGGGAAATGGATTTCCGCGAGAGCCTGACGCGCCGTGTGGCGCTCTTGGCAGGGTTGCCGGAAGAGACGCTGGCGCGCGTGGCAGAGCGGCTGCGCCTGACGGAGGGCGCCGAATTGGTGACCAGCACGCTGAAGCGCCTTGGGTATAAGATCGGCATTATCTCCGGCGGTTTCGACTACTTCGGCAAACGGTTGCAAGCTCAGCTCGGTTTCGACTACATGTACGCCAACAGGCTAGAGATCGTCGACGGAAAGCTGACCGGTCGCTTGGTGGGCGAAATCATCGACGGACCGCGCAAGGCCGAGCTGTTGCGCCAAATTGCGGCCGCCGAGGGTCTACGTCTAGAGCAGACCATCGCCGTAGGCGACGGCGCCAACGACCTGCCGATGTTGAGCGTGGCCGGATTGGGCGTCGCCTTTCATGCCAAGCCTGTAGTGCGCCGCCAGGCCGACGGCGCCATCTCGGACCTAGGGTTGGATGGGTTGTTATATCTGATCGGGATACGCGATCGCGATCTCGAGGCCAAGGTGAGTTCGCTTTAGGAGGGTGTGGAACGGGTTGCTTGAGAGGTCTCTCTCCACATCGCAGAATCAAGCGCGGCCCGCCGCAGCTCGCCAGGCCGGCCGCAAATCGCGTTGCAGCATTTGGTACACGGCGTACATGCGGTCATAGACAGCGGAAGCTTCTGGATTTGGCTCGAAGCGACGCACAATGGTCACCGTGCTCTGAACTGCATCCCGAATTGATGACCACCAGCCCAATCCTACGCCGGCCAATAACGCCGCCCCTTTGGCGCCAAACTCTGTTCCGGATGGAATCAGCACGCTTTTGCCGGTGCAGTCGGCGATGATCTGACTCCAAAACGCACTTTTCGCTCCCCCTCCCGCCAATCGGATCTCACAAGCATCCTGCGGCATGACGGCGAAACCATCGCGAATCGAAAGGGCGACGCCTTCGTACACTGCGCGCAGCAAATCGGCGCGCGTATGCTGGTCGGTCAAGCCGAAGAACTCTGCGCGCGCCGCCGGCTCAAAGTAGGGAGTTGTAATTCCCAGCGGACTGAGATAGGGCAGGAAAAGCGCGCCGTTGGCGCCGATCGAGCTGTTGCCGGCCAGCCTTTCCAGCGTTGCAAACAACTCGGCAGGCGTCCTGGCGTTCGCCTGTTCCGCCGCACAAAATTGAGCAATAAACCAGTCCAGACAAGTGGTGCCGGCCACGTTCACCATCGCCCGCAGCCAGCGCCCGCCGGGCAAGCAAAAGAGCAACCCGACGTCCACAGGCTCAAAGACCGGCTCCGCTGCGACCAGACAGTTCAAGATATTGGTGCCCAGCAACGTGCAACCGACGCCCGGCGACACCGCGCCCAGCCCGATAACAGAGGCGGGCACATCGCCTGCCCCCACTGCGACCGGAAGGCCCGGCCGCAGGCCGGTCTGCTCCGCCGCCTGCGCCGTGACGAAGCCTGCGATGCTTTCAGAGGGCGCCGGCCGTGGAAAAAGGCGGCGATAGTCGTCGAGGCCAAAGAGGGCGAACATAGCGTCGCTGTAACCGCATCCACGTGCGTCGCCGGGCATAACGCTGGCCTCCGTAGGGTCGATTTGAATGCAGCCGGTCAACTTGTAGGCAATCCAGTCTTTGCAGCAAAGTATATGGGCGGTGCGCGCCAGCGTCTCCGGCTCGTTTTCGGCAAGCCATCGGAGGAGAGGTAGCGTGCAGCCCTGTTGCATAACCGACCCAGAGGAGTGAAAGATGCGCGTCATGAAGTCAGGCGCGGCGGCGATCAGGCGATCGATCAACGGCTGTGTTCGTCCATCGTTCCAGAGAATCGCCTTGCGCACCGGCTGTCCCTGCACATCGACCGGCCAGGCGCCGACCATGTTGCCGGTCAGGCCGATGCCTGCAATTCGTTCAGATGCAAACCGATGCTCCGTCAGAAGCGACCGGAGCGCTGCAGCGGTCACCTCCCAAACGACGTTCATGTCGGTTTCCGACCAACCGGGCCGCGGCGTCTCGACCGGCGTGCGGCGCCGCACCACCGCCAGCTCTCGCCCAAAGCGGTCAAAGAGCGCCGCTTTCACCACCGATGTGCCGGCGTCGACGCCGAGCAGCAAATCTGAAGCCGTAGATGCTATCATTTCACTGCACCTGCCGTCAATCCTTCGACAAAATTCCGTCCCACCAGGCTGAACAAGATCAGCACGGGCAACATCGTCACCGTAGCGCCTGCCAACAGCAGCCCCCAGTCCACCTGATACTGGCCGATGATGCCGGCCAAGCCGACCGGCAGGGTGCGGTTGGCGTCACTGAGAATCAAGACCGAGGCGAACATGTACTCCGTCCACGAGGTAATGAAGGCAAAGATCGCTACGCTGGCGACGCCGGGTGCGCTCAGCGGCAACACGATACGCAACAGCGCCTGTAAACGGGTAGCGCCGTCCAGTGCAGCGGCCTCCTCCAACTCCGGAGGAATTGTTGTGAAAAAGGCGCGCAACATCCAGACGGCGAAAGGCGCCGTAAAGGTCACATTGATCACAATTAGGGCCGACAATCGGTCGATCAGCCCCAATTGACTTAGCATGCCGTATAACGGAATGAGCAACAGCACTCCCGGGAAAGCGTAGGTGACGAGGATGACGCGGAACAGAAGCTTGCCGCCCGGGAGCCGCAATCGGTAGAGGCCATAGGCAGCCGGCGTGCTGAGCGCGACGCAAATGAGCATCGCCCCCGATGCGACGATCAGACTGTTGATGAGATAGATCGGGAAATTGGAAGAGCGAAACAGTTTTTCATAATGTTGCAGCGTGAACGACTGTGGAATCAGCGTGGGCGTCCTGGCGATAATCTCCTGCGGCGCCTTGAAGCTCGACGTAATCACATAATAAAAAGGGGCAATGATGATGAAAAGCAACACGAAGACGCCAAACGCCAGAAAAACGCGGTTACGCATGCGCCGGATCATGACTCCTCCTCCTGCTTGGGTGCCATAAAACGAATGAACAGCAGCGCAAAGAGCAAGAGCGCCAGACCGGAAAGGACGGAGATTGCCGCTGCCTGGCTGAGACGATATCGAGTGAACGCTGTGTCGTAGATCAGCACAGGCAGCGTCGTTGTCGCATTAGAGGGGCCGCCGCCGGTCAACAGCCAGATGACGTCAAAGACATTGAAGGATAGAAGCGTGCCTACCAATCCAAGCACAAACAGAACAGGCTGCAACAGCGGCAGGGTGATGCGCCAGAACCGTTGCACAGCCGTGGCGCCATCCACCGCCGCAGCTTCGTACAGCTCTCCAGGAATGCTCTGCAACGCGGCCAGTAAAGTCACTGCCATGAAGGGAAACCAGCGCCATGCGTTGATCAGGATCACCGACGCTGCAGCGCTTGTCGACGCACTGAAAAAGCCGATCGGCTCTCCGGTCAAGCCGATTGTGATCAGGATAAAATTGACCACGCCTGAACTGCTCAACAGCCACCGCCAGATGATCACCACCACAACCGTCGGCACAATCCAAGAGAGGATGATCCAAATGCGCGCAAACTGTTGACCGGGAAACTTTTGATTCAGAATCAGCGCAGCCGTAAACGCTGCCAAGGTCTGCACCGCAGCGTTGCCCACCACCCAGACAACGCTGCGGCCAAACGCCTGCCAGAAGCTTTCCGATCCCAAAATGCGCACATAATTGTCGAGGCCGACAAAGGCGCCCGCCGTCCCGATGATGCGGATGTCTTGCATGCTCAGCGCTATCGCTGAAAAGAGAGGGTAAAGAATGGTCGCAGCCAGCCAAAGCAGAAGCGGGAGAATGAAAAGATAGCCTCCCAATAGATTGCGCCTCGCTGTTGCGAGACGCTTTTTTGGCGTTGTGTTGTTCGGTGCAAAAGAACCGGCCTGACCCGTCATGATCGCAGGGACTCTCGCCGTCCGGCGTCTTGGTGGTTGCGCCATGATCGTTGGGCTGCGTTACTCACCGATCGCTTCCTCCATCAGCGCCTGTCCGGCCGCTACAGCTTCGGCGGCAGGCTTGCCGTCAATGACAACCATCTGCAGCGTCTGTGCAAGCAGATTCTGAGCAGAGATGGCGGCGATGCTGGGGAAGGTGTTGCCGTTCGTGAAGCCAAACAGACGACCATTCTTGGCATTCTCAACCATCGTTTCGATCTGGCTGCGATATTTGACGGCCAGCGGATCGTTCCAGAAGGTTTCGTCGTTGTTGCCTGCCTCTGTGACGGGTAGGAACAGGCCCGGCTCCATGTTCAGGAAGCGGCCATAATTGCCCGGTTTGAGCAAAAAGCGCAGAAACTCTTTGGCAGCCTCTTGCTTGGCCGGATCCTCGGTCAACAGCATCACCGCGTTCGAGTAAGCAATGGTGCCGCTCTCTGCAACGTTCGGAGAGTGAGGGATGGCTATCACGCCGAGATCGCTCGGGTCTCCTTCCGCCTGGGTGTCGTAGGTGGTGATAACGGTGAATTGCAAAATCATGGCGCAGGTGCGGTTGGCAAAGCACGCCTCGGCCTCCCCCCATGTCCAATTCGGGCTATCCGGCGGCGAGAAGCGGTACAGCTTGCTGTAGAAATCATAGGCCTCTACCGTCTGCGGGTTGTTGAAACGCAGCGTACCATCGGGGTTATAGATTTCTTCGGCGCCGGCGTTGACCATAAAATCATACACAACTTGGTCTGTGTAGAGGTGCTTGTTGGCGGGGAGACCGATGCCATACTGGCCTTCTTTGCTGAGCGCCGCCACAGCGGCCTCCCACTCCTCCCAGGTCTTCGGCGGTTCAACGCCCGCCTCCGCAAAAACGCTGGGGCGGTACCAGAGCGAATGCGCCATATTGTAGAGAGGCAGAGCCCATGTGTGACCATCATAGGCGTATGGCTCGACCGCAGTGGGGTAAAAGGAGTAGAGGGCGTCCATCTCCGCAACCAACTCTTCCATCGGCTGCACCTTGCCAAGGTCCTTTAGGATAGGCGTGAAGTCCGGAATGGCGAAGAGCAGCTCCGGCGCGTTGCCAGCAGCGACGGCAGCCGGCGCCTTGGTGTAGATTTCACCCCAGTTCTGTGGCTCCTGGCTGACGACGATTCCCGGATTGGCGGCGTTGAACTCATCGATGAGCTGTTGAATGCGCTGCACGCGGTGAGGCGGCTGCTCCATGTGCCAGAGCCTGACGCTGACCGGCTGTGCAGGACCTTCAGCGGCAGGAGCCGGCTGAGGCGCCACAGGGGCGGTGGGTGCGCAGGCAACCAACGCCACCGCCATTGTGGTCACAATGGCCAGGAGCACAAAACTCATAGGTGCAAAACATTTGTGACGGTTCATTGCTCGATCTCCTTATGTGAACTCCGATGGATCGTAAATAGATTTCAACTCGGTTTCCGAACCTTACACAAGACCTTATAGATGCGGATTCCGATTCCGGAAGCGTTGAACCAACGCAGCGTTGTGCGCAGCGGCATTGGGCATGTTGGCGCTGACATAAATCGGCGCCTCTCCATCTGCGTTCGCCAGACGCCAGGCGACCTCGGTTAGAACGGCGTTTAGGATAAAGGCGCCGGCCACAGTTGAACTTGGGCCCGTGCGCAGCCCGCCGTTTCCTACCTCCACCAAGGCGTCGCCCGGAACGCCCTGGTTGTCGATCACGATGTCGGCCACGTCGGCCAGCTTTTTCCCGACGGGGCCGGGCGCCACCGTCGAGGCATATGCGAGCGCCACAACGGCGATGACGGTCATCCCTCGCTGTTTGGCGGCAAGCGCCATCTCGACCGGAACTGCATTGACGCCACTGTTGGAAAAAATCATGATTACGTCATCTGCGCCTATCGGATAGCGCGCCAAGACGGCGGGGCCCAAGCCGCTGGTGCGCTCCATCAACGTGCTGCTTACGGCACCTTCGTGCAGCATGAGCGCCGAGGAGAGAATGGGGCAGACCGGCGCCAGCCCGCCGGCGCGATAGTGGCCTTCCTCGGCGAGCATATGGGAGTGGCCGGTGCCAAACAGATACAGCTGTCCCCCGGCCTGCAACGCCCGGGTGATAGCAGTCGCAGCGGCCTCAATGGCCGCCGTCTGCGTCTCTGCGATGACTTGCAGAAGCTGCTGCACCCGCTCCATGTAGCGGGTAGCGCCGGGCAGCCGAGCCGGCGAACGCTCAGATGATGCATGAAGAGTCGTCATCGGATTTCCTCAGCAACAAGGTGGGTTAAATTATATAATCAACCGATGGATGCCCACAGAAATGGTCTATACCATTATAGACTATCATAAGTCGATCAAGGCGGTATTGTCAATCCAACCAAAACCTTGCAGCTGCGACGCTCAGAAATTCCCAGAGGATGTAAAGCGGAGGGAGACCTGTGTTTGATGGAATAAGTGAACAGGGTGATCGTCACCGGCGCAGTGCGCTATCTAGAACAGTCCCTGCATAAGGAGCAGCGATTAAAAAGAGGGGGCGTCAGTTTGACGCCCCCTGTTCCAATCGGTTCTATACACCAGCATTTCTGCGGAAGGTTCGGCGCTGCGAACCTTCTGAAGGCAGAATTCTTATGGCGCCGCCATCATGGATTCGGCGGGGATGATGATGGCGTCGGCCGGAGCGTTGATCGTCTGCGGTTCGTTGAAAGCGGAGTTAACCACCGAAGTCGCAAATTCAATCAACGAGGCGCCCGAAGGCATTTGGTCGGCCGGCAAGGCACCGGTCATGGCCGCCATCTGCAACAGACCGGAAAGGTCCCACGAGAAGAGCGTCGTTTGGGCGACGATATAGTGTGGTTCGTCTAGACTCACAGCCGTTGTGCTCTCCGAAACCAGCCCCTGGAAGAGCATCGGACCCATGAAGCTCAGCATCGTCAACGCCTGCTCGATGTCGGCAGCGCTAGGCGCCTCCTCGCCGAGAGCACCGGATTCCGCCAACCCTTTAATCAGGTCGACAAATTCCGGACTGGTGATGAGACCGGCGACATCCATCTTAGTAACAAAGACGGCGACGTCCGTGCCGTCGATCACATCGTCGTCGGCCCGCGAGACATCCATGTACTTCTCGAATGCGGTGGGGTCGGCCATCGCAGTCTGCGCCGCAAACAATCCGGCCGCCAGCGCTGCACTTTCCGGGCTGCTCGCCAGCATTGAGGGATCCATCATGGAGGGATCCATTTGCATCTGAGCGGCGGCCGCCTCGAACAGGCCTTGCTCGGCTGCAGCTTCCAGCACCGGGCCGAACTCAAACCCCAGCCAGCCGGCCAACGACTCGCCGCCTTCGATCAACGGGGCGACGTCGGTGAGGTTGACGTACAAAACGCCGTCGACCAACTTGATCGGAATAGAGAACAGGGTCGGCACAGTGACGCCGAGATCGGCAGAAAGCGCTTCGGCCAGTTCTTCACTGATGTCCGCAACGATCACCATGTCGAAGGACCAGCCGTTGTAGAAATCGACCAACACTTCAGGCGATTCGGACATCAGAGCCGCCAGGTCTTCCTGCGTCTGCACCCCGGCGAGTGCAGACGCAGCTGCCACGGCGGATTCGCCATAAGAGAAAGCCCCATCCACTGTGACGGTGACGGCGGCCTCGTCGATTCCCAGCCCGGGCAGGCCCGCCACTACGCCGCGATACTCCGCTGAGGCCTGATAGGAGGTCACACCCAGCATGTTCTGCATGGCAGTGGTCAACAATGCACAGTCATCGGCGGAGAGGTCCCCACAGAAAGGTTCAGCCTGAGCGAAGGCCGTGCTGAAGGAAGCCAACAACAAGGCCATCACCAGGAGTAGGGAAATAAGTTTTGAACGCATACCTGGAAACTCCTTTCAATGCTTGTTATAGATTTATAAACGCCTGCAGGGTAAAATCAACTTAGCGAAACGAAATGGAAAGTGCAAGTTGAGTGTACCATGATTTGGAGCTTTCGTAAACTCGGTTTTTTGAGGCCTTGCTCCCTTCGGCAATCTCGAGCAGATGCAGAAATCGCCGCTCGATTTCATTATCTGTATCCACTGTTAACCGATTATTAACATAAAGTAAATCGTTGGCAGCATTACTTGCTTATCTATGGAACCTACCATATAATAAATTACGTAATGGTACATGAAAACTATCGGCTATTTTTTGTATTCTCCGCGTCGGAGAGTTTATCTCGGTGATTCGCCCGTTTTTGCTTGGCGATATTTTTCTGATTCAACGCCTTAGCCGTCAGGCGACGCATCTGCCCTGCGCATATACATTTCTCCAACCACAATCGAGCTTATCGATTGCGTTTAGCGCCGTCTTGCCATGGTCGACGACGAGAATGTTGACCTATGTTTTGCGGCAAGATGGTCATGGCCTGGTGCACGAAGGGTTCTTGCAGGCAAGACGCTGCGGCAACATGCGTGAAGCAGAAGTTGTATGTCTGGCGCCCAGTTTGGACGCTCCCAAAGGGCATCCGGCCATTTGGAACAAACTGTTGGCCCATTTCGTGCATGTGGCCGGAGCAAGCAATATTGAGCGAATTTATGCAGATGCGCCGGATCAACCGTTGCTTGTCAACACGTTTGCCGCAGTGGGTTTCGAGCCGTTCACCCGTCAAACCGTCTGGCGTTGCTTCGAACCCGATCTGGCGCTGCATCGACGCGAGATTGTCCTCCTGGCCCGACCGCGCAGCGCCGTCGACGATTGGGACCTACGACGCCTGTATCGAATGTCTACGCCTGAACAGGTGCGCATGGCCGAGGGGTTCGACAACGGAGGAGAGGCCGCTATTCCGTCGCAGGAGAACTTGTCGTCAGAGCAAAACGTTTTGTATGTAGTTCGAGAGGGAGGTGATCTGATCGGCGCATTCGCAATGACGCATAGTGCCCACGGTGTCTGGCTGCAGATTTGGGGCGACTCGCTAGAGCCAACCATGCGCACCATGCGGACGTTGCTTGAGCAGGCCTTGTCGGTAATGACGCTCAACCGCTGGAGAGGGCCTGTGTACTTTGCCGTCAGCGACTATCAGAGGGGCGTCAGCGCGGCGCTCGAAGAGTTTGGCTTTGCGCCGTTTTGCGACCGCGTCAGGATGGTGAAACATATGGTGAAATGGGTGCGCGAAAGCGTCTTCAGCGCTGCGCCGCTCGTAGAAACAGCCGGCGAAATTGTTCCCACCACCTATGCGCCGCCCAAAGCAGTCGCATCGTCAGCGCGCTCGTCTACTCATGGGCATTCCAGTCGTGGACACATCAAATCATAAACCGTATCACAAACCGTATCACAAACCGTATCACAAACTGTATCGTCAATCGGCTCATGCAGCGCATCGTACGTCGCATCCAGCCGATTATGACACTTTGACAACTGACGCATCAAATATGAACACACTTCAGATTACCGACGACCTTGATTTGCTGTTGGCTGTCCTGCCTGAACGCATTCGCCGAACGCTGGAACAGTCGGAGCGCAAGGAGAACCTGATCGAGGTCATTATGGACCTTGGGCGTCTGCCCGAGGCGCGCTTCACCGATGGAGAAATGGTGCTCAGCGATCAGGAGGTGACGCACGAGGACCTGCGCATGGTTGTGGAGCGCGTCGGCGATTTCGGCGCCGACAACCGCGCCGGCATTGAGCGCACCCTGCATCGCATTTCGGCGATCCGCAACCGCAAAGGCGACGTGATCGGTCTGACCTGTCGCGTTGGTCGCGCAGTTTACGGCGCCATTGAAATCATCAAAGACATCGTCAACAGCGAACGCAGTATTTTGTTGTTGGGGCGACCGGGTGTCGGCAAGACGACCCTGCTGCGCGAGGCAGCGCGTCTACGCAGCGAAGTCAAACGCGTGGTGATCGTCGACACAAGCAATGAAATCGCCGGTGACGGCGACATCCCGCATCCGGCGATCGGACGCTCGCGTCGCATGCAGGTGCCCGATCCCTCTTTGCAACACGAGCTGATGATCGAGGCGGTGGAGAACCACATGCCCGAAGTCATCATCATCGACGAGATCGGCCGCGAGCAGGAGGCGATCGCGGCACGTACGATCGCCGAGCGCGGCGTGCAGCTGATCGGCACGGCGCACGGCAACAGCTTGGAAAACCTGCTGATGAATCCCACGCTCAGCGACCTCGTCGGCGGCATCGAATCTGTGACTCTCTCCGATGAAGAAGCGCGACGTCGCGGCACGCAAAAGAGCGTGCTTGAGCGACGCGCTCCACCCACGTTTGATGTACTGATCGAGATCAAGGACCGACAACATTTGGTCATCCACCATGACGTGGCGCAGGCAGTGGACGCCATTTTGCGCGGACGCGAGCTAATCC
>JANWYX010000242.1 GCA_025055055.1 Caldilinea sp. | reverse complement strand
CGCGCGCCCTCGATGGTGTGCCAACGGTACATGAGCAGGTTACGCGCCAGCTTCGGCTGCGTGTAGATGAAAAACGGCAAGATAAAAGTCTCGGTGTCCCAGAAGACATGGCCGCGGTAGCCGAAGCCGCTGAGCGACTTGGCGGCGATACTGACGCGCTCATCCTGCGCAGCGGCGATGCGCAACTGGAAAAGCCCGTGGCGCACCCCGCGCTGGGCGGCATCGTCGCCTTCGATCACAACATCGCTCTCCGCCCAGAAATCGGCCAACGCCGCTCTGGCGTTTGCAAACAGGCCGCCGTAGCCTGCTTCACCGAGTTCGGCAGCCTTCGCCAACGCTGCGGCCAGCGGGTCTGCGGCGTCCCGATCGGTGTAGATGGCGACGAGCTTTTCGATTCCCCAGCTTTGATGGACGTCGAGCTGCTGCGTCATTTCGAACGAGGGGTTGTAGGGGGCGTCGTGATAACGCACCGGCGCGGCGACGCCGCTCTGCCGCACCGTCATGGCTTCAACCAGCGTCTTGTGCGTGCGTCGAGTCTTTCCACAGAGATAGGCGATGCCTGCATGCTCGCCTTGCTCCAGGTTGTACCAGTGCAGCAGGCCGTCATTTTCGACCACGCCATCGATGCGGGCGCGCACGCGCACCGTCACCGGGCGATTGAGCGGCGTTACGTCGACGCGCAGCCCTACACCGTTGGGCTCGGCGACGCCGGCGACGCGGCGGAAGCTCAACTGCACGATAGCGCCGGTCGGCGTCGTCCAATAGAGGTGACGGCGAAGTTCTCCGCTGCGCAGGTCGAGGCGACGGCTATAGAGCTGAATCGACCCGCGATCCATGCGGAAAGGCTCGCCGTCGATCCAGAGGTCAAAGGCGGTCCAATCAAAGGCGTTGGCCAGCTCGGTGTAGACGATCGGCGCGTCATCCCATAGGCCATGGATGAGCGTGGCGGGCTGGTCGCCGGGGAAGCGCTCTTCCAGGCTGCCGCGCACGCCCAGTTTGCCGTTGCCGATGGTGAGCGCGCTCTCCCAGCGCCGTTGTTGTGCAGGCGCGAAACCAGGCTCCGCCACCGACCACGTAGCGGCGTAAAGAAGCTGCGCCAGCGTCACACCATCGAGACTGGGAAGCACCAGATCGGCGGCGCCCACGCGCTCGACCGGCCCCAGCCCCACCGTGACCATGCCGGCGCGGCGTGCACCTTCGACGCCCGACTCGGCGTCCTCCACCACCAGGCACTCCCATGGCGGCGCACCGAGTCGCTCCGCAGCCAGGAGAAAGAGGTCGGGCGCCGGCTTGGGGCGATTGCGGCCGGGAGGAGCATCCGTCTCCGGGCCGGCGATCACGACGTCGAAACGATCGGCAATCTGCAGGCGCTCGAGCACGATGGGCGTGTTGTGGCTGGCGGAGACGATCGCCATTTTGAGACCGGCGGCGCGAATCTCCTCCAACAGAGCGGGCACGCCCGGCAGAAGATCGTTCGGCGTCAGTTGTTGGAGAAGCTGCTGATAATGGCGATTTTTGCGCTCGAGCCAGGCTTCCTCCTGCTCCGGCGAAAGCGTGCGGCCGTTGAGCAACAGACGCAGCGACTCGCGTCGCGACACCCCGCGCAGCTTTTCGTTCGCTGCGCGATCGAACGGGATGCCTTCCGCGTCCGCCAGCGCCTGCCACGCCTGATAGTGAAACTCGGCGGTGTCGGTGATCACGCCGTCCAGATCAAATAAAATTGCGCGGATTGTCTGGGACACAAACTTTCTCCCCTTTTTCTCTTTGCCGTGAGAGTTCCGCAGTGGATGCGATCTTCCGGCAAGCTTGGAACTTCCCGAAAGGTGGTCCGCCTGTGCTAACGTCTATTTCCTATTCTCTGATTTCCTTGTCTCTTCTCACGCTCGACGCCCGCACAATCAGCCTCGGCGGCAAGATCACCTGCTTCGGCTCCGGCATGCGACCGTGAATGCGTTCAATCAACATGGTGATCAGCCGTTGCGCAACCTGCTGGATCGGCTGCCTTAGCGTGGTGAGCGACGGAGAGAGATATTGCGTTCCCGGCGCGTCGTCGAAGCCGGTCACGCCGAAGTCCGGCCCTACGCGCAATCCGGCGTCCATCGCCGCGCGCATGGCGCCGATAGCAAGCGTATCGTCGAGCGCCGCTACGGCGGTTGGGCGGCAATCTACGGGCAATTCAAGCCAGCGCCGCACTGCGGTGTAGCCTGCTTGAAAAGAACTTTCGCTGTGTTGCACCCAAGCAGGGTCAACGTTCAAGCCGGCCCGGTGCATTGCCTCGTAGTAGCCTTCCGTGCGGTCGGCGCCGACGCGCGAATGGTCGGGCCAGGCCAGTAGGGCGATCGCCCGATGCCCTTGCGCAATAAGATGCTCGGTGGCCATGCGAACGCCGGCGCAACCGTCGACGTCGACGAGAGGAAAGTCCCATTCAGGATTGGAGCGGCCAAAAGCCACAAAGGGAAAATCTTCATCTATCAACAGGCGGATGCGCGGGTCCTCGTAATTGGTGCTGGCGACGATAAAGCCATCGACGCGTCCGGAGCGCATCAGTTGTTTGTAAACATCGACCTGTTCGAGGACGGGCGGATGAGGGAAGAGCATCAGATGATAGCCGTGGGCTTCGGCGGCGTCGACCACGCTGGTCAGGAATTGGTCGAGAATGGGGTTGCCGCGATCGGGCGGACTAGGCGCCCAGGTGTAGCCAATCAGTCCTGTTGCGCTCTTGCGCAGCCCGCGTGCGGTCACATTGACGCGATAGCCCAGCTCGTCGATAGCTTTCCAGATCTGCGCTTCCGTCTCCGGTGAGACGCTACCGTTGCCGTTGATCACCTTGGACACGGTCTGGTAACTGACGCCGGCGCGCGCCGCGACGTCTTTCAGTGTGACGCGTTCGGGCATAAGACAAATTTAATGTATACTTTTGCTTCTGACTTTGAGGCGAACGTTCGGGCGAACGTTCGCCTTCGATTATATAACGTACAAAGCTCGGCGTCAAGAGGGAATTTTGTTCCCCAAAGAGCAATGCGCCGGGAGAACGCCCCCAAAAAAGCACAAGGCGCACAGCTTCGTGCGCCTTGTGAAGTAATGTGTGAAGTGCAGACGGCTTATGGCAGAAAGCGAGCGCTCACCGGATCGCCAGATTGCCGCCGCCGATGAGTTGCTCCACCGTCGTCGCTCCATTCCAGCGGCTGGAGAACCAGAGCTGGCCGGCGCCGTCGCGGATCGTGATTCCGATCAGGTCTTTGGTTCCATCCCCGTAGTCGCTCATTGTGATCTGCAACGTATAGTTGCCGGGGAGGGGAGCCGGCGCCCCTGGATTTGTAATGTCTGTGATGGTGGCTGCGCCGCTCAAGCTGGCTGTTCCGGGTTTTGAGCCGGAGCGCGTTTTTGCCGTAAGCGCATCGATGGCAGTGCTCTTGATCTGATAGGTGCGGCCATTGCTTACGACGGTGACGCTGGCTCCGCCGGGGAAGAGGGCGCCGCTCTTGGCAGTACGGACGCCGAAGCCCCAGTTGGTGCACATGCCGGCGTCTCCGGCCGCTGCGCCCGCCGACGCCTGGTTGGTGAGATAGCCGCCGCCCACCACGAAACCGGTGAGCGGCTTCGCCACGGTCACAATTGCGTTTTCCCCCGAGGCGTTGCGTACGTAATTGCCGCCCACCACGATGCCCACGGTAAACTGAACGCTATCGGCGTTGCCGATGTCGGCCGTCCAGGTGCAGCTTGCAGCGCCTGCTTTGGGATTGCGCGGGTTGTGCAGCTGGATAGGACC
The DNA here is from genome assembly GCA_025055055.1 of Caldilinea sp. GTDB lineage: Bacteria > Chloroflexota > Anaerolineae > Caldilineales > Caldilineaceae > Caldilinea. Next base: position 30 of record JANWYX010000242.1, on the reverse strand, counting down.
GGCCGTGCAAAGCACGGCGTTGTTGGCGTT
>JANWYX010000069.1 GCA_025055055.1 Caldilinea sp. | reverse complement strand
GCTCGACGGAGGGTGGGCGATGATGTCGAGGGAGCGTTGTTGTCCGGCAGGCCGAACCCGCCCGCCCAAATCAGGAGCAGCCCGGGCAGCGCCTCCATGACATAGCGCGCGTTGAACTTGGGAATGGTCATCGCCAACATCAACACTGCGATGACCGGCGTCAACAGCCAGCAGCCGGCATAGAGGAGCAGTCGGCGTCCCCGGGCGGCTCGGCGCCAGAGCAGGCCGATGGCGCCAACCGTTAGGATCGTATAGCCGCCGAGCAGCCGGAGTGCGGTCTGTTCCAAGACCGTCTCGCCGCTGGTGAAGGCGACGGCAACTTTCGCGATCGCTTCCCATAGCTTGAGTGATCCTTCCCAGTAGCTGCGATCGTTGTGCAATTGCCCGAAGAGTGCGCCCAGCCAGGGTGCGTACAGCAGCAAGATCATTGCGCCGGCGAGCGCAAGCGCCCACAGCTTCTTCACCGCCGGGCGCCGCATCTCGCGCACAAGCACATCGACGGTGAAGGCGAGCGCCAGACCGAGGAGGAGAAAAACGGCAAAATAATGTGTGTAAACGGCGGCGGCTCCAACCAGGACAAACGCAATCCATCCGTGCAAGGAGGACGATGACGCAGTGGCCAGGCGCACAAGCAAATAGCCTGCCAGAACGCCCAACGCCGTGAGCTGCGCATACATGCGCGCTTCCTGGCCGTAGTAGATCAGCAACGGATGCAGCGCGGTCAGCAGCGCTGCCAGCGCCGCCGCCGACTTGGACGCGCTCAGGCGCAGGGTCAGCGCCGCCATCAGCGCCGCGGTCAACGTGATCCACCATGCGGAAGGAAAGCGCAACGACCATTCACTCCAGCCTGCCAGCGCACCCCATCCCGCTGCAACGTAATAGTAAAGTGGTGGTTGAATGTCGCCTGCGGTCCATTGCGTCAACGCAAGGGGGCCTTGCCGGGCAAGGAAGGCCGTCACCCCCTCGTCATACCAGAGACTCTGGAAGTCCAGACGAAACGTCGTCAGGGCAAAGGCGATCAAGAGAGCGGCGAGCAGTCGCGCACGATGCGATGAATGCAAGGTTGTCGCAGTTGTTTTTGTATAAGCTTTGGCCAAGGATGCAGCCGTCATATCCTACATCGGTTTCCGGTGCAGCTCGTTTTCGCTCGGCGACTCCGACCGGGCGGGCATTGGTTTTTCAACGTGCGAGCGCCTGTCGGCGGCATCTTGGGAGCGATCGGGAAAGAGCGCACTGACGCCTGCTGCAATCACCTCCCCGAGCGTCGTCCAAATGCGCATGGCCAGCGCCAGCGCAGTGGCGCCGCCTCCGCCCAGGAGAGGCGCCAACAGCACATAGAGCGCGCCCTCGCGCACACCCAGTCCGCTCGGCGTCAGAAAGCTCAGGAAACCGATCGCATACGCCACCGGATAGAGCGGGAGCAGATGCAGCATCGCAAGCTTGCTCCCTGTCGGTCCGGCGACCCCAATGCCGAAGGCGAGCGCATAGAAAGCCGCCCCCCAGAGCAACCAGTCGAACGCGCCCAGCGCAAACAGGAAGAGCAGTGTCGAACGCGACAGGTGGATCAGAAGGCGCGGACGCCCGATGCGATGCAGCCCCCAGTTGATCCCTTCTAGCAGCCAGCGCGGCCAGACCAGAAAAACGATGGCCGGCGCCAAGCCGAGCGCAATCGCTGCGAAAGCTGCTTCGCTTAATACGTCGGTCAATATCCCCCAGTTCCCCGTCAGGGGAAAGTATGCGGCGGCGATCGGCCCCACGGCGAGGATGGTGATGACTTGATAGAGGATGATGGTGGTCAACGTCGCTTCGATCTGCACCCCGCGCTGGGCTGCAAGATAGGTGAGTGACATGGGCTGCCAGATGTTGCCGGGGATATAGCGCACGATGGCGCTGAGAAACCAGATGCGCAGCGCCACCCGATACGGCAGGCGCCTCCCAACCGTATTCAGCATGCGCAGCCACAGAAGGACTTCGACCGCCCATGCCGCAAGCATAAAGCCTGCGGAGAGCGCCAGCCAGCGCAAGTCGATGCGCCATACAGAGCGCTGCAATTCTCCCCACTGCGCATGCAAGAGCAGGCCGATGAAGATCAAAGCTAGCGCCACAAAGAAGGGCTGCAGTCGACGCAAAACACGCATCAGCATAAGTCTTGCAGCGTATCATGAGGAGGCGAAAATGAGAAATTGAACGAGCGGACGGCGGGAATGAATGGCGTCGCCGCGCAGGTCGCTTTGGGAAATGCTTCGCCGCCGACATACAATATTGCCATGACGATGCGTATGTTCTTCTTCGGGCTGATCTTTCTTCTACCGCCGGCCTTGAAGCCGTGGGCCCTACGACGATTCTGCAACGCGCACATCGGCAAGCGGGTTTCCATCGGTTGGTTTGCAGGCGTGATGGCGCGCGAGATCGAGCTGGGCGACTACGCAACGGTGCGCGCCCTCACCTTGATCCGGCTGGGTGGAAAATTTCGGCTCGGCCGCCAGAGCGAGATCGCTAACTTTTGCCTCATCTACGGCGCCTCGGACCTCGAGGTCGGCGACCAGTGCTACATCGGCCCGCAGTGTCTGATCAACTGCGACGAGCCGGTGCGGATGGGCTATTATTCGGCGCTGGGACCGCGGACAATGGTCTTCACCCACGGTTCTTTCTTGCCGTTCACGCAGGGGTATTGGGTCAAACTGGCAGGCGTCACCATCGGCGACTATGTCTGGTGTGCAGCGGGCGTCTTTGTGCATCCAGGCGTCGAGATCGGCGACGAAACCTTCGTTAACTCGTGCGCGGTGGTCACGCAGTCGATTCCGTCCGGCTCCGTGGTGGAGGGCAATCCTGCCCGTGTGATTCAGTCGATGGAGGCCGTGCGCCGCAAGATGTCCCCCCGTCGCGTGGACGCGGCCCTGCAACAAGTGCTCAAGGACTTTGCGCGGCTGACGCTGGAGCGAGAGTGGGGGCTGG
>JANWYX010000046.1 GCA_025055055.1 Caldilinea sp. | reverse complement strand
ACCGCCACAAGCCGCCAGCATCAATATTGACAAAATCGCTACCACTAGAAACAAACGTCTCATGAGAAACTCCCTATTCATGAAGCAAATTTGTGAAAATTATCGCAAAATCGAGTGTAGCACAAACCTCCTGCGCCTATTGTTTAATTCTTTCCAAACATGGCGGATTGGATAGAAAATGCTCCGGACAGCTTCGAGCGTTTGGAAGGGGTGTGCGGTGCAGTCCGAAGGATGTCTTCGATTTGCATGAACGCTCACGGTGATGATGTCAAACTTGTATTATGATTCGATGGTGATAGACGGACGAGGGATGCTTACACTCTCGTCCTTTTTATTGGAAAGTTTTTGTGCAGAGAACATAGCATCGGGTATACTGGAAGAACTTTTGTTCGATGCTTTTTTATCGTGCAATCTTATCATGCAGTTGTCTGCATGACGGTGAGGCAACCATGGCGCTGGATAAATTGATCGTGCGCGGTGCGCGTGAGCACAATCTTAAAAATATCGACTTGGAAATTCCCCGCGACAAACTGGTCGTCATCACCGGCCTGAGCGGCAGCGGCAAGAGCAGTTTGGCCTTCGACACCATCTACGCTGAAGGACAACGGCGATACGTCGAATCGCTCTCGGCCTATGCTCGCCAGTTTTTAGGACTGATGGAAAAACCCAATGTCGACCAGATCGAAGGATTGAGCCCCGCCATTTCGATCGATCAGAAGGGCGCCGGCCGCAACCCGCGTTCCACCGTGGGCACGGTGACGGAGGTCTATGACTATCTGCGTCTGCTCTACGCCCGCATCGGGCAGCCGCACTGTCCTACCTGCGGCGAGCCGATTGCGCAACAGACGCCCACGCAGATCGTGGACAGCATCATGGAGATGCCCGCCGGCAGCCGACTGTTGATCCTGGCGCCGATCATCAAGGATCGCAAGGGCAATCACAAGACGGTCTTCGAGAGCCTGCACAAGCAAGGCTACATGCGTGTGCGCGTCAACGGCGAAATCTACGAAGTCACCGAAGTCCCGGAGTTGGACCGCTACAAGATGCACACGATCGAGGCCGTGGTCGACCGTATCATCGTGCAGCCGCCGGGCGTCGACGAGGCGGGCGAGCCGACGGGCACCGACCTGACGCGGCTGGCCGACTCGGTGGAGACGGCGCTGAAGCTGGGCGACGGCGTGCTCATCGTCTCCGACGTCACCGATCGCAACCAACCGATCGACCGCACCTTCAGTGAGCACTTCGCCTGCATCAAGTGCGGCGCCAGCCTGCCGGAGATCGAGCCGCGCACTTTCAGCTTCAACAGCCCGCACGGCGCCTGCCCCACTTGCACCGGTCTCGGCGCGCTGCAAGAATTCGATCCCGAGCTCGTGCTCGACGAGGAGCTTTCGATTGAAGACGGCGCCGTCATTCCCTGGCGACGCCAGAACGAAGAGGAGAGCGAAGGCTACTATCGCCAGATTTTGCGCGCCGTCTGCAAACAGTACGGCATCCCTGCGCGGACGCCGGTCAAGAAGTTAAGCCTGAAACAGCGCGATATTATCCTCTGGGGTACGCCCGCCAAAGGCGAGAAGATTCGTATCGACTACACCAACAGCCAGGGCGATCTGCGTTACTATGAGACCACCTTCAGCGGCGTCATCCCCAACCTGCAGCGCCGCTACCAGGAGACGACCAGCGAGTACATCCGTTCCAAGCTGGAAGAGTTCATGAGTGTGCGCCCCTGTCCCACCTGCGGCGGCAAGCGGCTGCGCCCCGAGGCGCTGGCCGTCACCGTCGCCGGCAAAAACATTTGGGAAGTCACACGCATGCCGGTCAGCGAGTCGCTGGCTTGGGTGCAGTGGCTGCGGGGAGAGAGAGTCGAGAGCAGCGAAAGCCACAGAGCGGGAGATGGGAGAGGAGAGACGGGAGGCGTTGCGTCGGCGAACGGCAACGCCGCATTCGATCTCGCCATCTCGCCGTCTCCTCTAACCCCGCGCCAGCGCGCCATTGCACATCAGGTGCTCAAGGAGATTGCAGCGCGACTACAATTTATGGTCAACGTCGGGCTCGATTATCTGACGCTCGACCGCACGGCGGCGACGCTCTCCGGCGGCGAAAGTCAACGCATCCGCCTGGCGACGCAGATCGGCAGCCAGCTGATGGGCGTGCTCTACATCCTCGACGAGCCGAGCATTGGCCTGCACCAGCGGGACAACGCCCGCCTGATCGAAACGCTCAAAGGCATGCGCGACCTCGGCAACACGGTGCTTGTGGTCGAACATGACGAGGACACCATCCGCGCTGCGGATTGGGTGGTGGACATGGGGCCCGGCGCCGGCGAGCATGGCGGTCATGTCGTCTGTTCGGCCCCGCGCGAGGAGTTCATTCACTGCCCCAACAGCCTGACGGCCAAATACCTGCGCGGGGAGCTGTGCATTCCGGTGCCGCAGACGCGCCGCGAGGGCAACGGCAAGGTTTTGCTCGTTAAAGGCGCCCGCGAGAACAACCTCAAGGGCATAGACGTGCGCATTCCGCTGGGCAAGCTGGTGGCCGTCACCGGCGTCAGTGGCAGCGGCAAATCGACGCTGGTGATCGAGGTGCTGTACAAGAAGCTGGCGCAGATGATGTATCGCGCCAAAGACCGCCCTGGCGCGCATGACGCCATCGAAGGCGTCGAGCACATCGACAAGGTGATCGACATCGACCAAAGCCCGATCGGCCGCACCCCGCGCAGCAATCCGGCAACCTACGTCGGCCTCTTCACCGACATTCGCGACCTCTTCGCCGGCCTGACCGACGCCAAGGCGCGCGGGTACAAGCCGGGGCGCTTTTCGTTCAACGTTAAAGGCGGGCGCTGCGAGGCCTGTCAAGGCGACGGCATCATCCGCATCGAGATGCAATTTTTGCCCGACGTCTACGTGCCCTGCGAAGAGTGCAAAGGCCGCCGCTACAATCGCGAGACGCTGGAGATCAAGTACCGTGGCAAGTCGATCGCCGATGTATTGGACATGACCGTCGAAGAGGGGTTGGAGTTCTTCCAGAACATCCCGCGCATTCGCAACAAGCTGGAGACGCTCAATGCAGTCGGCCTGGGCTATATCAAGATCGGCCAGCCGGCGACAACGCTCTCCGGCGGTGAGGCGCAGCGCATTAAGCTCTCCAAAGAGTTGAGCCGTCGCGCCACCGGCAACACGCTCTACATTCTCGATGAGCCGACGACCGGCCTGCATTTCGAGGACGTGCGCAAGCTGCTCAACGTACTGCACGAGCTGGTCAACAAAGGCAACACCGTGCTGGTGATCGAACACAACCTCGACGTGATTAAAAACTGCGACTGGATCATCGACATGGGGCCGGAGGGTGGCGTCAAGGGCGGCTATGTGATCGCCGAAGGGCCGCCGGAACATGTCGCCGCCAACCCCCGCAGTTACACAGGACAATATCTTGCGCCCATGTTGCGCCGGGAGAATTATGCGCCGGTGGGTTGAACATTTCCGGCGCCTCAAAGACTCTGCGGTTTGCAGCGCGGCGGCTGCGAAGCGCCGCTATGGTTAAACAATTTCCGCCGATGTGACGTTTGTTTAAGCAAAGACGGCGAGGCATACGCGTATGACTACTACACGCGTATAACTACTGCTATAATTGAAAGATTGCAATTAAAGGGATATTGATTGTTTTAGGGAGCGCCGCCGCAAATTTCATCGGTCGAGACGAAATGACGGCACTTTTTGAAGAAAACGTATGAGTGTTCGATCTTTGCCATGGCATCGTATGTTCCGACGAACCCGTTGGTCCGGATAGCAGGCCGCGACCCTTCGCTGGCGACGGTAGCGGCCGACGCGCAACTGCGCACCTTGCCCATGGTGATTTCCTGCGTCGCCCCCTCTCCTGACGAGGATTACGCCCTGCTCGACCCAACGCTCAGCGTCGCCCCGATCGACTTTGAGAGCCTTTCTTCTGACGAGCCTGCACCGGCACCAGGGCTGAGCTATAACGCCTTCACCTCTCGTCAGCGCAGCCGTTTTCTCGCCTGGGTGGAAACGCCGCTCACACCTGCGCCGCCTGCATTTCAACAACTTTATCTCGCCGCTCTGGAAGTGCGCCTGCTGGAAGGAGGCGCAGTCGCAGACGCCGCCCTGGCCGAGCTGTTACGTCTGCGTGACAGCGAAGCTTGGAGCCGAACTGCCGGCTTTTGGCGAACGGCGTTGCTGGCCGCATGGCTGCGCCAAGACGGCGCACTGTTGGCAGAGTGGATGGCGGCGGCCCCGATGCCGGTCGAACTGATGGGTGTTGCGCTGGGCCTGCAGGCGCTGCTTGCCACGCCACTGAGCGCCGCTGAAGTCAGGCAAGTGCTGGAGGCATGGAAACATGCGCCGTTGGAGCTGCCCGAATCCGCGTTGGCCCTGCGGCTGAATTCTCTGACCGCAGCGTTGGGCGAGGATCCCCTTCAGCATGCGCTGGAAAGGCTAGGAGAGACGGCGCACGCACTGCGCCCCTGGCGTTGCCAGCACTGCGACCTGCGCATCCACCTGCCCCAACCTGACCTGCGACGCGTCCTAGAGCCGCTTTTGCGGGAACTGACAAGCATCGGCGTTGCCGAGGCGCAGCCGCCGGACGTACAGGAAACGCTCGACGCAAGCGACAACAAAACGCAGGAAGAGCTTGCACTTGCTCATGTCATCCTCGAATTTCGCCAGAGCCGCTCCGAATACTTCCCCTTTGTGCTGCATCTTGCCCAGAAACGCGCAGGCTTTATGCAACTGCTCGACGAAGACCGCCACCTGGTCTACCGCGTAGCCTTCCGCAAGAGCGAAATGAGCGCCTTCTGGCAATTGTGGAGCTACGTGCAGAGCTGGTCGGCAACGCGGGTCTATTGCAAGGGGAAAGAGCTGAAAAAGTGGCAAGTGGATCCGTATTCGAAGTATCTGCGGTGAGAATTATTCCAAAACCGCTCCAACTGACGTCCCGCCACACTCGCAACATGATCGACCAACTGCGCCTTCTGCTGCGGAATAATGCGATCAAAGACGATCGCCTCGGCGGCGGTCTGGGTGAACTTGCCCTCGCTTATTTCCGTCAACTCTGTCGGTTCCACCGGTTGACGATGACGCAAGGAGAGAGAAAGGCCGATGAAATATGTCAAAGCGGTTCGCAGCCGCGCTCCGCTCTGCGTTTACCCGGCGTCCATTCTTCGCTATACTATATTGTGTCCACATTCGCAACCGGCATCGGCGGCGTTGTGGAAGAGGAGGACGCACAGTGGCCAGATCGATGCACAGACAAAGTGATCCGAACGTGGAGCCGCAGCCGGCGTGGGAGGTGGCGTTGCTCTTTCCTGCTCAAGGCGCCTGGAGCGAGGAGGAGTATTTGCGCCTGGACACGAACCGATTGGTCGAATTCTCCGACGGCCATATCGAGGTGCTGCCCATGCCAAGCGACAGACATCAGAGCATCGTTCTCTTCTTAAGCGCGCTGTTTGCTGCGTTTGCCCGCCGCATCGGCGGCAAGGTGCTATTCGCTCCCATGCGACTGCGGCTCTGGCCGGGCAAAATCCGCGAGCCGGATTTGCTATTTCTGATCAACGCCCACGATCCCCGTCGGCAGGAGGCGTATTGGAGCGGCGCGGACCTGGTGGTGGAGGTCGTCTCGCCCGATGACCGCGAGCGAGACCTGGTGGTGAAGCGGCAGGAGTATGCGCAGGCGGGCATCCCCGAGTACTGGATCGTCGACCCGCAGGAGGAGACGATCGCTGTGTTGAAGTTGGAGAGCGGCGGCTATGTCGAGCACGGTGTCTTTAGTCGTGGAGAGATCGCAGTCTCTGCTCACTACCCCGACCTGCAGGTCTCGGTGGACGATGCACTCGACGCGCCGTGATGTTATCGTAGATTCTCGATTCATCAACTTGACCGGCGTCGGAGAGCGAATGTTGCCTGTTCCGTCACGCGTCTGTCTACGGAACAGGAACACACGATGCGTATCTCATCTTATCTCGGCGAGTAACTTGCGATCACCCCAGGACCGAGCAGGCGCGGCTCTCCGCCTGCGATCACATCCTGCACCCAAACGCCGCTGCGACCATCTTGCAGCGCGCCGGCAAAAACAAAAGCGTCGCCTGCGGGCGACCAGATGCGGTGACTCTGCGCATATTGGTCAAAGAAGGGCAGATAATTCTCCACGAAAATGCTGAAAGGGAGGAAGAAGGCGTATCTCGCAACGCGACGACCCTCCCACACATGCCAACGCAGCCCTAGCCTGCCATCGACGAACTCCAACGTTAGATAGGCCAGGCGTCTCCCATCCGGGCTCCAGTAAAAAGCCAGCACAGGGTCGTCCGTCACCTCGCGGGTGCGCAGTGTTTCTACATCGACGACATAGAGGGGTCCAAAAACGCTCCATCGCAAGGCATCGTTGGTCACAACATAGGCCATCTGCGCGCCGTCCGGGCTGAGGGAAAAAGCGATCCGCCCTGTGTAATCGGTCAGCTCGACCAACTCTCGGCCGGCGCGGTCAGCGACGATAAGGCGCTGGCGACCGTCAGCCACAGCGTAAATCAGTCGCTCTCCATCCGCCGCCCACTGGGGAGCGGAGAACTGCGCGGCTGTGATCTCCAGCGGCTCCACCTCGCCGTTGAGTTTCAAGAGTTCGATGCGCTCGCCGTCGATGTGGGTCAGCAGCGCCTTCCCATCGGGCGACCAGGAAAAGTATAGAGGACGTCCTTCCGCCAGTGTGCGCACGTCGAGCGTCTCTTCCCGCAGCTCGACGAGGCGCAACGCAATCGTGGGGCGGTTCATCGCCGCCCAGTTGCTCAGAAAGGCGAGATGGTTGCCGGCGGGACTCCAGAAGAAATAGAAGGGCGGGAACGACGTGGCGACTGAGCGACGCTCGCTGCCATCGAAACGACTGACCTCTACAGCGCTGTCGCCGCCCTCCAGGCGCGTCCAGGCGATGCGTTCTCCATCGGGCGACCAAGCAGGCTGCAAATATCGGCGCTGAGGGGAAGCGTCGACGGTCAACGCAAAACGCTGCCCACTGATGGCGTCGATCAAGAACAGGTTGCCGTCTGCGCCAACGACCAGAACCTGATTCTCTGGGCTGATGGGCGGAGAGCTGGCCTCACGCGCCAGCCGCGTCTGCGTCAGGAACCGCTGTACCTGCTGTTGGAAACGATCGGGCGTCAGTCCGGACGAACAACCTGCGCTCAAGAACAGCACAGCGGCGATTACCCCAACCACAAAGATGGCTCGAACCTTTTGAAGCGCTTTTGCATATGCAAAGCCGGCAGGGAAGAATCGCCCGTTCATAAAACCTCCAACTTTTTACATCCGGTTTTCTGTCCTTTATCATCCACAGAAAACACTCTCCCTGCAGCATAACGGCTTACAAACGAGGAATGAAAGCGGAGATGCAACTATAGGTTCGGTCAGGTGTCCTTGACTTTGACAGCGCATTCGCCGCTCGTTGACTTGGAGCCCGGTGACTGCAACTACGACCTTTCTTTCTCCAACGGCGACAGCCAGACTGTGATCTCGCTGCGATTGTGAAACAATTGGCGCGCGCCGGCGATGTGATAGGCCTTGCGCAGGATGGCGAAAGCCTGGTCGAGCACAGGACGACGCTGCTGCTCCGGCAATTTCAGCGTCATCAGGGCCCAGCCGTGTGGGCGCAGATAGGACGCAAAGGCGGCCATCAGTCGCGCCGAGTCGCGCGCGTCCATGCGCATGTCGTTGAGGATCAGGTCATAGAGTTCGGGGCCTTCCTGAAGATATTGCTCGGCGGTCATGCGGAGATGGCGGATGCCGCGGTCGTTGGCCAGTCGAGGGTCCAGCTCGCCCGGATCGACGGCGGTCACGTATTGGCCGCGCCGGCGCAGCACGCGCGTCCACCCTCCTGGTGACGCACCCAGGTCGAGCGCCGTGCCGCGTGGAGGCAAGTCCAGCCCAAAGACCTCGAACGCCTCCAGCAGCTTAAATTCCGCGCGACTGATCTGACCCTCCTCGCGCGCGAAGCGACGCATCCCGCCCGCCCAGCTCGACAGATTCTCTGCAGCGAGAGAGACGCCGGCCAGAGCGGCCAGGCGCAGCCTGCGCTCCTCTCCTGCGCTTGTGACCATCCAGACGCCCTCCTGCTGGCGCAGAGGCGCCTCGGCGCAGACGATTGAGACGATCTGCTGCGGTGCGCGCACGTCAAGCGGAGGGCCGCCTGCGCTGCTCAACGCCCCGGCCAGCGCTGTGTTGACATCGAAAGGTTTATAGGGCAACGCGGCCGGCAAGCGCGTCTGCACCGAAAAAGAAAGGGCGGGGTCAAGCGGCGGCAGCAGGGGCGGCAACGCACGTGCCAGAAAGGCCGGGTCGCCGATATGGCCGCCCAACGGCAAAACCGCCTGCACAGGCATAATATGGCGCACGAAAATCGGCGGCTTGCTGCGCCAATGGGCGGCCAGCACAGAGAAAGGGACGCCGGCCTCCACCAGCAGCACGCCAGGGGCCAGCGTCGCCTGCAGCGCTGCGGCGTCCGACGCAGCGTGCAGCTCCTCCATCGCCAGGTCGACGGAGCCGTCGTCGCAGGTGAGGATAACGAGAGTTTCGCTTGTCACAGGACGGCCGTTGCGGCGATCGGTTGCTCTAACGTTGCGCGAATCTGCGCCGCCAGCGCCAGCGCTCGCTCCGCCGCGTCGCCCACATGTGCGCCGGCATCGAGCAGCGCAGGCAGGGCCGCCGCGGGCACGTAGCGGGTGATGCGCTCATCGCTTGCCAGCAGCTCGGCGAGTGGGTTGGGTTTGCCCTCCTGCACCGCCGCCCACGCCGCCAGGCTCTGTTGGCGGATCGCTTCATGCAGCGCCTGGCGATCGCCGCCGGCGCGCACTGCCTCCATCAACACGCGCTCGGTGGCGGCGAAGACGCCGTAGTCGCGCAGGTTGCGCCGGATGGCGCCGCTCCAGAAGCGCACCCCTTCAATGAGGCGCAGCGCGCGTTGCAACGCCTCATCGGTGAGCAGGAATGCCTCCGGCAGCAGCAGACGGCGGTTGGCCGAGTCGTCGAGCGTGCGCTCGAGCAAGCTGAGCGCGGCGTTATCCCACGCCACACGCGGCAGGGCGGCCACCAGCCGCGTCAAGCTGTCGATGTTCTCGGCGACGATCGGGTTGCGTTTGAAGGGCATGGCGCTGGAGCCGACCTGCTTTTCGCCGAAAGGCTCGCTCCATTCCCCGAAGGGAGGACTTTGCAGGATGCGTAGGTCAAACGCAAATTTATGCAGCGTTGCGCAAAGGCCGGCCAGTGCATTGAGGACCAGCCAGTCCTGTTTGCGCGGATAAGTCTGGGTGGCGACGGGGAAGGCTTCCAGACCGAGCTTCGCCATCACTCGTTCTTCAAGCTGGCGGGGCGTCCAACCCGTGCCTTCGAGCAGGTGGGCGTAGCTGGCGCTGGCGCCGACGGCGCCTTTCAGTCCTTTGCCGCGCACTTCTGCGCGCACGCGGCGCAGCTCCTCCAGGTCGATCAGCAAATCCTGCCCAAACTGCGCCAGCCGATAACCGAGCGTGGTCGGCTCTGCTGGCTGAAGGTGTGTGAAGGCGATTGTAACCGTGTGCGCTTCGGCCTCGATGCGGTCGGCGAGCGCAGCCAGCGCCTGTTTGAGCGTCGCAAGGATTAGGTCGAGCGCAGCGCGTAGGCGTAAGGCGTCGACATTGTCGAGCGC
>JANWYX010000043.1 GCA_025055055.1 Caldilinea sp. | reverse complement strand
GGTCTTCGGTCACTGCGGCGACGATCAATGGCTTGTCGTCGATCACAGCGCCGACCGCCACGACGCTGCTGCCCAACTTGTCGCGAAACCAGTCGGTTAGCTGGCGCAACGTCTCCACATCTTCGGCCGGGACGCGCACGGCGAGCACAGAGAACCCATCCACGCGCTCTGCGCGCTGGAGCAGCGCCTCGGCTTCCTGTCGCGCCAACTTCTGACGCAGTTGCGCAACCTCCTTTTGCAACGCATGGTGACGGGCGAGCAGTTCCCGCACCGCCTCAGCTGCCTCGGCAGGTTTGGTGTGCAACATTGCGGCGATGGCGTCAAGAGCAGCCAACCGCTCCTCGATCAGCGCTTCCGCCGCACGACCGGTGACGGCCTCGATGCGCCGCACGCCCGCAGCGACGCTCCCCTCGCTGACGATGCGAAAGGGGCCGACTTCAGCAGTGCTGTCGACGTGCGTACCGCCGCACAGCTCGGCGCTGACGCCCTCCTCTTCGCCGAAGGAGACGACGCGCACTTCGTCGCCGTACTTTTCGGTGAAGAGCGCGGTCACGCCTTCGCCGATCGCCTGGTTGTAGGTTGTCCAGCGCGTGTTGACCGGGTAGTTCTGCAAGACGATTTCGTTGGCGCGACGCTCAATGGCGGCAATGTCCTCATCGCTCAGCGGCTGACCGTAGGTGAAGTCAAAGCGCAGTCGATCCGGCGCCACCAGCGAGCCGGCCTGATGCACGTGTTTGCCCAATCGTTCGCGCAGGGCTGCGTGCAAAATGTGCGTTGCCGTGTGATTGCGCATGATGTCCCAACGGCGCTCGGTGTCGATCACCGCCACGGCCGGGTCTCCCACCCTGACCGTGCCGCCGGTCACCTTGCCGACATGCAGGATCAGCCCGGGAATCGGACGTCGCATATCGGTCACCTGGATCGACCAGACCGGTTCGGGCAAATTTTCAGGCCAGTAATAAATTTCGCCTGTGTCGCTGACCTGACCGCCCGCTTCGACGTAAAAGACCGTCTCCGGCAACAAGACCTCGACCTCCTGTCCGACGCTCGCCTCTTCGACCGGCTCGCCGTTGACAAAGAGCGCCGCCACGGTGGTGTCCACCTCGGCCAGGTCTTCGTAGATGCGATAACGCACACCCGCCGGGTCGATCACGCCCTGCTCCTGGAGCTTGCGGAAGTGCTCCACATAGGGCTTGACATCCAAGGCAACCTTTTCAACAGCGGTGGCGCGGCTCTTTTCTTTTTGTTCGGCCAGCGCCTTCCGGAAGCCCTCCTCGTCTACGGTAAAGCCGTTGTCCTTCGCAACATCGCGCGTCAGATCGATCGGGAAACCAAAGGTGTCCCACAGGAAGAAGGCTTCTTGTCCGGAAATTTGCGTGCGTCCTTCGGCGCGCATGCGCTCCATAATTTCGTCCAGGATGCGCAGGCCATTGTTGAGCGTGCGATGGAAGCGCTCTTCTTCATCGGTGATGGTCTGCATGATGTAGTCGCGCTTCGGTATCAGATCGGTGTAATGGACGCCCATCTCTTGAATCACGACTTCGGCCACTTGCGCCAAAAACGGGCGTTCAAAGCCGATGATCTTGCCAAAGCGTGCCGCGCGGCGCAGGATCATGCGCAGCACGTACTGACGGCCTTCGTTGCCGGGCAGCACGCCATCGCCGATCAGAAATGTGCAGGCGCGCGCGTGGTCGGCGATGGCGCGATAGCGAAAAAGATGCTCCTGGCGTTGCGCATCGGTGTGGCCCGCCAGCTGCTGGATGCGGTTCATGATCGGCGCAAACGCGTCGGTGTCATAGTTGTTGTCTTTGCCCTGCAAAATGCTGGCGAGCCGCTCCAGTCCGGCGCCGGTGTCCACGCTGGGCGCCGGCAGAGGAACGAGGCGACCGTCCGGCTGCGCGTCATATTGCATGAAGACCAGGTTCCAGATCTCTAAATATTCGTCGCTGTTGTTGACGCCTGCAGCGCTTTGCTTTTCCAGATCGCCCCAGTAGTAATGAATCTCCGAGCAAGGGCCGCAGGGGCCGACGTCGCCCATCGACCACCAGTTGTCGCTTTTGCCAAAGCGCAGGACGCGCGCTGGGTCGGCGCCGGTTTCAATCCAGAGACGCTCAGCCTCGTCGTCCTCTGTGTAGACGGTGAACCAGAGCCGTTCGAGCGGGAGCTCCAGCTCATCCACCAGCAGCTCCCAGGCAAAGCGAATGGCATCCTTCTTAAAGTAATCGCCGAAGGAAAAATTGCCCAGCATCTCAAAGAAGGTGTGATGCCGCGGACTAGGCCCGACGTTCTCCAGATCGTTATGTTTACCGCTGACGCGCATACACTTCTGCACAGTGGCTGCGCGCTTGTATGGGCGTTTTTCCAAGCCGAGGAAGACATCCTTGAACTGGTTCATGCCGGCATTGGTGAGCAGCAACGTCGGGTCGTTCTCCGGCACCAGGCTGCTGCTGGGGACGATCTCATGGCCGCGCTGATGAAAGAAATCCAGAAAATACTGGCGGATCTGGTTGGTCGTCAGGTATTTCATAACCTCTATCCTGTGCATTCACGGTTCTGCATGCGCACTATATCCTTGCGATTGTAGGGCAAAGCCAAGAGGGTGTCAAAAGATCGTGGAGATTGCGTCACAGCTCGCCGCAGCGCTCCAGAGTGATGGTCACGGCCGCCAGGGCTGCGGTCTCGGCGCGCAGGATGCGGCTGCCCAGGGTGACGATGTGCCAGCCGCGTGCCGCAAGGCGCTCCACTTCGCCAGCCGCAAGCCCTCCTTCGGGGCCGATCAACAGCGCCAGCGGAGGGAGAGGCCGTGGGCCGAATGTGCACAAGGCCGTCACCGCCTGGCCAAGAGTGGGGGCGTCTTCGCCCGCCTCCTCCCATGCCAAAAAGCCCCAAGTCCCTTCAGGCAGTTCGATTGCGCTCAATTCAACGGCGTCCAGAAGGATGGGCGGGCGGGTGCGACCACATTGTTCGGTCGCCT
Organism: Caldilinea sp.; assembly: GCA_025055055.1. Classification (GTDB taxonomy): domain Bacteria; phylum Chloroflexota; class Anaerolineae; order Caldilineales; family Caldilineaceae; genus Caldilinea. The sequence goes on along the minus strand of JANWYX010000043.1, from coordinate 8,707 downwards.
CACGAAGGATGACGCTCCAGCGCGTGCGTTTAGCCGCCAGCGCCGCCAGTGGGCGTACGACGCTGCGTTGGCTGAGAACCGGGACAATGCGCGTCACGCCTAGTTCAGTTGCTTTTTGCAAGACCCATTCAAATTTGTCTTGCTTAAGGGAGCACAAATAGAGCGTCAGGTCGATCTTCGGATCGGCGTTCGTTGCGCGTCTTTCCCGTACCTGACCGGCTGCGCGTTGCGAGGAGAGTTCGGTGAGCGTTGTGAGATATTCATAGCCGTCGCCGTTGATAAGCGTGAGGACGTCGCCAGCTTTCAAGCGCAGCACGACAGCGAGCTGATGCGCCAAAGCGTCAAATCGATGGGTTTCTCCGACCGCAAGGGGCGTCTCGACAAAGAAACGATGGCGCGCAAGCCACTTCTCGCCGCTCATGTCTCACACTTTGCGCACGACCAACGCCACCCAGTCATTTTCCTGTTTGCGGTCGATCAGAGTGCAGCCGTGTCGCCGCGCGGCCTCAATCACCATCTCCGCGCGTTCTTCGATAATGCCGGCCAGAATCAACGCGCCGCCCGGTTTGAGCGGCTCGACGAGTGGCGGGTAGCTGTATTCGGCGTCGAAGAGCTTAACGAGCACCTCGGCCAGGATGTTGGCGACGATCACATCGAAACGGTTGGCCATACCCTCCGGCACGCTGCCGGCTTGAACGATGACACCCGGCGTTGCGCCGAGGGGGATGCCGTTGCGCAGGGTGTTTTCCCGGGCTACGTCCACTGCGATCGGGTCGATGTCGGTCGCCAGCACGGAGGCTGCGCCCAGCTTGTGGGCGGCGATGGCGAGCACGCCACTGCCGGTCCCCAGGTCCAGCACGATATCGCCGGGGTGGACATACTCCTCCAGCGCTGCAATACACAGCCGCGTGCTCGGGTGCAGGCCGGTGCCGAAAGCCATACCGGGATCCAACTCGATCACGATGTCTTCGGCCGCAGCCTCTACGGACTCCCAGCTCGGCTTCAACAGAATGCGTCTGCCAACGCGCAGGGGCTTGTAGAAGCGCTTCCAGGCGTGCGCCCAATCTTCTTCGTACAGGGTGCGAATTTGCGGCTCGGGGATCGGATAGATGCGCGAGAGGAACCACAGTCCCTCTTCGATCTGACGGCGGATCTGCTCCCCGCGTGCGCCGGGCTTGATGTACGTCTTGACGACGATGCGAAATTGCCCGTCGATCGGCTCGCCGAAGTCGTCGTAGCCTGTGGTCTCGATGACGGCGCCGCCGCCGCCGGCTTCGCCTGCTTCACTGTCGGCGTCGTAGTCGCCGCCGTTGAAACGATTAAACAGCTCGCTGACCGCTTCGGCGGCTTCGGCGTCGCATTCGACTGCAATCTCCAGGACAGCGCTGCCTGCCATATTCGCCTCTTCTCAGTCTGCGCCGAACAGCCGGTCGAAAAAACCCTTTGACTCTTCACGAGTGGTCTCATCGCCAAAGGTGCGCGCCAGTTGGCGGAAGAGCTCCTTCTGTTCGGCCGTCAGCTTGGTCGGGATTTCTACGCGCACGGTGATCAACATATCCCCGCGTCCGCTGCGCTGGAGATGGGGCGCGCCGAGGCCGCGCTTGCGGAACTGGGCGCCGGTCTGCGTGCCCGGTGGAATCTCGAGTGTATCATAGCCGCCTTCGAGCGTGGGAATTTTGACCGTTGCACCGAGAGCGGCCTGCGCCACGTTGATGGGCAGTTCGAGCAAGATGTCGCTGCCGTTGCGCACGAAAAACTTGTGCGGCTCGACGGAAACCACGACGTAGAGATTGCCTGAAGGCCCGCCGAGTTGTCCGGATTCGCCTTCGCCCGCCAGGCGAATGCGCATGCCGTCATCGACGCCGGCAGGGATTTTGACGTTGATCTTGCGGGTGACGCGCACCACTTTGCGTCCCTGACATTTCTGGCAGGGCGATGGGATCACCTCGCCGCTGCCGTTGCAGTTCGGGCAGGTAGCGGCAGTGACGATGGTGCCGAACAGCGGACTTTGCTGTCGACGTTTGACTTCGCCGGAGCCGTTGCACATGGCGCAGACGACCGGCGAGGTCGGCGGTTCGGCGCCGGTGCCGTGACAACGGTCGCACGTCTCCATGCGTGGAATCTCGATTTCGCGCTCCGTCCCAAAAATTGCTTCCTCAAACTTCAGACGAATATCGACGCGCAGATCCGCCCCGCGGCGCGGCTGCTGTCGCCTCGCCTGGCTACTGCGGCCAAAGCCAAACAGTTCCTCGAAAATGCTGCCCAGGTCGCTGAAGCTGCCCGTCATGTCGTCGTATCCCGGGCCGGCTGCGCCCTGCAGCCCGGCGTGACCAAAGCGATCGTACAAGGCGCGCTTCTCATCGTCGGAGAGGACCTGATAAGCCTCGTTGATCACTTTGAAGCGCGCCTCTGCATCCTCCGACTTGTTGACGTCCGGGTGATATTGTTGCGCCAGTTTGCGAAAGGCGCGCTTGATTTGTTCTTTGGAAGCGTCGCGCGGAACGCCTAATACTTCGTAGTAATCGCGTTTTTCCATAGCTAATTCAGACTATTCCCAGTTGATAATCCACGCGCAAAGTCCGGCGAGGGCAACGGTGGCCCCGATCAAAGCGAGCCATTGCATCGGCTCGAAGCCCACATGACGGGCGCTAAAGTAAAGAATAATCACCATGCCGACCGCCAGAATCGCCCAGTTCGAAAGAACGGGATGCTCGAACCAGAATCGTTTCAGTGCATTCATGCCGTTTGCCCCTCGCTTGCGTTCCAATCCCCGGTAGGGTTCATCACTTCGCACCAAATGCGATCGAGTTGCTCATAGAGTTGCTCAAGAGAGCCGCTGTTATCGATGACGCGCGTTGCACGTTTGATTTTCTCCTCCTGCGGCGATTGGGCGGCCATACGTCGGCGGGCCTCTGCTTCATCCATGCCGCGGCCATGCATCAGACGGCGCAACTGAGAAGCTTCATCCGCAGTGACGACCCAGATCTCATCGCACAATTTGAGAAGGCGCCCGGATTCCAACAATTTAATTGCCTCGATCACGACGACGGGCGCATCTGTCTCGTTCAAGATGCGCTGCGCCAGTTCAAAGACCGCCGGGTGGACGACGGCCTCCAGTTGCGCCAGCTTCGCTGCGTCGGCGAAAACAATCGCTCCCAACGCTTTACGGTCAATTGAGCCATCTGCCGCCAGAATTTGCGTCCCGAAGAGGTCGACAACCGCCTGATAGGCCGGTCCCCCAGGGACGATCGCCTGATGCGCCAGTGCATCGGCGTCGATGACTGCGGCGCCGCGCTCCGCCAGATACCGCAACACCGTGCTCTTGCCCGTTCCGATATTGCCCGTCAGCCCAATCGTCTTTGGTCGAGTCACAAGCGATCATTATAGCACAGCTCTTTTTCTTCGATGAGCAGTACAAAAGCGCAAATGTGATATTCTTGCAATTTATCCTGATTGACAAATCACGGGACCTCTCCTATAATCCGTCCCGCCGAGCAGCGTTAGCCTAACTTTTTGCCTAATTGATTTCTAGATCGTCACTATTGCAGCCGTCACACGCTTAAGCGTTGCGCAGTTGGCTCCAATTGGTTTTGTTGGAATACGACCTTCTGGCTTTCAACGAGCTCGGGGCATTCTGAACGCCGGAAGATGAACCAACTGTGCAGCGCCTAACTCTTTCAGAAAGTTGAACGCTTCTGGAATGGTCAGTAGCCGACCGGAAGTTAAGAATTTGCACTCTTCCTAGAAGATTCACAGCAGCACTTGATTCAATGTCACCAGGCACATCTCATCGGGCTGAACACATTGTGCCAAAACCTGCCCATTCTCGAGGGAACGGAAAATTGCGAGAACTCTCGCCATGTCTGAAGTGTCGGAGCCGTTCCTCTGTGACAGCGTAGGGCGAAGCTTGCGTGCGCTAAACGACCATTTACGTCGTTTACAATCTGCAGTCTGAATCATTTTTCACACAAGGAGAAGCTGGATATGCGCAAATTGAACTTGTTCCTGGCATTGTTGATTGTATCGGCTATGGTGATTTCTGCCTGTGCGCCTGCGCCTCAGCCGGCGGCGCCCGTTGCTCAGCCCGCCGAACAGCAACCAACCGCACCCGCTGCACCGGCTGCCGGCAACGTCATTCGAATTGCGACGCAGTCTCCGCTGAGTGGCCCGCAGTCGGTGCTCGGCACCGCCATCAAGAACGGCGCGCAGTTGGCGCTGGAGCAGAAGAGCGGAAAACTTCAGGAGATGGGCTTCACCGTCGAATTGGCGCCCTATGACGATCAGGCCACCCCGGACATCGGCGTGGCGAACGCCAAGCAGATCGTCGCCGATCCCTCGGTGCTGTGCGTGGTGGGTCACCTGAACAGCGGCGTCGCCATCCCCAGCTCCGAAGAATATCACAACGCGCAGCTGGCAATGGTCTCTCCTGCCAACACCAACCCGCTGGTCACCACGCGCGGCTACCCGGAAGTGAACCGCATCGTCGGCCGCGATGATGTGCAAGGCGTGGTCGGCGCGGAATTCGCCTTTGGCGAGATGGGCGTCAAGAGCGTCTACATCCTGCATGACAAGACAGCTTACGGTCAGGGCATCGCCGAATTCTTCCGCCAGAAGGCCGAAGAGCTGGGCATGACTGTGCTCGGCTTTGAAGGCACCGAGGAGCAGGCGAACTTCGACAGCGTGTTGACGCCGATCCTGGCCGCCAACCCCGATCTGGTTTACTTCGGCGGCATCTACAGCCAAGGCGGCCTGATCCTCAAGCAGATGCGTGAGAAGGGCATCGATGCCCAGTTCCTTGGCCCGGATGGCCTGGACAGCTCGGAGATGGCGAACCTGGCCGGCGAGTATGTCGTGGACATGTATTTCACGACCACGGCGGGGCCGCTGAGCCTCTTCCCGAAGGCGCAACAATTCATCGCCGACTACGAGGCACGCTTTGGTGAGCAGGTGCAGCCCTATGCTGCGGAAGGCTATGACGCCATGAGCATCTGTCTGTTAGGCATTGAGAAAGCCATCGAGGAGAACGGCGGCGCCATGCCGACGCGCGCTCAGGTCGCTGCCGCGGTGCGCGCCACAAAAGACTACGACGGCATCACCGGCGTGAAGACCTTTAACGAGATCGGTGATCTGACCGTGGCACAGTACTTTGTGAAGCAGGTGAAATCCGCCGACCCGGCGAAGTGGGGCGAGGCGGAGGTTGTAAAGGTACTCGACATCCCGGCGCCGGCCGCCAATTGAGTTGTCATTCCACATGCAAAACGGTGCAGGTTCAGCTTTAGCAGCCTGCACCGTTTTCCTATCCGCCGACGCCGACCAGGCGGTTTCTTTCCTATCACGCAACCTGCCTTCACATGCGCTTGTGAGGAGACGTCATGCGTCTGCGTAGAGCCAATCCCATTAAAGAGATCTTGCGCCCTCTGGGTCAACTGCTGATCTTTGTCGTCGGCAGTGCAGTGATTATTTCGGCGTCCGTGTTGTTGCTCGCCTTGCTGTTGCGCCCCACCCGCACCGACATCGACATCTTTCAAGTTTCCTTAATTTTATTGCCGCAGGTGTTGATCGATGGGATTACGTTGGGCTTTATGTACGCCATTATTGCGATGGGGTACACGATGGTCTACGGCGTGCTGGAATTCATTAACTTTGCGCACGGAGAATTTGTGATGTTTGGCGCCTTTGCGGGCGTCGAATTGCTCATCTGGCTCAACGCGCAAGGCGTTTTAAGAACCTCGGAAATCTGGCTGGCGCTGCTCTGGCTCGTTTTGGCCGTTCTGCTCGGCATGAGCGTCGGGGGCGCGTTGGCGGTCAGCGCCGAACGCTTTGCCTATCGACCGCTGCGCGGAACGCCGCGCTTGGTGCCGTTGATCGCCGCGATCGGAGTTTCGTTTCTGCTGCAAGACACCATGCGCTTTCTACAAAGCGCCATCAACGGCGACTTCTATCGCACCTTTCCGGAGTTCGGCCCCTTTGCTCAACGCCTGACGCTCTTTTCCCTGTCCATTGACGAGCGCCCGATCAATATCGCGATTCAGTACAAGGCCCTTCTGCTCATCACCTTTGCGATCATCATGTTGGTGGCGTTGAATTACCTTGTCAACGCCACGCGCCTCGGCAAAGCGATTCGCTCGGTAGCGCAAGACCAGCGCACCGCTTCGTTGATGGGCATCGACGTCAACCGCATCATTGCCTTGACCTTTCTGATCGGCGGCGCTATGGGAGGCGCCGCCGGCGTGCTCTGGACCTTCCGCTTCACGCGCGCCGACCCGTACATGGGCTTCATCCCCGGGTTGAAGGCGTTCACCGCCGCAGTGCTCGGTGGCATCGGCAGCATCGTCGGCGCCATGTTGGGCGGAATGGTGTTGGGATTGCTGGAATCGTTCGCCGCCTCCTATTTTAGCATTTTTTCGCGCGGCGCGTTCGGCGCAGAGTACAAAGACATCTTCGCCTTCGGCATCTTGATTTTGGTTCTGATCTTCCGGCCGCAAGGTCTCTTGGGCGGAAAGACGACGCAAAAGGCCTGAGGAGCATCCAATGAGCACACAGTTCGCATCCACCAATCGCTTCATGCACCTTCTGCGCGGACCGCTCGGCATTTTGCTGACGCTTGCTTACGTCGGCGTCATCGCCTCCTTGTTGATGTTGGAGCCGCGTTCACTGCTTTGGCGCTTACTGTTGTTCACTGCGCTGGCGTTGATCTATTTCATCCCCCAACGCCCTATCGTAAAGGGGGTTTTAGGCGTCTTGCTGTTGGTGGTCGTGGTGCCGATGGTCGGTCTGCGCAATCCGTTCTTACTGGAGATCGGCTTTCAGGTCGCCGTCTTTGCGACCTTGGCGCTGGGATTGAACGTGGTGGTGGGGTTCGCCGGCCTGCTCGATTTAGGATACATCGCATTTTTCGCCGTAGGCGCCTATCTATGGGCGTTCTTCGGCTCACAACAACTTTGGCATCTCAACGACCCGCCGGGCACTTTCTCGATCTATCCCACCTTTCCCTTTCCAGCTTGGTGGTTCTGGCTCTTCATTCCGCTGGCGATTCTCGCCGCAACGGCCACAGGCATTTTGTTGGGCTTTCCTGTATTGCGGCTGCGCGGGGACTACCTAGCGATCGTGACGCTCGGCTTCGGCGAAGTGATTCGCGTGCTCGCCAACAATCTCGACAAGCCGATCAATCTCACCAACGGCCCCCAAGGCATCACTCCGATTCAGAGGCCGCCGCTGCCGCCCTTTCTCACCGCCCCTGAAATGTTGAGCACTCTTTCTGGATGGGCGGGCCGCCCCATCGGCGTCAACGACGTCTATGGCTTCTTCTTTTATTTCATGGGCTTGATCGTTTTGATCTTCACCATCATCGTCGCCCGGCGGCTGGAGCACTCCAAGTTGGGACGCTCCTGGACGGCGATCCGTGAAGACGACGTGGCCGCCGTGGCGATGGGCGTGCCGCTTCGCCGCACCAAGTTGACTGCTTTCGCCATCGGCGCGGCCTTCTCCGGCGCGATGGGCGTCCTCTACGCCTCCAATCGCACGTTCGTCAGCCCGGAGACTTTCTCGCTCACTGCGTCGATCAGCGTCCTCGTGATGGTCATTCTCGGCGGGTTAGGCAGCATCCCCGGCGTTGTGCTCGGCGCAGCGGTTGTGACCTTGCTCAACATCGATATTCTCCAAACGCTCTCGTTGCTGTTGAGCAGTCTGCGTCAGGGCAACGAGGTGATCCCTCTGATCGGAGTGCCCTGGAAAAATCTGCCAACTCAATTGGATCCGGCGCGCTATCAGCGGTTTGTCTTCGGACTTCTCTTAATCTTAATGATGATCTTCCGCCCAGAAGGCATGGTGCCGGCCGAACGCGCGCGCCTCGAGCTGCATGAGGGTGAGGAGGAGTTTGCGCCAGAGGTCGAGCTCGAAGGCGACACAGCACCGGAGGAACAGCCGGCCGATTGAACGGTCGAAGCACAAGCCACGAGGAGAGGAACGCGATGCAAGCGATGCTGGAGTTAGAAAAAGTCACCAAACGATTTGGCGGCCTTGTGGCCGTCAATGCAGTGGATTTACGCTTTGAGAAGGGAAGCATTTCCAGCGTGATCGGCCCAAATGGCGCAGGCAAGACAACGATTTTCAACATCATCACCGGCATCTATCGCCCGGACGAGGGCGATGTCCGCTTCGAAGGGCGCTCCATCGTTGGAAAGCGGCCAGACCAGATCACCGCGCTGGGCATGTGCCGCACCTTTCAAAACATTCGTCTCTTCAACAACATGACCGTACTGGAAAACATCTTGGTCGGCGCCCATACGCGCACGCCGAGCACAACCTGGGGAGCCGTGCTGCGCACGCGCCATTTCAAAGAGGCGGAAGAGCAGGCGCGACAAGAGGCGCTGCGTCTCCTACGCTTTGTGGAATTGCCGCGCGGCGTCGGCGATCAGCTCGCGCGCAATCTACCCTACGGGCAACAGCGTCGCGTTGAAATCGCCAGAGCGCTGGCCTCCAAGCCGAAGCTGCTGCTGCTCGACGAACCGACCGCCGGCATGAATCCCCAGGAGACCGAGTCGGCCATGCGGCTTTTTCGCAAGCTGCGCGATGAACTGGGAATCACAGTCGTGTTGATCGAGCACGACATGCGGGTGGTCATGGGCATCTCCGAACGCGTCTCCGTCATCGATTACGGCCAGAAAATTGCCGAAGGAACGCCCGAAGAGGTTCGCAAAGACCAGCG
>JANWYX010000353.1 GCA_025055055.1 Caldilinea sp. | reverse complement strand
TGGTTTCTTTGCGCCTTCGCGCCTCTGTGGTGATATTGAAGCGTCTGGCCGCCAAGTCCGCAGCGTCTCTTCTGAATGTACCACAGGTGAAGGGAGTGTCCAAAGTGGGCGCCGGGAGCTTAAAGACGGGCGAATGGGAACACGGAGAGGCAGAATGAACGGATTGGCCAATCGCCCTCCATTTCACTCTGTCAGTCCGTGTTCACTCTGTCAATTGGGGGTCTACGTTCACTCGGCCTCTTCGCGCACGATCCCGATCAGATCGTCCACGCTGTGAATGGAATGGCGCTCCATCACCCAGCGGCTGCCGATGCGGATGGCGAGGCGTTCGGCGACGGCGCGTTGCTCCGGATCGGCGATGGAGGTGATGTCCCACACGCTGACGATGCCCATCATGCGGCGCAGCATCTTGGCGCCGCCGTGTCCGGCTGTCTCGCGCAGGATGTGGGCGAGCGTACGGCGGCGAAATTCGGCGAACGCCTCGTCCCCGCCGGGGTAGTCCCAGTACTTTGCAGGCATCAGCTCCCCGCGATTGTTTTCCACCCACAGGGCCTCGAATTTGGCGGCAAACTGCGTCCAGATGTCACGGATCAGGTCGAGCAGATAGGCTTGATAGTCCTTGCGCGCTTCAGGGTCTGGCGTATGCGCGAAGTGGGAGAGATAGTTGAGCACCAAGTTTTCGAGCACTGCGCCGACGTCGAAGCCCATCGGGCCATAGAAGGCGAACTCGGGGTCGATGACCTTGGTGAGCTCTGCGTTCGCCATGATGCTGCCGGTGTGGAGGTCGCTGTGAATGAGCGCCTCGGCATGCGTCATGTAGCTCGCCTTCATCTCCGCCAACGCCAGCTTGAGCGCGCTGTTGCGGCGCACCGCCTGCACTTCGGCGTCGAGTAGCGGATTCCAGCGGTTTTCCGGTGAATCCATGAATGGATTGGTGAAGACAAAGTCTTCCTGGATTTTGCAGAGATGAGGGTTGATGAATTTCGCCTGTAGCTCTTTCTTTTCTAGGCCGGTCAGATAATAGTCGGAAGTGAAAAAAAGCGTGCGCGCCAAAAAGGTGGAGATGTGGTCGGCGAACTTGGGGAAGCGTTTGCGCGCCACCAACGGCTTGCGCATGACCTCCAGATGAGAGAGGTTCTCCATGACGACAAGCGACATTTCTTCATCGTAGTGATAGACCTGCGGCGCCAGCCCCGGCGCCAACTCGTTGTGCTTCAGCAGCGCCTGCGTCTCGAAGCGCATCCGCTCACGCGTCAGCGGCCAGGATTCGCCCGCCACGCGCAAGTAGGGCAGCGCCTGCTTGACGACGAGCGACTTGCCCGAGGCGCCGTTTTCGACGATGAAGACCAGGTTCAGATTGCCGTCCCCCACTTCACGCGCGTGCATGGGTGCGTCAAGGTCGAGTACATCCGCAAGCGACGGCGTGGCGCGCAGATAGTCGATCACGCTGTGTGGGTCCAAGACGCGATAGGCCATGACACACCTTCCTTATCGTTTCTTTCGTTTTTCTGGATACAACCCGAAAACGCCTTCTTCCGAGGCGGGACAGATGCCGCGTTCGGTGATGAGCCCGGTCACCAGCCGCGCAGGCGTGACGTCAAACGCGTAATTGGCGGCGCGACTTGCTTCCGGCATGATCAGGATTTCCCGAATCTCCTCGCCGCTGAGTCCATCCATGATGCGCACTTCGGTGGCGTCGCGTTCTTCGATAGGGATTTCGGTCAACCCGTCGCGCATCTCCCAGTCGATCGTGCTGGAAGGCAACGCCACGTAGAAGGGGACGCCGTTGTCGCGCGCGGCCAGCGCCTTGAGGTAGGTGCCGATCTTGTTGGCGACGTCACCGGTGTAGGTGGTGCGGTCGGAGCCAACGATGACGAGATCGACCATTCCGTGCTGCATGAGATGGCCGCCTACGTTGTCGACAATGACGGTGTGCGGAACCCCGTGTTGGCCCAGCTCCCAAGCCGTCAGCCGCGCGCCTTGATTGCGCGGGCGCGTCTCATCGACCCAAACATGCACGGGAATGCCGCGGTCGTGCGCCGCATAGATCGGCGCCGTGGCGGTGCCATAGTCGACGAAAGCCAGCCAGCCGGCGTTGCAATGGGTCAGCACATTGACCGGCTCCCCCCCTTTGCGCGCTGCGATCTCTTCGATCAGACGGACGCCATGCTCGCCGATGCGACGGCAGAACTCGGCGTCTTCGTCGGCGATCTCCTGGGCGGTGTGCTGCGCGGCCTCGATCTGCGCCTCGATGTCGTCGCCCGCCGCAGCGATGGCGGCCAACTGCCGATCGACTGCCCAGGCCAGGTTGACTGCGGTCGGTCGCGTCGCCTTGAGTCCGGCGGCGGCCGCGCGCAGCGCCTCTTGAAAGGCCTGTAACGACGTACGCGGGGCGGTCAGTGCAGCAAGGTACATGCCGTAACCTGCCGTCGCGCCGATCAGACCGGCTCCGCGCACATGCATGTCCTTGATTGCGACCGCCACATCCTCAACGGTGCGCAGATCTTCGATGACGAAACGAAAGGGGAGATGACGCTGATCGATGATCTGCACCACTGTCGGGTCGTCCGGCCGCAGCCAGATGGTGCGATAGTGTTGACCATGAACGTTCATGGGTTGTTCCTCTCTGGATTTTTGTTCTGGAGGTGCACAAATTTTCAAATATCTTCAATCATTTTGAAAAGATTGTCAAAAACGGGGCGATCAATGGATAATCAGTTGCATTGAACCAAAAGCCAAAGGAATGAAGCTATGGCACTTATCTTATTGTTGATGCTCGGCGGGTTGGTCACCTTGGTTACAGGTGCAGAACTGTTGGTGCGCGGCGCAAGTCGACTCGCTGCTGCGCTGGGCGTCTCTCCGTTGATCATCGGATTGACGATCGTCGCCTTTGGCACAAGCTCGCCGGAGCTGGCGGTCAGCGTGCAATCTGCGCTGCGCGGACAGGCCGATGTCGCCGTTGGGAATGTGGTCGGCAGCAATATCTTCAACGTGCTCTTTATTTTGGGTCTCTCTGCATTGATCACCCCGCTGATTGTTGCGCAGCAACTGGTACGCTTTGACGTGCCGTTGATGATCGGCGTATCGATCGTGTTTTGGCTTTTTGCACTCAACGGCTATGTGGAGCGATGGGAAGGGGCGCTGTTCTTTGCAGGCATTCTTGCATATACGGTGTTTTTAGCCATACAAAGCCGTCGCGAACGGAACGCTGCAGTGCTCGCCGAGTATGAGGCCGAGTTTCGACCGAAACGACCTCACTCTTGGCTGCAAGGACTGGTGGATGTGGGGATAGCGGGCGGCGGGCTGGCGTTGCTGGTGTTCGGCGCGCGCTGGTTTGTCGACGGCGCGGTCGCTGCGGCGGAGGCGTTTGGAGTGAGCGAGCTGGTGATCGGGTTGACGATCGTGGCGGCCGGCACCTCTCTGCCGGAGGTGGCCACCTCGATCGTCGCTGCGCTGCGCGGCGAACGCGATATTGCAGTGGGCAACGTCGTGGGCAGCAATATTTTCAACATTTTGGCGGTATTGGGATTAACAGCCCTGGTTGCTCCAGGGGCCGGCGTGCCTGTCTCAAGCAACGCCCTCTGGCTGGACATGCCCTTCATGATTGTGGTGGCGATCGCCTGTTTGCCGATCTTCTTCACCGGCTATTTGATCGCCCGATGGGAGGGATTGCTTTTTCTCGGATATTACATCATTTACACGGCGTTTCTGATCCTTAGCTCCATTCACTATCCACATTTGGCGGAATATCGCAACCTTTTCTTGCTCTTTGCTGCGCCGCTCACGATCATCACAATTGGAGTGAGCTTGGCTCGCGATCTACGACAGCGCAGAAAAATGCGCCATTCTACGAATATCCTGATAGACGGCGTCGGAACTGACCGGGAAAGTTAGGAGTGGACGGTAGTATGGTGAGCATCCTCTTGGTGATTCTCGGCGGGTTGGCGATTTTGGTTGCAGGCGCGGAGCTGCTGGTGCGCGGCGCCAGCCGGCTGGTGGCGGCGCTCGGCATTTCGCCTTTGGTGATCGGCCTGACCGTCGTGGCCTTTGGCACGAGCGCGCCGGAGCTGGCCGTGAGTCTACAATCGACCTTCAACGGGCAGCCCGATCTGGCGGTCGGCAATGTCGTGGGCAGCAACATCCTCAACGTGCTCCTCATTCTGGGGCTGTCGGCGTTGATCACTCCCCTGATCGTTTCCCAACAATTGGTGCGTCTCGACGTCCCGATCATGATCGGCGCTTCCGTGCTGGTGTGGATATTGGCGTCGGATGGCGCCATCGGACAAGTGGAGGGGGGTCTGCTGTTTACGCTGATGCTTGGCTATGTTGCGTTCCTCTTCCGGCAGGCCCGTCGCGAGCAAAATCCTGCAGTGGTCGCCGAATACAGCCAGGAATTTGTCGCCGATGAGCCGAAGAGCGCAGGGCGTTTCCTTCTGAATGGCGTTTATGTAGTCGCCGGGTTGGCGATGTTGACGGTTGGTTCGCGGCTATTTGTGCAGGGCGCCAGTGAACTGGCGCGGCTGTTCGGCGTCAGCGAGCTCGTGATCGGCCTCACCATCGTGGCGC
>JANWYX010000343.1 GCA_025055055.1 Caldilinea sp. | reverse complement strand
AAATTTTTCTTTATCATGCCAGCGGTGATCTGGGTCTTGCTCTTTACGATTTTCCCGCTGTTATACGCACTTTATACGAGCTTTTTTAGTTTTCGCTTTGGGCGAATCAATCAATTTGTCGGTTTTGCCAACTATTTTCGTCTGTTCACCGACGCCAATTTGCACAACGGCCTGCGCGTGACGCTGACCTTTGTCATCATCACCGTCACGGTTCAGATGCTGCTTGGCTTTGGGTTGGCGCTCTTGCTCAATCGAGAGATGCGTGGCAAAAGCGTCCTGCGCGCCATCATGGTGTTGCCGCTCTTCGCTACACCGGTGGCGGTTGGATATTTGAGCATCACGCTCTTTTATGAAATCAACGGTCCGATCAATGAGCTGTTGCGGGCGTTAGGCGGCGCAGGCATTCCTTGGCTTTCCAATCCTTTCTGGGCCTTGGTGGCGGTGATCCTCATCGACATCTGGCAATGGACGCCGTTTGTCTTTTTGGTCTCGCTGGCGGCGCTGCAGGGGCTGCCGGCCGACCTATATGAGGCTGCTGAGGTGGATGGCGCTTCTGGATGGCAGAGTTTTCGCAGCATCACCCTGCCGCTCATGACGCCGATTCTTTGGTTGATCTTGCTGTTGCGCCTGGTGGAGGCCTTCAAGGTGTTCGACATTCCCACCAGTCTGACGCTCGGCGGTCCGGGGCGCGCCACAGAAGTCTACAGCCTGTTCACCTATCGTACGGCGCTGCGTTTCTTCGACCACGGATACGCCGCTGCGCAGGGATTCCTGTTGCTGTTCATCGTCAGCCTGATCGTCGCCCTGCTCTTTGGGCGCATTCGCAGCATCTATCAGGAAGAGAGGAGCTAAATCATGCGGCGCAGAGTTTCACCGGTGCAAGCAATCCTCATCGGCGGCGTAATGGTGGTGGCGCTGCTGTGGGTGCTCTTCCCCTTCTATTGGGCCTTCGTTAATTCGATCAAAAAGCCGGCCGACACTTTCCGATCAGGCGCGTGGGTGCCTTTCCTGCAATTTCAGCCGACGCTTGAGCACTGGATCTCGGAGCTGGCGATCCTGGAAATTCGCCAAGCACTCATGAACAGCACCATCATTGCCCTGGGCGCCGCCACGCTCGCCGTGCTGCTCGGCACCCTGGCCGCTTACGCCCTGGCGCGCTTTCGCTTTGGCAAGAGCGGCAACGCTAATCTTACGACCTGGTTTATCTCCCAGCGCATTCTGCCACCTGTGGTGGTGGTGATCCCGTTCTTCCTGATCATGCGACAACTGCAGCTGCTCGACAACGTCTTTTCGCTGGTGCTGCTCAACGCCACCTTTACGCTGCCCTTTCCGGTGATCATCCTCAGCCAGATGATCCGCGAGCTGCCTCAGGAATTGGAAGAAGCGGCGCTGGTCGATGGCGCCAACGTCTTTCAGGCGTTCACCCGTGTGGTGTTGCCGCTGATCATGCCCGGGCTGGTGGCGACCTGGATCATCTGCATGGCCTTCAGTTGGAATGAGTTTCTCTTCGCCCTCTCGCTGACGACCAATCGCGCCATCCCGATGCCCGTGATCATCGCGGGGGCCGAGCACACGCGCGGAGTGCAGTTTTGGTTCGTGGGCGTGCGCGTGATGCTCACCATGCTGCCGCCGATCGTCTTCGCCCTGCTGGCGCAGCGCTACATCATTCGGGGCCTCACCCTTGGTGCAGTGAAAGGATAGCTCGATGGCCGTCGAGCCATTGCTGGTTGGCGTCGACTTCGGCACCTCGCATATCAAAGCTATCGCCTTCACGCCGGAGGGACGGATCGTCGCCTATGCCGCCGCGCCCACACCTACGGTCTATCCGCAGCCGGGATGGGCGTACTACGACCCCGACGCCGTTTGGTCGCAGACGGTTGCGGCGCTGCGCACGATGACGGCGCAGCTCGACGATCCACGCCGCGTGGCGGCGGTGGCGGTCGCCAGCGTAGGTGAGGCCGGGACGCCCATCGACGCTGCAGGCCGGCCCACCTATCCGATGATTGCCTGGTTCGACACGCGCACGAAGGAGCAGGCTGAGCAATTGCGCCGTCGTTTCGGCGCCGATGAGATCTTTCGACGCAGCGGTGTGTCGCTGCAGCCGATCTTCACGCTCTGCAAAATTCTCTGGCTCCAGCAACACGAGCCGGAGGTGTTGGCGCGCACGGTGCGCTGGCTCAACGCCGCCGACTATCTGACTTTTCGACTGTGCGGCGTAGCGGCGTCGGAGTTTTCGCTCGCCTCGCGCACACTGATGCTAGACATCGACCGCCTGTGTTGGAACGTCGAGCTGGTAGAGGCGGTCGGCCTGAATCCTGCGCTCTTGCCGCCTCTGCTGCCGAGCGGCGCCAAGCTGGGAACCGTGCTGCCTGACGTCGCCGTACAAACCGGCCTGCCCACGCACGCCGTTGTGACAACCGGCGGCCATGACCACGTCTGCGGCGCCATGGCGCTCGGTGTAACGCGACCGGGCGCCGTGCTCGATTCGCTGGGTACGGCGGAAGCGCTCTTTCTCGCCACGAACAGGGTGCTCAAAGATCCGGAAGTGGGGCGCCGCGGCTACGCGCAGGGCGTACACGTCAGCGGCGGCTATTACATTCTGGGCGGGCTGTACACCTCCGGCGCCTGCATCGAGTGGTTTCGTGAGAACATCGGCGCCGGGCTGGACTATGACGCGCTGGCCGAGGAAGGAGCGGCCGTCTCGCCGGGGAGCCTGGGCGTCTATTTTCTACCCCACCTGCGCACAGCCAACCCCGGCTACGACGATCCACACTCGCGGGCAACCTTTGTCGGGCTAACCTTCGACGCCCGACGCGGCGCGCTCTATCGGGCGCTTCTGGAAGGGCTGGCGTATGAAGCGCGCTATTCTCTCGACACGCTGTTGCCCCACCTGAGCGACGAGCGTATCGAACGCATCGTAGCGACCGGTGGAGGCACGCGCAATTCCTTGTTGATGCGTATCAAAGCCAGCGTCTACAACCGGCCGTTGCGCCTCGTCAGTATCGACGAGGCGACGGCGTTGGGCGCCGCCATGCTCGCCGGTCTCGGCGCAGGCGTCTACGCCGATGTCGGCGACGCCGTGCAATCGGTTCGCTACACCACCGTTCTCGTCGAGCCGGAGCCGGCCGCGGCGGCCTTTTACGCCAAGGCATATGAACGGGTCTATCGGGAGCTTTACCCGTCCGTGCGGAATATCCATCGTGTGATCGGAACATTAGACGA
>JANWYX010000102.1 GCA_025055055.1 Caldilinea sp. | reverse complement strand
TGATCACGTTCTGGAAGTTTGATCGGGCCAAGGGACGCCTCATCCCTGAGGAGTCCTTCAGCATCGAGTTGCCGCCCTATTGGCAGGACCTGTGCGACGCGGGCAAGCTGGCCAGCGACGGCTGGGCCTTCTGCAACTCCATCAACACCGAGATGGCCACCGGGGGCAACATGCAGGGCAATCCTCAGTTCGAGTCCGGCGTCAGCCAGCGCGACATGGACTACCTGCACATCTTCAACTGGCGCAAGGCGGCCGAGGTGGTGGCGGCCGGCAAGTACGAGGTGATCAACGGCATGCGGGTGATCCGTATCCCGACGGCGGTGGCCGAGGGCATCCTCTTCTTCGCACCGGAGCCCAAGAGCCCCCATGGCGTAGACGTCACCCCTGACGGCAAGTACATCGTGGTGGCCGGCAAGCTCGATCCGCACGTCACGGTGTACTCGATCGACAAGATCAAGCAGGCGATCGCGGACAAGAAATGGACAACCGACGACTACGGCATTCCGCTGCTCGACTTCGACGCCGTCATGCACGCCCAAGTGGAGCTTGGCCTCGGTCCGCTGCACACCCAGTTCGACGACCAGGGCTACGCCTACACCAGCCTCTTCCTGGACAGCGCCATCGCCCGCTGGAAGCTGGGCGGCGACGATCCGAGCGCCTATGCGCTGGTCGAAAAGACGCCGGTGCAATACAACGTCGGCCACATCGCGGCCGCAGAAGGCGACACCATCAACCCGGACGGCAAATATTTGGTGGCGTTGAACAAGTGGGCGGTCGACCGCTTTGCGCCGATCGGGCCACTGCTGCCGCAGAACATCCAGTTGCTCGACATCAGCAACGGGCAGATGAAAGTGATTTACGACATGCCGATGGGCATCGGCGAGCCGCACTACGCTCAGATCATCAAGACGGACAAGATCAAGGCCTGGGACGTTTACCCAGAGGTCGGATGGGATCCGATCGCGCAGGCGCCCTCCAAATACGCAACCAAGGCGGGCGAGGAGCGCGTCGTGCGCAACGGCAACCAGGTGGAGATCTTTATGACCTCGATCCGCTCACGGCTGACGCCGGATCATATTGAGATCAAGAAGGGCGATCACGTGATCTGGCATATCACCAACATCGAAACTGCCAAGGACGCCACCCATGGCTTCCAGCTCGGCGGCTACAACATCAGCCTGAGCATTGAACCGGGTGAAACGACCACCTTCGAATTCGATGCAGTCAACGACGGCGTCTTCGCCTTCTACTGCACCGAGTTTTGCTCGGCATTGCATCTGGAGATGATGGGATACATGTTTGTTCAGCCGTAGAGGGAAAGAGAGAAGGGAGAGGAGGAGTGAGAAGCAAGACGTCGATTCGCCACGCTTCTCAGACGCTCTTCTCCTCCTCTCCGGTCGCTGCGCTCGGAGAGGAGTGCACGAAAGAGGGAATTGCTCTATGACAGCAGACATGGAAAAGTTGCTCGGGCCGCGCGTCCCGGCCGATGAACTGAAGGCACATCGAACGCGGTACATGATTCCGACACTGATCTTTGCAGCGGCGGCCATCCTGATCGTGATTTCGATGTTTCTGCCCTACTGGAGCCTCACCCTGCACGCGCCCCAGTATCCACAGGGATTGAAGGTCGTCGCCTACGTCAATCAGCTGCAGGGAGATGTCGCAGAAATCGATGGGCTGAACCATTACATCGGCATGCGCAGGCTGGAGGAGGCGGCGCAATTCGAGATGCAGGTCTCCATCTTTGCGATCACCGGCATTGCACTGTTGATTCTGGCCGCCATCTTCGTGCACAACTGGTGGGCAGCGCTGCTTGCCTTGCCCGGACTGCTGTTGCCCTTTTTCTTCCTGGCCGACCTGCAGTTCTGGCTTGCAAACTTCGGCCAGAATCTCGACCCAACTGCGCCGCTATCGAGCAGCGTCAAGCCATTCGTGCCGCCGGCTTTAGGGGTCGGCAAAATTGCCCAATTTCGCACAGAGGCACAGCCGGAGATCGGCCTGTGGCTGGCATTCGTCGCTTCGGCGTTGACTCTGATCGGGCTATATTTCCATCGCCGCGCCTACAAGCCGCTGGTGGATGCGCAGAAGCAAGCGGCGAAGGCCGGTTGAACGCGCCTGACGGTTTAGACGGTTTAGAGGTGCACGGTGACCCAGAGTCTAACTTCCGACGTCCTCAAAATAAAGCCCAAAATAAAGATCGTGCTGGCGACTCTGCTTGCCTCCGGCCTCATTCTGTGCGCTCTTCGGATGCCTGCATTTGCATCGGGCAGGGAGACAATGCAGGGCATTGCGCAGACGACGCAGGCGAGCACGCCGTACGGCCACGCCACCCTGCAGGCGCTGATCGACGCCGCCAAACCGGGAGATACGGTGCTCGTGCCCGCCGGCGTCTACGTCGGCCCCATCCAGATCGATAAGCCGCTGACGCTGGAAGGCCGGCTCTGGCCGGTGATTCAAGGAGACGGTCAGGGAAACGTCGTCGCCATCACGGCCCCCAACGTGACGCTGCGCGGCTTCGTCGTGCGCGGCAGCGGAACTTCGCTCGACCGTGAGGACAGCGCCATCCGCGCTTCGGCACCCAACAGCGTGCTCGAAAACAACCGCATCGAAGACGCACTCTTCGGCATCTACCTGGAGCGGGCGGCGGACAGCATCGTACGCGGCAACACCATTTACGGCATGGAGCTGCCGCTCTCGCGGCGCGGAGATGGACTCAAAATCTTCTACAGCCCCCGCACGTTGGTCGAGGGCAACGTCATGCGCAACACGCGCGACGCCATCCTCTGGTACTCGCCCGACAGCCCTGTGCGCGGCAATGACTTCGCCGACGGTCGCTACGGCCTTCATCTGATGCAATCCGACCGGCACGTGATCGAGGAGAACATTCTGCGCAACAATTCGGTCGGCGTTTACGTAATGTACGGGAGCGGCTTCGAGCTGCGGCGCAACCTGATCATCAACAACCGCGGTCCAAGCGGCTATGGCGTCGGTCTCAAAGAGGCGAACGATGTACTCCTCGAAGGCAATCGCATTCTGTCTAACCGAGTTGGCGTCTATTCAGACGGCTCGCCGTTGCGACCGGGGAGCACGGTGACCTATCGCAACAATTTGTTCGCCTACAACGAAATCGGTCTGGAGATGCTGCCCAACACGGAGCGCAACCGCTTCCACGACAATATTTTCCTGGACAACGGCCAGCAGGTGACCGTCGCCGGCGGCGGCGACTTGCTGCGCAACGAGTGGGCGATGGATGGCCGCGGCAACTACTGGAGCGACTACGCCGGTTTCGACGCCGATGGGGACGCCATCGGTGACCTGCCGTATGCGGCCAAGAGCCTCTACGACACGCTGACCGGCGTGTATCCGGAACTGCGGCTCTTCCAGCTCAGCCCGGCCGTCGATGCGTTGGACCTGGCGGCCAAGGCGTTTCCGCTCTTTGCACCGCAGCCGCGTCTCAGCGATCCGGCGCCGTTGATGCAGCCGCCTGCGTTGCCCCCGACGCCAGGGCTGGAGCCTGCGCCCACGACGGCCAACCTGATCGTGGCGCTGGTCATGGTCGCTGCGGCGCTGTTCATCGTGTGGGCGGGAAGGCGCGGGCCGGGGGGACGACGATATGTAAACGTAGGCAAGACGCATCGGGCGACGGCCCGTTCATAGTCGGATGGCAACCATGATTGAATGCATCGATTTAACCAAACGATACGGCAAATTCATCGCCGTCGATCACCTCACGTTGCAGATGGCGGAGCGAAGCGCGCTTGCCTTGTGGGGCGCCAACGGCGCCGGCAAGACCACCGTCATCAAGTGTCTGCTGGGGCTGTTGCGCTTTGAGGGAGCCATTCGAGTCGACGGCCTGGACGTGCGCCGCCAGGGACGCGCGGTGCGTCAACGCATCGGCTACGTGCCTCAGGAGCTGGCTTTTTACAAGGAGATGACCGCCTTTGAGATGGCTGCATTTTACGCCCGGCTCAAAGGCGCGCCTGCCGAGCGCATCGATCCGGTGCTGGAGCAGGTCGGCTTGAGCGAACATCTCGCAAAACCGGTCGGCGCGCTCTCCGGCGGCATGAAACAGCGCCTGGCCCTGGGGCTGGCGTTACTCTCCGATCCACCGGTGCTGGTGATGGACGAGCCGACCGCCAACCTAGATGCAGCGGCGCGCAGCCAGCTTCTTCAGCTTCTGGCCCAGGTCAAAGCCGCAGGCAAAACCATCCTGTTTACCTCGCATCGCATCGAAGAGGTCGAAACGCTGGCGGATGAGGTGGCCGTGATGGAGCGTGGGCGGCTGCAATTCACTTGCGACTCCACCAGCCTGGCACAGCGCATTGGCCTGCGCACGCAAGTGAAGTTCATCGTGCCCGGACACGAGGTGGAGCGGGCGCTCGAGGTGTTGCGAGACGGTGGGCTGGCGGCGCGGCGCAACGGCGTCGGCGTGATCGTCGACGTTTCGCACGGCGAAAAGGCGCGACCGATTCACACGCTCAGTCGCGCCCGCATCGAAGTGATCGATTTTGAGGTGGAGTGATCGGACATGAACATCACCGTCATCTGGACCTTGGCGCAGAAGGAGCTGCGCGACGCACTGCGCAACCGCTGGTTCCTGCTCTACACCGCTGCCTTTGTGGGGCTGTCGTTGGCGCTCTCTTACATGTCGCTGGCGGGCGCAGGCATCGCAGGCTTTGCCGGCTTCGGTCGCACCGCCGCCGGCCTGATCAACCTGGTGTTGCTGATCATTCCGCTCATGGCGCTGACCGTCGGTGCCCAGAGCCTGGCGCACGAACAAGAGCAGGGTACGCTCGCCTATCTGCTGGCGCAGCCGGTGACGCGGGCCGAGGTCTTTGCGGGCAAATATCTGGGCCTGGCGATGAGCCTGCTGGCGTCGGTGGGATTGGGCTTTGGCATCGCAGGGGTTGTCCTGGCCATCTCCGATGGCGCCGGCTCGCCTGCAGCCTATGTTGGCCTGATGGGGAGAACCTACCTGCTCAGCCTCGCCATGCTGAGCGTCGGCGTTCTGGTCTCTGCCATGTCCAAACGCGGCGGCGTCGCCATCGGCGGCGGGCTGTTCCTCTGGCTGACGTTCGTCTTTCTGGGCGACCTGGGGCTGATGGGCACGGCGCTCACGATGCGACTTTCGGTTGGACAACTGCTCTGGCTTTCGTTGCTCAATCCGCTGCAGGTCTTCAAAATGGCCGCCATCCTGGACATCAACGCCACGCTCGACCTGCTCGGTCCGGCGGGAATTTACGCCATGCAAGAATACGGGCAGCGCCTGCGGATCATTTTCCTGGCCCTGATGGCGGCCTGGATCGTTCTCCCTGCGCTGGCGGCCTATGCACGCTTCCAAATGCGCGGAGATTTTTAGGAAAAATGCTGGTGAAAGGTCGTCTTGAAAAAGGTACAACCATGACTGAAACGATCTCGCAAAGCTGGCGGGCGATGATGGTTCTGCTATTCATGCTCCTGTTGACGGCGTGCAGCAATAATCCTGCAGAACCGAGACCCGCCGATATTCGCTATGGAGAATCTACTTGCACCGAATGTGGCATGATCATCAGCCAGCCCAGGTACGCCAGCTCATTCGCCTATGCAGAAAGCGAAGGACGCTATAAGAGCCTAGCCTTTGACGACATCGGCGACATGGTCGTCTATATGCGTAAACATCCAGAGCTGACGCCTGTAGGAATTTGGGTGCATGACTATGACAGTGAAGAGTGGATTGACGCGCAAGACGCAACGTATGTAAAAAGCGACGCCATCCGCTCTCCGATGGGGTTCGGCGTCGCCGCCTTCGCCAACCTATCGGCGGCCGAACGCTTCGCCGCTGAAGTGGGAGGCGTTGTGCTCGATTGGGATCATCTTCGGATCGAGCTGGCAATGGCCGAGCACCATCATTGATTTTGTGAGGTTGCTTGACATTCCGAACCATTTCGTTCATTGTTAGAAGAGGTGATTATGTTCAAACGGATGACGCTGGTTACTGCGATGCTTCTGTCGGCGCTGATTTTGTCGGCCTGCGGCGGCGGAGATAACAAGGAGGAGGTCGCCCCGACGGCGCCGCCCGCTGCAGCACAGCAGCAGGAAGCGCAGCAATCGGTTGCGAACGCTCCTGCAAAACCTGTCGGCGACGCCGCCAACGGCGCTAAAATCTACGCCACTGCGTGCGTGGCCTGTCACGGTCCAGACGCTAAAGGGGTGACCGGCCTGGGCAAAGATCTCACCACCAGCGAGTGGATGGCGCAACAGACCGACGAGCAACTGATCGAATTCATCAAGCGCGGGCGCGACGCCGGTGACCCGCTCAACACCACCGGCATCGCCATGCCGCCCAAGGGCGGCAACCCGGCCATGACCGACCAGGAAATCGCCGACATCGTGGCCTATCTGCGTTCGATCCATCAATAGACGGAGAGAAACTCATGGCTCAACCCATCGCACCCCAAGCAGGCGCGCTCAACGTCTATAGTTATCGCAATGCGCGCACGCGCGACGTGCAACTGGTGAGGCTCTTCCGCGGGGAGGAAGTGCACGCCTATCTGCTCGTGGTGCCCCCCGGCGCAACCATCGAGCGTCACACCCACGAGAATAAGCACGAAATTTTCGACGTGCTGGAAGGCGAGGGCGTCTTCGAGGTGGAGGGGCGTCAGATCGCCGGCGCAGCGGGCAAGTGCGTCTTTGTGCCCGCCGGCTGCGCGCATAGCCTACGCAACGAGTCAGACGCCCTGTGGACGGTGCGCATCACTTGCCACGACCGCGTCTATCCGCGACATTTCGGCAAACTGCTGGCGCGCGCCATCCAGAAACGGTTCGAGCGCTGGTTTGGCGCATAGGGGAAAGTGCTGCGTGTTTCGTGTTCCGCGTCAAGAATGATATCAAACATCACGGAACACGCAGCACGAAGCACGCACCATTAGGAGGTGACGATGGCGACGACATTCGTAAAAATGCCCGAACGAGCAGGCGATCCGTTCGCCACTCTGAACGGCTACGGAAAGCCGGAACGCTGGACGATCGACCGGCTGGAGCCGCTGCCGGATGAGGAGTGGGCGCGCATGCGGGAATTCCTCGCCTTGAGCGACGCCGAAATGGAGGCGATGCTGACCACCGTGGAAGCGCTTTTCCGGCGCGGGCACGAGCTGGTCGTCGCCACATACGACTATCTCTTGCACAACCCGGAGACCGCCGCCATCCTGGGCTGGGAGAGCGGCGCCGACCCTGCGCACCTGGCCGAACGGCGCCGCTTCTTCACCGTCTGGCTGGCGCGGCTGCTCGGTATGGACTTCAGCGCAGACCTGGCCAACTATCTTTTCCGCGCCGGCAAATATCACGCCGCCCACGGGCCGCGACGCATCCATGTGCCGCCGGTGTATGTGACCGGTTCGATCAGCCTAGTCAACGCTACGTTTGGCCGCTTTATCATGGAGGAGATGCCCGGCCATGCGTCGGCGCCGCTGGCGATGGCAGGCTGGAATAAAGTGCTGACACTGCATCTGCACCTCATGCAGATGGGCTACCAGGTGGCCGTCACCATTGACCAGGGGGAAATTAGCGTCCCCTTCAGACTCTTTGGACGCATGCGCACCGTAACAGGCGTGCAGTCACTGACCGTGCATGTCGATGAGGGTGCGCCGGTCGAGACGGCGTTGCGCAAATTTTTCAATTACTACCCGCAAAGCCGCGCCGAGGTCTTCGACGTAGAATGGGCGGGCGGCGAGCGGCTCGACAGCCACGGCACGCCCTGGTTCACCGTCAATCGGCTCTACACGGTCAAGCCGATGTGGCGCGTGCTGCTCAACGGCAAAGACCTCAGCTACGTCGGCGGTCCATCGACGCCCCTGCACGCAGGCGACGAAATTCACATCTTCCCGCCGGGAAGATAGAAGCGTCCATTGGGAGGCGTCCATGCAAGACCAATTCACACTGATCACCGCCCTGCAAGAGACGCTCGTCGCGCCGCCGGACAGTATCGTCAGCCGCACGCTCTATGCGAGCGAGGCGGTGCGTATCGTGCTCTTCGCCTTTGCGCCGGGTCAGGAGCTGACCGAACATACCTCGACGCGGGAGGCGCTGATCCATATGCTCGACGGCGAGGCCATCATCACCCTGGGCGGCGAAAGCGTGCAGGCGAGCGCGGGGCTGTTGATCCGCATGGCGCCCGATCTGCCCCATAGCGTCAAGGCGCAAAGCGCCATGCGCATGCTGTTGTACATGTTGAGAAAGTGAGAGGGAGGCGATGCGACTGCAAACCACGGTCACGCCGGCGGCGCGCGCGGTGCGCGTGACGCTGTTGGCGTTGGCGATGGCAGGGCTGCTGCTCGGCATGTGGGCCGGGCTGATTCGCCTGGGATGGGGAGGGTTGCCGCCGCTGCGACATACGTTGCCGGCGCTGCACGGACCGTTGATGGCGTGCGGCTTTCTCGGCGTCCTGATCGGCCTCGAACGCGCTGTCGGTACCGGCAAACGCTGGGCATACGCCGGCCCGGCGCTGGCCGCACTCGGCATCGCGGTCTCGCTGGCGGGCGTTGGCGGCAGCCTGGGCTCTCTGCTGGTCACGGCCGGGAGCATCATCGTCACCCTGGTGCTCATCAGCCTGGTGCAGTTGCAGCCCGCTCTCTTCACGGTGACGCTGGCCGCCGGCGGCGGCGCATGGGTGGCCGGCAATCTGTTGTGGACGCTGGGACGCCCTCTGCCCATCGCCTCGCTCTGGTGGATGGGCTTCCTCGTGCTGACGATCGCCGGAGAGCGGCTGGAGCTGAGCCGGATGCTCAAGCTTTCGCCCTGGGGATATCGTTCCTTCCTCATTGCGGTGGGGGTACTGGCGTTGGGGTTGGGGGTCGGCGCTTTTGCCTTCGCCGCAGGCATGGCGATCGCCGGAGGCGGGTTGTTACTGATCGGGCTGTGGCTGCTGCGCTATGACATCGCCCAACGTCGCATCAAGGCGGGCGGGCAGGCGCGCTTCACGGCGCTGGCGTTGCTCTCCGGCTACGTCTGGCTGGTGGTGGGCGCCTTGTTGTTGATGCGCTACGCAGGGGCAAGCGCCGGCCCCTTCTACGACGCAGCGATGCACAGCATCTTTCTGGGCTTCGTCTTCGCCATGATCTTCGCCCATGCACCGATCGTTTTCCCATCCGTGCTGAGCGTTCCGATGCAGTACACTGCTCGCTTTTATATCCCGCTCGTCCTACTGCATATCACGCTGTTCGTGCGTGTCAGCGGCAACCTTTTCGGCTGGTGGGAGGGGCGTCTGTGGGGTGGACTGCTCAACGCGGCCACGATCTTGCTCTTCCTGCTGACAACGGTGACTGCGCTGCGCCCTCGCAGTGAAGGCGTCGCCGCAAAGCAGAAGGCTTCGCTCGTCGTAAAATCGTAATATGCCTCCGATTACGCGTCTTTTTGTCAAAACCAGCCTGGTCTATCTGATCGCATCGTTCGGCGTCGGGCTTTTCCTTGCGCTGCGTCCTCTGGTTGCATTGCCTGCGCCGGTCAACGGTCTGACGCCCGTCTATTTCCATCTCTTCATGGTCGGCTGGGTGATGCAGCTAATTGTCGGTGTGGCATATTGGATGTTT
>JANWYX010000284.1 GCA_025055055.1 Caldilinea sp. | reverse complement strand
AGCGCTCGAACGCCGACAACGCCGAGAGGGGGAAACGTCGGCGCAGGAGGGAGACGAGACAGTCATCGACACCACCTGGCGCATCATTGAGTAGCCCGATTCGCAATCATTACATTTACGTCGGATCACGACGACCACCGGCCTACAGGCTTGCCACAGCGCGGATGAATCACGATCGCACCAATGCGCAGGAAGCATCCTATACGTTCACAGAGGTCGCCTATCATTTTCAGGTGACACCTGAGATGCTGCGCAGTTGGATTCGCCGCTTTGCGCAGTTGTTAAGTCCTACCGCCAAGGCGGAGCCGCCCCGTTTCACCAGCGCCGACGTCGCCGCTCTGATCACGGTACAGAAGCTGCTGGAACAGGGGTTGCAGGACGAACAGATCAACGCGCAATTGACGCCCAAACGCATCGTTTCCGATGAATCGGCGGCGGTTGCATTAAGCACCGACCAGGCACGGCAACTGGTTGAAGGAAAGGCCGCCCTGCTTCCCCAGGCGCTGGGCGACATCCTCAGCGCCATCGCCAACAGTCAGCAGACGGTGCTCAACAGCCAGTCGACCGTGCGTGAACTGATCGGCGTCGTCGTGCAGGACAATTTTAATCTCAAGGAAGAAAACCGCAAACTGCGCGAGCGCATGCTGGAGCTCGAGCGCGCGCTGGCCGAATATCAGCGCCGCGAGGAGACGCGCAAAGAGCGGCTGGAAAGTCGCCTGCGCGCGCTGGAGAACACCGTCGCCGCGCAGCAGCAGCAGATCGCCCAGCTCATTCAGCTGCAACGGCAGAACCAACAAAAGAAACGCGGATGGTGGTGAGCGCGCCGGACTTTAGCGTGCACGGGCGGCTGGCTCGTTGTTTCCCTCTGCGCTGAGCGCAATCGGCGCCGAGCGCCTGCTGGAAAACGTCTCGCTCACCACCGGCTCCCCGACCAGATCGTACTCCATAGCGCCGTTGATGAGCACTTGCATCATCTCGCCCGGCGCTGCGCCGCGCACGCCCGGAATCAGCACCAGCCCATCGATCTCCGGCGCATCTCGATAGGAGCGCGCCAGCAGTAGGGGTTCGCCGCTGCCTGCAACCCGCCCTTCGCCTTCCACCAGCACGTCGAGCAACTTGCCGACCTGCGCCTGGTTCTTGCGCAGGCTGATCGGCTGTTGCACTTCCATCAGCCGCGCATAGCGCTCCTGTTTGACCTCGTCGTCCACCTGGTCGGGCAGCTCCGCCGCCGGCGTTCCCGGCTCCGGGCTGAAGGTGAAAGCGCCTACCTTGTCGAACTCGATGGCGCGCACGAAGTCCAGCAGTCCGGCGAATTCCTCTTCGGTCTCGCCGGGGTACCCCACGATGAAGGTGGTGCGCAGGGCAATTGCGGGCATGGCGGCGCGCAGCTTCTCGATATGCTCGTAGACCATCTCCAGCTTGCTCGGACGGCGCATGCGGCGCAACGTGCGCGGGTCGCCGTGCTGCAACGGCATGTCGAGGTAGGGAACAATTTTGGGCTGGCCGGCCATTACCTCAATTAGCTCGTCGCTCACGTGGCCGGGATAGGCGTACATCAGCCGCACCCAACGTAAGCGGTCGTCTGTGCGGTGGCAGATGGCAGAAAGCAGACGGGGCAAGCTGTTCGGTTCTCCAAAATCACGGCCGTAGTCGGTGGTGTCCTGAGCGACGATGACCAGCTCCTTGGCGCCTGCCTGCACCAGGGCAACCGCCTCATCCACAACCGCCTCTAACGGTCGGCTACGCAACTTGCCTTTGAAAGAGGGAATCGTGCAGAAGGCGCAGGGCGCATTGCAGCCATCTGAAATCTTGAGATAAGCGCTGCCGGCGACGACAGGTGGCCGCGGCGTCGGTGCGGTGAAGTCGGTGGCCGGATCGCCCAAGAGCGCAGGAACAAGGCGCTCCCCGAGGTATTCCACCCTAGCCGTTTCGGATTCGCCAAGCAGGGCATAGCGTTCAAGGCGGCGTCGCTCCTTGCCGTTGCGGATTTGGGCGATCAGCGCCAGCACCTCCATCCAGCGCCGCGTGCCGAGCAGACCGTCCACCTTGGGCACGCGTTCGACTACTTCGGCGCCGTTGCGTTGAACAAGGCAACCGGCCGCAACCAGAATTTGATGTTTGCGTTTGCGTCGGCTCAACTCCTGCAAGACGCCGATCGACTCCTCCTTGGCAGCCTCCAAAAAACCACAGGTGTTCACAATCAAAACATCGGCGTCTTGAGCGCGTTCGGTTGGACGATACCGTGCGCCCTGCAACAGCATCTCGATGCCGTCGCTATCCACCTTATTTTTCGGGCACCCCAGGGTAACCAGATGGTATTTCACAGCTTGTCTTCACTTTCCCACTCATCTAAAAACGAGGCCATGGCCCGATAGCGCACCTGCGCCAGGTGACGGGCGGGCGCCGTGTTCATGCTTTCCACCGTCTTCGACAGAACCGTGCGCAGGAATTTTTGCATCTCCTGGCGGCGCTCCGCTAACGACGCCCCATCGAATTCGCGCGTACTGAGCTGGTAGGCGATCATACTCACGCCCAGCTTGGTCAGCTTATCGGCGTCCCACAGGACGGCAGTCTCCAGCGGCTCCAGCGGCGGAGCGCCCGGCGCTCGCGTTAGGCCGGCGTGCCGTTCGATGGCCTCCACCACCTGAGCGATCTTCTCCGATGGAAAATCGGTCTCTTGTAAGAACGCCCCTGCTTCCATCGCACCTATTGTATCGTGGTTCGGCTCGCCTTTGCGAATATCATGCAGCCAGGCAGCTGCTTCCACGATCTCGCGGTCGGCGCCGGTGCGCTCGGCAAGCCAAAGGGCGACTTGCACCACGCGCTGCACGTGCTCCCAGCGATAGTTGAAGGGGATCGGCTCTTGCGGTCGCAAGTTGAGGGCGGCGCGCACCTCTTTTTCGGCGCGTTCTTGCGCAAGCGTTCTGCAGCGTTCGCGCCAGGCGGCTTCCTGCTCATTCATTCTCTTGGCTCCAGCTCCAAAATTCGATAGGGATAGACGTTGATCACTTCGGTGTCCAGATAGCGCGTTTGCGTCACCACATCACGGCGATAGAGATGAATATGACCATGCAACAGGTAACGGGGGCGAAACCATCGCATAAAGGTCAGAAAGCTCTTAAAGCCTTGATGGGGGCGATCGGGTTGGTCATGAATGCCCCACGGAGGCGAGTGGGCGACCAACACGTCCAGATATCGCCCATAGCGAGCTCGATTGGCAATCAGTTTCGGCGCCAGGCGCAAAATGTTGAGCATCATTTCGAGATCGGTGTATTGAAAGCGCGGCGCATTGTTGTAGCGAATCGATCCCTCCAACCCCGCCAACAACAACGAATCTTCGCGCGCAGTGCGCATGTGCAGGTTGACGGCGCCCAACGGTTCGTTCACGGCGCGCCAGGCGTCGCCGCTGCCCCGGCTGTGGTATTCCACTTCGCGCGCGTGGTTGCCGTGCACATAGTAGGTCGGACGTCCGGTCATAGTCATGATATACTCAATATAGTAATGGGGCAGATCGCCGCAGCTGATCACGAGGTCGATCGGCCCCACGCGGCGATTGATGCCGGCGCTGTATAAAATCGGCTCCACCTTATCGCTGATTGCCAGGACGCGCATCGGATCCGATTGTAACACCGGCGGGAAGCGCGTCCCAAAATGGGATGATTACGTCAACTGTTTCGAGAGGAATTTTCTCCGCTGTCGCACATCGGAAATCTCCTCGTTCATGAGCACATGGGTGATTGCGACAACCCCGGTCGACTCCTTGCCGCTGGCGCTCGGCAGACGGTTTGCTCGCTTGCACAGCTTGTTTTTAAGAGCCGCCCTCTCCTATTCAGCGGCGATTTTACTTTTTGGCCGATCCGTTGAACCCGTCCATCCGGTCGTTTCACCGCCTCAGGGGAGATTGCTCCTAGCGCACAAGGCAGATGCTGACGATTCAACCTGACATCTGGTATACTTTTTCGGAAAAAGAACCGCCGATGTCAAACACAAAGGATAAACCCCATGCTCACATTGCACGACGAGCGCACCCAGACCTTGATCGACGAATTTCGCACACGCTTCGGCGCCGATCCGCAATACATTAGCCGCGGGCCGGGTCGCGTCAACCTGATCGGTGAGCACACCGACTACAACGAAGGCTTCGTGCTGCCCGTAGCGCTCAAGCGCGATGTGCGTTTTGTGCTGCGCCCACGCAGCGATCGCCGGGTGCAAGTCTACTCGATGGAGTTCGGCGAAGAGGGAAGTTTCGATCTCGACGCGCTGCGCTTCGACCCGAACCGGCTTTGGATCAATTACATCCAAGGCATGGCGTGGAGTCTGGAACAGGAAGGGGTGCGGCTGGTCGGCATCGACGCCGTGGTGAGCGGCAATGTGCCGCGCGGGAGCGGCCTCAGCAGCTCGGCGGCGCTGGAGATCGCCGCTGCGCACGCCTTTTTGATCGCCTCGGGCCAGATCGGTGTGCTCAGCGGACCGCGTATCGCCCAGCTTGCACAGCGCGCCGAAAATCACTTCGTCGGCGTCAACTGCGGCATCATGGATCAATTCATCAGCGAACTGGGCCGCGCCAACCATGCCCTGCTCATCGACTGCCGCTCGCTGGACTATCGACTGGTGCCGATGCCCGAAGCAGTCTCTCTGGTCATCGGCAACACGCGCGCCAGCCGCTCGCTGGCCTCCAGCGCCTATAACGAGCGCCGCGCCCAGTGCGAGGAGGGCGTGCAGTTGTTGCGCCAGGTGCTGCCCGACATTCGCGCTCTGCGCGACGTCTCCGGCGAACAACTGCAAACGCATCGCAATTTGCTACCGGAGACGGTCTATCGCCGCTGTCGCCACGTCGTTTCGGAAAATGAACGCGTGCTGCAATGCGTTGCAGCCTTGGAGCGCAGCGACCTGACCGAGGTGGGCAAGCTGATGAACGCCAGCCACGAAAGTCTACGCAGCGACTATGAGGTGAGCAGCCCGGCGCTCGACGCCATGGTCGAGGCAATGCGCAGCGCCGAGGGCTGCTACGGCGCCCGACTAACCGGCGCCGGCTTCGGTGGCTGCGCTGTGGCGTTGGTCAAGTCGGGATGCGAACAGGCGGTGGCCGACGCCGTCTTCGCCCACTATCCAAAGGCGACCGGCATCTGGCCCGAAGTCTACACCACCAAGGCCGCCGACGGCGCCGGCGCCGAACGGCTGTAGAAAAGAGTAGGGGAGCGCGTTACCTGTTCCATCTGTAGCTACGAAATGTAGCTACGAAACACGGACTTTACAACA
Organism: Caldilinea sp.; assembly: GCA_025055055.1. Classification (GTDB taxonomy): domain Bacteria; phylum Chloroflexota; class Anaerolineae; order Caldilineales; family Caldilineaceae; genus Caldilinea. The sequence goes on along the minus strand of JANWYX010000284.1, from coordinate 5,774 downwards.
CGAAGCGCGCCCACGCTTCACGACAGCAGCTCCGGTGTCAGGTGATCGATGCGGTCATGGCTATGTAGGCGCCAGACCTCGCGCCCCGGGTGCTCGACATATTCGAAGTGCGTGACGCCGGTGTTGTGAGTCCACACTTCACAGCGGCGCCAAGGGCCGACGTTGAAGATATGGTCAAAGGCGAACTCGATCACACCGCCATGGCAAATGACCAACACATATTGCCCGCGATGCTTTTCGACCAACTCTTCGATGAAGACACCGACGCGCGCCCGAAAATGCATCAAGCTTTCGCTGCGCGGCTCCTTCATCACCGGCGCAAAGGGGCGTTCGCTGGCCCAGTAGCCGGCGAACTCGCCCGGATGTTCCTCCGGGCTCCAGGGCGCATGGTCGTATCGATTGTTCCCGATCTCACGCACGCGGTCGTCAAAGGAGACCGGTTGTCCATAGACGCCCGCCAGCGGCTCGGCCGTCTGCCGTGCGCGTTGCATGGTGCTGGCGTAGATGGCGCCGACCTGCGGCAGGCGTCGCGGCAACCAGGCCGCCAGCGCCGCCGCCTGCCGATGTCCCAACTCCGTCAGCGGTTGGTCCCAGTTCGTGCCCGACCAGTCAGGCAAATTGACGTAACTCTGTCCGTGGCGAATCAGTAAAAGATTCATGGATCGTTCCTGATCGAATGCAATACCGTCCGCAACATATGCAATGGCTGGTGTTGTGCGGTTGCGAATTGTGTTTCATCGGACATCCTTTTCATGGGGAACCATTGTAACCTAGATTGGCTTTCACGCCATGTGCTCTATAGCTTAGAAAAGCCGACCATGACCGAACGTCTTGACTATCTGAACGCCTACCGGCAACACTTCGACGCGCAGGTGCTCGCCATCGAGGATCGTGCAGGCGTTCCTGCCGTGCTGCTCGACCGCACCTGTTTTTATCCCACCTCCGGTGGGCAGTTACACGATACCGGCCTCCTGGGCGGCGCCCCTGTCGTCAACGTCGTCGCCGAGGAGGGTGAAATCTGGCATCTCTTGGCAGCTTCGCCCCCGTTCGCTGCAGGAGAGCGAGTCGTGGGTGAGATCGACTGGCCGAGACGCTACGATCACATGCAGCAACATTCCGGCCAACATTTGCTTTCGCAACTCATCCACCAGCGCTACGGCTTTGAGACCGTCTCAGTGCATTTTGGCCGCGAGGAATCAACGCTCGACCTGAACACGGCCGAGACGCCGCCTGCTTTTCTGAGCGAGATCGAACAGGCGGCCAACGAACTGGCCTATCTCGGCCTGGAAATTCGAGCATATTTCGTCGACGAGCAGGAGGTCGGACGCCTGCCGCTGCGACGCCCTCCTGCCGTCGCCGGCCCAATTCGCATCGTGGAGATCGACGGCTACGATTACTCGGCGTGCGGGGGCACACACGTGCGCACGACGGCCGAGATTGTCCCGATCAAGCTGCTGCGTTCGGAGCGCCGGCGCAACCAGACGCGCCTCACGTTTCTGTGTGGATTGCGCGCTTGCCGCGACTACGCCGAAAAACATCGCCTGCTGGCGCAGACGGCCGGTTTGTTCAGCACAGAGATGGCTGCCGTGCCCACCATGGTGCAGCGATTGCAAGCTCAAATGCGAGAACTTGAATATAAACACATGGAATTGCAAAAACGCCTGCTGAGCCGGGAAGCGGCGACGTTGGTTGCTGCCGCGCCGCGCGCAGGCGATGTTGCGATCGTCGAATATCTCTCCCCCGATGCGTCGGTCGAAATGTTGAAGCACATGGCGGCGCTGCTGCGCGAACAGCCCAAGTGCGTTGGGTTGCTCGCCTCGATCTCGGAGGACAACGCGACGCTGGTTTTCTGCCGCAGCGACGACGTTCAACTGCACATCGGCGAGGTGTTGCGCCACGCACTGGCCGCCTTCGGGGGGCGCGGCGGCGGTCGGCCCGAATATGCCCAAGGCGGCGGAGTGCACGCCACTGCCGTCAGCGCAGTGTTGGCCAAAGCGCGACGTCGATGTGAAGAGACGCTTGAAGGACATGGATAGGATCCGCACAATAGAGATTTCTCGAGAGATCTCTATTTCTCGAGAAAAGAGATAACGTTGCACGGTTGCTCGTCATCCCCCATCCCGGACGTTTCCGGGCTCCGGGATGGTCTACACAAACTTGATGGAGTTTGTCTACCCGATGGAGCGCGACCAAATTCAAAAGGAGCCACCACATGAATCTCAAACTGACCGGCGTTCATCATCTGACCGCCGTCACGGCCCAAGCGAGCCAAAACGTCCGCTTTTATACGCGCACCCTGGGCATGCGGCTGATCAAAAAGACCGTCAATCAGGATGACGTACGCGCATATCATCTGTTCTACGGCGATGGTATGGCGACTCCCGGCAGCGATCTGACCTTCTTCGATTGGCCGACCATGCCGAGGGAGCGTCGCGGGGGGCAATCCATTACGCGCACCGGACTGCGCGTCACCGGCGCCCATGCGCTAGCCTGGTGGGCGGAGCGATTTCAGGAATTCGGAGTGCAGCACGGTGAAGTGATGGAACGCGACGGACGTTTCGTACTAGACTTCGAGGATTTCGAGGGACAGCGGCTCAGCTTGGTCGACGACGACGGCCTTGGAGAGGGCGCACCGTGGCCGGACAGCCCTGTTCCCGTTGCGTATCAGATCCGCGGCCTTGGCCCGATCACGATGACCGTTGCTCATCTAGCCCCGACCGCAGCTCTGTTGACGCAAGCAATGGGAATGGAGGAGGCGCGTACCTATGCGAACCCGGAGGCGCCGCAGCATCGCATCCATGTCTTCAGCATGGACGGCGAAGGCCCTGCGGCCGAGCTGCATGTCGCCGTTCGTCCCGACCTGCCGCGCGCCCGGCTCGGTGCGGGCGGCGTGCATCATGTCGCCTTCCGCGTGCCGACGGTGGCGGAGCACAACGCCTGGGAGGTGCACCTGCGCAGCCTCGGCGTCCAAACCAGCGGCGTCATCGATCGTTACTATTTCCGCAGCATCTACTTCCGCGAACCGAACGGCATCCTCTTCGAGCTGGCGACCGACGGGCCGGGCTTCACAGTCGATGAGCCGCTGACGCATCTCGGCGAGCGACTCTCGCTGCCACCTTTCTTGGAGCCGCATCGCGCGGAAATTGAGGCGCATCTGAAACCGTTAGTGTAAGATCGGTCTTGACCAAAATTTGGCACCGCAGAGACGCAGAGAAAAAGCGCCTCAAAGTTTTGTGCTTTCTGCGCCTCTGCGGCGAATTTTTGAGCGAAGTTATTCTCTCCAAAACCGTCAATGCCTGAATCGCCGGAAACATGGACGCACAAACCAAGCTTTCGACCGATTTTCCTGCTCCATTGAACGTCTACATTCCCCCTTCCGATCTGACCCGACGCGTGGCAGAGCTGCAGGCGCTGTTGCCGGGCAACGTGCGCATCACGGCCGCGCCCGATCCGCAGCCGGCCGACTGCCACATCCTGATTCACGGCTCGGTCAAGCCCGAATGGCTCGAGGCCAGCCCATCCTTGCGCGCCGTAATCATCCCTTACGCCGGCGTTTCTCTGGAAATGCAGAAGTTGCTGCAACGGCACCCTCACATCTCGCTGCACAATTTGCATTACAACGATGTGGCGACGGCCGAGTTTGCGCTGGCGCTGCTCTTTGCCGCCGCCAAGTTCATCGTGCCGCTCGATCGCCTGTTGCGCCGAGGCGATTGGCGACAGCGCTACAGCGGGGCGCCTTCGCTGCTGTTGTCCGGGAAACGGGCGCTGATCCTTGGCTATGGCGCCATCGGCCGATGCATTGCGCCGGTCTGTCAGGCGCTGGGCATGCAAGTGACCGGCGTGCGGCGCCGTGAACCATTGCAGCCGGTGGAGAATGGCGTCGCCGTCTTCTCGATCGCCCATCTTCACGCCCTGCTGCCGCAGACCGAGGTGCTCTTTTGCGTGCTGCCGGAAACGCCGGAGACGATCGGATTGATCGGCGCTCAAGAGCTGGCGATGTTGCCACAAGGCGCCGTGGTCGTCAACGTGGGACGCGGGCCGGTGATCGACGAAGAAGCCTTCTACAACGCGCTACGCAGCGGACATCTCGCCGCAGCCGGCATCGACGTCTGGTACGTGTATCCCCAGAACGAAGAAGAGCGCAGCCACACGCTGCCCTCGCGCTTCCCATTTCATGAACTCGACAACGTCGTGTTGAGTCCCCACCGGGGCGGTTGGCTGGAGGCGGCGGAGGAGCGGCGGCTCCAAGAGCTGGCGCAGCTGCTCACGGCCGCCGCCCATGGTCTGCCCATCCCCAACCAGGTGGACAAGCAACTGGGATATTGACGCCCTCGGGCGGAAGGGTTCCCACAGTGAAAAGAACGCGGGCGCGTTATAATGATGGAAATTTTGCATCAGGCCGGCGAACGATGATAAGAGTTCTTTGGCGTTTCTGTCGTGAACATCTTTTTCGGCAATGCACCATGGGAGTTGCGCAGTTGCGAGACTCTTTCGTAGCATAAACCTTTCAGGAAGCTTGGAGCTTCCCGGAAGGCATAGAAGCCTACTGCGCAACTTCCATCATTTTGGGTTAGAAAGGAGCAACTATGTCCGGTCTCGGTTCCGTGTCTGCAACAGAGCTGCTGCAACGCGCCCACTCCATTCATGATTCGATCCGGACCTGGCGTCGAACGATTCATCGCTATCCGGAGCTCAGCTTCACCGAGCAGCGCACTGCCGCTTTGGTCAACAGTGTGCTGATCGATTTGGGCCTGCCGACAGAGACCGAAGTCGCCAAAACGGGCGTTGTTGCGCACATCCACGGCGGGAATGGACCAACGGTTGCACTGCGCGCCGACATGGACGCGCTTCCGATTCAGGAAATCAATGCTACAGAGTTCGACAGCACGCGGCCGGGGATCATGCACGCCTGCGGCCACGATGCACACACCGCTATGCTGCTCGGCGCGGCGACGCTGCTCAAACAGTTGGCCGACGAAGGCCGACTGCCCGGCGTGGTGCGGCTGCTTTTTCAACCCAGTGAGGAGGCGCAGGACGAAGAAGGCAAGTCCGGCGGGATGCGCATGGTCGAAGAAGGCGCATTGCAGGGCGTGGACGCCGTCTTTGGCCTGCACGTCGATCCGTTTCACGACGTCGGCTACGTCGCCACGCGCCCGGGCCCGATGATGGCGGCCGCCGACATGTTCGAGCTTGTCGTGATCGGTTCGGGTGGTCATGCCGCCCGCCCCCAGAGCACGATCGACCCGATCGCGCTTTCGGCGCATGTGATCCACGCCGTCCATCAGATCGTGAGCCGTCGCCTCGACCCGACGCAGCCGGGCGTGATCACGATCGGCACGATTCAAGGCGGCACTGCCAACAATGTGATCCCGGACAGAGTCACGATGAGCGGCACGCTCCGCTCCTTTACGTCTGAAGTGCGCACGCTCTTGCAAGATGAGCTGATGCGCGCAGCCGGCATCGTCGAATCGTTGGGCGGCCGCGCCGAAGTGACCATCTTCCCCGGCTACCCGCCGACCGTCAACGACTCTGCTGCAACAGCGCACATGATGGACGCAATGCGCGAGTTGCTCGGCGAGAACCACGTGGTCGAAAGCGACCTAATCATGGGCGCCGAAGATTTCAGCTACATGGCGCAGGCGGCTCCGGGCTGCTTTTTACGGTTAGGCGTGCACAATCCCTCATGGCGGGAATATTACCCGGTGCATCGCGCGGATTTTCGCTTGGATGAGGATGCACTGCCGATCGGCGCAGCGGCGCTGGCGCTGACGGCG
>JANWYX010000235.1 GCA_025055055.1 Caldilinea sp. | reverse complement strand
GACTCCGCGCGCACGGAAAAAATCGGCGGTCAGGTTGGGGTATTTGGTGGCGACGCGCGGCTGGCTTTCGTAGCGCAGGGGAGCGTCAGGTCGGCCGACCGGCGCCGCCAGCGAGAGCCGACAGTAGCCAAAGGGCAAAAGCAGCGGTTCATAGACGTGGCGCTGACTTTCGCGCAGGGTGTCCAGCCCACAGACGCCCAGATCGGCTGCGCCATATTCCACAAAGGTGGGCACATCGCCCGGCTTCGCCAGCACGTAGCGCACCGTGCGATCGGTGCTTTCTACGATCAATTTGCGACCGTTGTCAAGCTCGGGTCTCGGTAGGCCTGCGGCAACGAAGAGTTCGATGGCTTGGTCGGCGAGCCGGCCTTTGGGCAGTGCGATCGTCAACGGCTCACAGGACCCGTCGTGCAGGTACATCATCAAGCCGCCTCCTTGGGTAGCGAAGCCGACGCTGCGTCGCAAGCCTCCACCAGCGCATGAAGTGCGTGCAAGGTGCTCTCGACCGTCAGTTCGGCGGAGGCCGGCTCCTCGCCGCTGAGATCCCAGAACAGCGGGCTTCCATCGCGCCAATCTACGGCTGCACGCGCGCCGATCGATTGGGCGTAGGCGCACAATTCTGCGCCGCAACGGTGCTCCAGGTCGAGCGCCACGGTAAGGCCTATGCGCCGCGCCTGCGCAACACACGCGAACGCATCGGGATGATTGCCGGTTGCAACGATGAGGTCCGGCGCCGGCGGCCGAGGGGGCGGCGGCGCGGCGCCCTTTCTGCGCGCCAGCAAGATGCGTTCCACGCCTAGCCCCACTCCCACTGCGGGCATCGCTGCGCCGAAAGTTCCCACCAGATTGTCGTAGCGTCCGCCGCTGGCGATTCGAAAACCGACGCCCGGCGCCAGCGCCTCGAAGGTGATGCCGGTGTAGTAGCCGAGGTTATGAATTTCGCTCAGATCGAGCGTCACGTAGTCCAGCACGCCCTGAGCCGCCAGCACTTCGCAGATGGCGCACAGATTGGTCACGGCAGCCTGCATCATTTTGTTGAGAGCCAATTTCTCCGCACGGCGCAGAATCGCATCGATTTTCTCGCCGCCGAGATAGGGCAGCTCGGAAAGAGCGCGCTGTTGCCGCCGTGACAGGCGGGTTTCGCGTAGAAATGCCTCCAGCGCAGGCTGACTGTTGCGGTCGATCGCCTCGGTGAGCCGCGCGCGGGCGTCAGGAGACAGCTGCAGCGCCTGAAGCAGCCCTTCAAAAAACTGCATCTGCCCCACCACAAGGCGAAAATGTGTGATGCCGGCGACCTGAAGCGCCTCGGCGGTGAGCGCCAGAACTTCGGCGTCGGCTTCGGGCGCTGCGCTGCCCATCAACTCTACGCCGACTTGCCAGAACTCGCGCTGCTGGCCTGCGCGCAGCTCCACATCGCGAAAGACGCTGCCGGAATAGCAGTAGCGTTGTGGGAGGGGAGCATCGTGGAGGCGAGTGCCTACCAGCCGGGCGACCGGGATGGTCATGTCCGCACGCAGCGCCAGCATACTGCCGTCCCGGTCGAGAAAGCGGCACAGCTCGGATTGCAACTCGTCGCTGCCTCGCTCGCCGAAGGTCTCAGCATACTCGAACGTGGGCGTCACGACATCGCTGTAGCCCCAGCGACGAAAAAGGTCCAGCAACAGGCTTTCGAGCTTGCGCCGTTCATATGCCTCTCTCCAAAAATAATCGGCCACCCCTGTCGGCGTCTGCGCCGCAATCGGGCGCAACCTGGTTTCCCCTGTCACAACCTACGTTCCTCGTCCTTCCGCAAGGTTTTTCCAATGCTTTGCGGAAGTATACCATAGCCTAGGCTTCGAGCCGTCGAGCAACGGGGATGTGTTACAATTGTTGTTGCAGAGACGCCTATGAAGAGGCCCTATGCTGCAAGGTTGGGGATGGCAGTGGAATTGAGAAAGGATCTCCCTGATGTGTGGACGGTTTGCCTTGTATGTGGCTCCGAAGGAGTTGGTCGAGCATTTTGGCTTGGCCGAGCCGCCGGCGCACTTGGCTCCTCGCTACAACATTGCGCCGACGCAGCCGGTGGGCATCGTCCGTTTCGATCCACAGCGTCAAAGACGCGAATGGGCGTTGGTTCTTTGGGGGCTGATTCCCTCTTGGAGCAAGGAGCCTGCGATGGCCTCCCGCATGATCAATGCGCGCGCAGAGACCGTCGACGAAAAACCTTCCTTTCGGGCGGCTTTCAGACGGCGTCGATGCATTCTCCCCGCCTCCGGCTTCTATGAATGGAT
>JANWYX010000222.1 GCA_025055055.1 Caldilinea sp. | reverse complement strand
CGGCTGATTGGCGCCGAACATCTGCGCATTCGGCGGATAGGGCGTCCAGAACAGGCTCAGTAGGCCGACGCCTAGCCAAAAGAGTGCGATCGCCAGCCCTACCACAGCCGTGCGCGAACTGAAGACAAGCTCCAGCGCATCGCGCACCTGCCTCAGGAAAGAAGGTCGTTTGTCCATGTCAGGCGTCGTCGCAGCCGTCGTCAAAAGGCGCCTCCCGGTCGGTTATGCAAAGCGAATCCGCGGATTCAAATAGGTGTACAACATGTCGCCGATCAGCCGCGTGAGCACTGCGATCAGCACGGTCAACATGGCGGCGGCGGCGACGGCGTTGAAATCGCCGAAGATGGCGGCGTCGTAGATATAGCTGCCGAGGCCGGGGATGCCGAAGAGCACCTCCACGACGATCACGCCGCCGATCAGCCAGTTGATCTGCAACATCACCACCGTGATCGGCGCCATCAGCGCGTTGCGCAAGGCGTGGCGAAAGATGATGCGCCGCCGCGGCAACCCCTTGAGAAAGGCGGTGCGAATGTAGGGAGTCTGCATCACCTCGACCATGCTGGCGCGCGTGATGCGCGCCACGTAGCCGAACTCGGCGGCCATGAGCGTCAACACCGGTAACACCAGAATTTTCGGATCGCGGAAGATGGCGTCACCGGTCAAAAATACGGCGGTGGCCGGCAGCCAGCGCAGCCAGATGCCGAAGATCAGAATCAGGAAGATGCCGACCACAAACTCCGGCGTGGCCGTAAAGCCCAGGCCGGTGATCGAAATGATGCGGTCGAGCGGCTTGCCCTCGTTGACGCCCGCCAGCACCCCGAAGAAAAGCGCCAGCGGCATCACCAAGACAAAGGCCGCCGCCGCCAGAATCAGGCTATTGGCCGCACGGGAAAAGATGGTCGCCGAGACCGGACGATTGGTCTGCAGCGACATGCCCGCGTCTCCGCGCACAATGCCCTTGCGCAGCGGAATGTACTGCTGGGGGCCGCCACGCTCGCTGCGCACACCGGCTTTACTTAGCACCAGCACTTCCAGGTCGCTACCGCGCACCCATTTGACGAGATTGTTGCGCGTATCGACGCCCCAGAAAACTTCGGCGCCGCTTTCATCGGTCGTCCATGGCGCCGACGCAGGCGACGTGACTTCGCGTCCGTCCGGCGTGCGCTGGATGGCGAGCAGCTCACCATCGACCATGCGCCAACGGGTCAGCACACCGTCCACCTCAGCCCACCATTCCTGCTCGCCGGTCTGCGGATTGGGCGCCGTCGTCAGTGGATAGGGAGAGAGCCGCCGGGCGCGCCAGTCGCTGCCGATCAACCAGTCGGTGTAGCGCTGCCAGGCCGGCGCGTCCAGCCCCAGCTGCCGCCGCAGCGACTCGCGCTGCTCCGGCGTGGCGAAGACGCCCAACAGCCGCACCGTGACGTCTCCTCCCGCCACTTCAAGCAGGAAGAAGAGCACGAGCGACACCAAAAACATGGTGACGAACATTGAAAAGAGATTGCGAACCAGAAACCTCGTCATATACGTGTCTTACGAAAAGCTCGTCTCAGGGAAAGATGCTCACCGGGAAGGAACGCCAAGCCGCCAAGCCCTAAAGAGCGGTCTTTGCGGCTTGGCTCCTTTGCGCCTTTGCGTGAGAACCCTTTCCCACAATAGCGTCAGACAACGTGACGGCTCTTTCACGCCTGCTTCCAGACTTCGTAGTAGAAATCGAAGTTGGAAGGATGCGCCACGACGTTTTGGAACTCCTTGCGAATGATCTCCCACTCGTTCGTCCAGTAACTGTTGCCGATGGGGCCCCGCTCCTGCATGATGTCCTCTAGTTCGCCGATGATCTCACGCCGCGCTTCGACGTCCAGCGTCAGCTCTGCCTTGCGCAGCTTCTCGACGAACTCCGGATCGACCCAGCGCGTCTCATTCCAGGGCACCGGGTTGCCGTTGGCGTCGGCAGTGTAGGCGAGCGGCGGCACCATTGTGTCGAGCGGCCGATGCGCCCAGATGGTGATGCCCAAAGGCACTTCGGTCCAGCGATCCCAATAGCCGTTCGGCTCCGTGATGTCGAGCGTGATGTCGAAGCCGGCCGGCGCCGCCAACTCCTTGAGCGTCTGTGCGATCTCCGGCTCCGCAAGATCGTTCTTGGTCGCCAGCGTCACTTTAAGCGGAAGCTGAATACCCTTTTCTGCGGCGTACTCTTCCAGCAGCGCCCGCGCGCCCTCCGGGTCGTAGGGTGGGATGGGCCGTTCGGCGTAAGCAGGATGCACGGGCGAGAAGTGGGCGTCAATAGAAAGGATGCCCTCGCCGTTGTAGGAAAAATCAAGGATCTTCTGGCGATCCTGGCACTTCTTCAGCGCCGTGCGCACGCGATTGTCGTTCCACGGCTCCATGTCGACGCGCATGCGCACGACAAAACAGTTGGCCGTCGCCACGCTCTTGACTTGCAGTTCAGGGTTGTCCTTCAGCGCCAGGAAGTCCGATGGCCGTGGTTTAAAGAAGGTGTCGATCTGACCACTTTGCATTGCAGCCACCGAAGCATCTTTGTCCAGATTGACAAAGACGATCTCATCCAGATAGGGCAACGGTTTGCCGTCCTCACCCATTCGCCAGTAATCCGGCCGCGCCCGAAAGGCCGCGCGCTCGCCCTCCAAGTATTCGACCAGCGTGAACGCGCCGGTGCCGACAGGCTGCTTGACCCAGTCTCCCTGAAAGTCTCGATGCAGGATGACGGCGGGGTAGTGGAAGAGGTGCTCCGGCACGCCGATATTGGGCGAAGTCAGATGAAGTCGAATCGTGTAATCGTCGACCTTCTCGACGCTGTCCATGCCGTCCAGATAGGAGAGCAGACCGAGCATCGACGAACCGACAGCTGGATCGAGCCATTGGCTGAAGTTGAACAACACATCGTCGGCGGTCAGCTCATCGCCGTTGTTAAATTTGACGCCCCGGCGCAGATAAAGCGTCCAGGTCTGCACATCGTCGCTGGCCTCCCAGCGCTCGAGCAGATAGGGGCGCGTGATGTTATCCGGACCGGTCACGGTGAGATACTCATTGACCAGGCGCACAGCGTTGGCGCCCTCGATCCACGAGAGTCGCGCCGGATGATCCACTTGCTGCACCAGCATTCCTTTGCGCAGAACGCCCCCGCGCACAATGGCGCCCGGTGCGGCGCCCGTCGCCTGCGCAGCTTCTCCTACGGTTGGCGCCGTCGGTGCGGCTGCAGGGGCGCAGGCTGACAGCGCATAAGCCGTTCCCACCGAGACGCCGAGCAGCGTAGCGTAGCGCAAGAACTCACGGCGGCTGATGCGCCCCTGGCGCAGTTTGTCCGTCGCCTGCAAAACCAACGGATGAATTCGTTCGTTCATGGGGTTGCTCCTTTCTGTGTGGAACTGGGTCCTACGTTGCTCGCTTACACCCTACCAAAGAATGAGAAATTGCGCAATTGGAATTTTTTAGACGAACTTTTGCAATGCATGATATGATTGATTTATGTCCGAGGAAATGATCCGTCGCCTGCGTCAAGCCGGCTACAAAATTACACCTCCTCGTCTGGCCGTTCTACAGGTGATTCTGCGCGAAGGGGAACACCTGAACCCTCAGGAAATTTTAGAACAGGCTCAGGCGATTTATCCCCAGACAGGCCGCGCCACCGTCTACCGCACGCTGGAGCTCCTCACCAGTTTGGGCATCGTGCGCCCCATCTACGTAGGCGACAACGGCCCCACCTACATCCGCGCCGAAGGAGGCCACCACCATCTGGTCTGCTCGCGCTGCGGTCATGTCATCGATTTCGACCAATGCATCGCCGACAGCATGGAGCAGGAGCTAGAAGAGCGATTCGGCTTTCAGATTCAAAGCCACCTGCTTGAATTTTATGGGGTGTGCGCCAACTGTCAGGATGCGTCCAGAATTACACAATAGCCTACACAATAGCCTGAAACGATCTCGCAAGATTGACAAGCGCTGCGCAACCGGCATATACTGAATCGTGAACTGAATAATTGCTGCACAGGTACATGCCGCATCTTCAAGCGTGCGGCAAAAGGCGAAGCCGGTGCAAGTCCGGCGCTGTCCCGCAACTGTAACCGCCCACAATCGGGCGGAAGCCAGGTCGACCGCCTGTGCATGGACGTGTCAACCCTCGCGGAGTGGGGTGCGCCGTCGATCAAGTTTAGGATCAGACGCCTTCTCTCACCGACGAGAAGGCGTTTTTTTATCAAACCGTTGCTCGGCGCCGCCGCCCCTGTCCGTTGATCGTGGAAAAGGGCGGCGCTGATGCGTATGTGAAACAACGATAAAAGAAAGCGTGAGGAGAAGGATGAGACGGCAGATCTTCTTGTCAATCACAACGCTCCTGCCCGTAGCGATGGTCGGTGCAGCGCTGTGGCTACTCTCCCCGGCAGCTGCAGTTTTCGCCGTCACCCATGCAGCCGATCGCGCCGTGATCATCGCAAATGAGAAGATTGTCACAAGCGAAGCGCAGACGGAGACGGTCAACACGGCTACAATCGTTGTACAGTTCGATGATCTGCGCAGCGCCATCCGCGAGGTCAAATTCAGCGCGCCCATTTCGGGCCTGCAGGCTTTGGAAGCGTCTGGGCTGGATGTCACCGTCGCCGAGACCTCCTTCGGCCCGGCCGTGTGCGCCATCGAAGGGGTCGGATGTCCGGCGGAGGATTGCTTCTGCAATCCAGACCTGTTCTGGAGCTACAACTTCTGGGATGGAGAGAAGTGGCAAAGTTATCCTGTGGGCGCCGCCTCCTCGGTGATATCCCAGACCGGCGCCATCGAGGGATGGCGCTGGGGCCCCTTTGGCAGCCCTCAACTGCCGCCTACGCAGACGCTCGCCGCCGCCCACGCACTAACATGGCTGCGCACCCAACAAGACCCCGAGACCGGCGGCTTCGGCGAGAGCTTCAGCAGCGCCGTGGAAGTCCTGATGGCGTTGGGCGCCAACCATGAGCGCCCGGAAGAGTGGCGAGCTGAAGGCAATGGACGCTCGCTCGACGCCTATCTCCGGCCGCGGGCGCGCAGCTACAGTCTCAGCGGCGCAGCGGCCGCCGGCAAGCTGGCCGTCGCCTTTGCGGCAGCCGACGCCTGCCGCCCTGCGCGCACGGTGAAGCCATCCTTTCACTACAGCGACACCCTGGGCGCTTATGCAGCCGACAGCGGACCCAACGCCTGGGCCATCCTCGGTGCGGCGGCCGTCGGCGAGCAGATTCCTGCCGATGCCGTCGAGGCGCTGAAGGAGCAACAGCAAGAAGATGGCGGCTGGGAGTGGCAGGCCGGCTTCGGAACCGACACCAACACCACGGCGCTGGCAATTCAGGCGCTGATTGCCGCCGGAGAACCTGTCGATTCTCCAGAAATTGCTCAGGCGCTCGCCTTTCTTGCCGGCGGACAGCAGGAGAACGGCGGCTTCGTCTATGACCCGAAGACGCCCGAATACGGCGCCGACGCCAACTCGACCGCCTATGTAATCCAGGCGCTCCTTGCCACGGGCAACGATCCTGCTGGCGAAGCCTGGATGAAGAACGGCGCCACGCCTTTTGATTTCTTGCTCGGCCTACAACTGCCTGACGGCAGCTTCGAGTGGCAGCCCAAGACCGGCGCCAACCTGTTGGCTACGGCGCAAGCCGTGCCCGCGTTGCTGGGGCACAGCTACCCCATTGCGGTGCGCGATCTGGAATTCTGTGCCGACCGGCAACTGCGACTGCTGCTTGAACGGCAAGAATAGCTCTAGACGTAGGTCTCATTCTGAAACGGGGCGGGGGATGCCCACCTTGCTAAGTCTTCACCGGCGAATATGAAAATAGACGCAACGCAAAGGCGCAAAGAGGCAAAGGTGCAAAGAAAGACAAAAAGCTTTGTGTGGTCGGCGAGATATTCATCGTTTGTGACGCCGTCATGCATGGCGTATGCCCCCTTTTTGCGCCATCTGGCCCGCTGCGCAGCGGTGGTCATTGCGTTGCTGGCCTCTGTCCCTGGAATGGCCCAGGAGGAAAATCGCGCCGGCTTGGTGATCGTGCACGGTGACGGCGGCGTCCTTACGCAGTGCATCGCCTTCGCTGCGCCTTCGCTCAGCGGAGCAGAATTACTCATGCGCAGCGGCCTCGACCTGGCGATGGAGGCCGGCGCAACGGGCGTCGCCATCTGCCGCATCGACGGCGAAGGATGCAACTTTCCGCAAGAATCGTGCTTCTGTCGGTGTGAAAGCAGCCCCTGCCTCTACTGGTCTTATTGGCGGCTGAAAGGGGATGAATGGGTGTACAGCAATCGCGGCGCAGGCAACACAACCGTGCACCACGGCGACGTCGAGGGGTGGCGCTGGGGAGCGAGCGCCGGGGAAACGGCGGAGCCTCCGCCGCCGATGACCTTTGAGCAAATTTGTAGCCCTGCGATAGCGACGCAGAAAACAATGCTCGTCTCAAAGTCAACGACATCGGACGAGGGAACGGGAAAACAGAGCTTCGGCGAGGTTGAAGAAAGGCGAGATGACAGCCGTGCGCACGAGGGAGCAATGGCCGGCAATGAGGAGAGCACCGCTGCGCCGCCGTCGCCCGCGGCGGCGATGGGCGCGCTGCTCGGTGCCCTGGCTGCGTTGCCGGTTGCGGCGCTTTTCATCGTGTGGCTGCGTCGCAGCATGCGGAGGCGAGCATGACGCGCGTGCTGCGATCCCTCACCTACGGCCTGACCAGCTTGGTCGGGCTCGGCGCCTTTCTCTATCCCTTCTGGCTGCCCGAAGTGCCCCAGCAAGCCAACAGCGCGTCGGCGCATGCCAACGACAGTGCACTGATGATGACGTTGCTGGTGGGCCTTTGCTTCGTCGTCCTTCTGCTCGAAGTCCAGCAGGACACGGTCGGCGCAAAAACGATTGCGCTGCTCGGCGTGTTGGTTGCAATCAACGCAACTCTGCGCTTCCTGGAAACGGCGATCCCCGGGCCGGGCGGTTTCAGCCCCGTCTTCTTGCTGATTGTCCTGGGCGGCTATGTGTTCGGCGGTGGCTTTGGCTTTCTGCTCGGCGCGCTGACGTTGCTCGTCTCGGCGCTCGTGACCGGCGGCGTCGGCCCTTGGCTGCCCTATCAGATGGTCGCCGCCGGTTGGGTGGGATTGACCGCGCCACTCTGTCGCCCCGTTGCAGCATTCCTGGAGCGCATCGCCGTACACCACGCTGCACGCGCCGAACTCTGGACGCTCGCCGTCTTCTCCGCCTACTGGGGGCTGCTTTATGGCGCCATTATGAACCTCTGGTTCTGGCCATTCGCCGTCGGTCCGGCGCAGATGCACTGGACGCCGGGCGTCGGCGCCTGGGAGACGGTGCAGCGGTATGTGGTTTTTTACGTCGTCACTTCGCTGGCGTGGGATCTAGCGCGGGCGGTGGGCAATTTGCTGCTGGTGGCAGTCGCCGGCGCAGCGATTCTGCGCATTCTGCGTCGGTTTCAGCGTCGTTTTGCATTCGTCTATACACCCGCAGTGGCAAGCCGAGAAGAAAGAGCGAAGGTTGCATGGACATCCCGATGAAGGGCGCATGGGTGCAAGACGCAAGCCGCACAGCCTCGCATCCCCGGCACAGCATTCAGTCCATGGCATGGATGGCCTGGATTGCTGCGATCGTGGTCATCGCCACGTTGACACGCAATCCCTGGTATCTGGGAACGATGATCGCCATCGCTGCATTTGTGCGCCGGCGCTGCGCGAGCCCATCCGGCCTCTCCCACGCAACAATGCTCTCACCCGTGCGTTTCAGTTTGCTCGTCATGACGACGGCGGCGCTGCTCAACATGGCAATGGTACATGTCGGCGTCACCGTGCTCTTTACACTGCCGGCATGGATTCCGCTCCTGGGCGGCGCATGGACGCTGGAGGCGCTGGTGTACGGCGCGCTCAACGGCGCAGCGTTGGTGGGCCTCTTTCTCGGCTTCAGCGTACTCAATTGCGTCACATCGACGCGTTCGCTGCTGCGCCTGATCCCGCGCGCCTTTTATCCGGTCGCAGTGGTGACATCGATCGCAGTTTCGTTCATCCCGACCACCTTGCAACAGATCGAGCAGATCCGCGAGGCGCAGGCGGTGCGCGGCCATCGGCTGCGCGGGGTGCGCAGCTGGCTGCCGTTGATGATTCCACTGCTGGAGGGCAGCATGGAGCGGGCGCTGCAGCTCGCCGAAGCGATGACGGCAC
Source organism: Caldilinea sp. (assembly GCA_025055055.1). Taxonomy (GTDB): domain Bacteria; phylum Chloroflexota; class Anaerolineae; order Caldilineales; family Caldilineaceae; genus Caldilinea. Next base: position 1,420 of record JANWYX010000222.1, on the reverse strand, counting down.
GCGGTTTCGCCGGCAGCGTCGAGCCGCGCGACCGTTGGCCGCAGGTGCTGACGTTGACCGGCTTCGGCAGCCTCGTTGCAGGCTGGCTGTTGCAGATGGTCTGGCGACAACAAGGGATGGGTGCAGCGTTGTTGGCGTTAGGTGCTCTCCTAATGCTGACGGGACTCCGGCGCGCCGGTCGTCGCCATCCCCACACCGTCTATCGCCCGGAGCGATGGCGAACGCACGATTGGGTGGTGGCGAGCGCTGCAGGGCTAACGTTGCTCGCCTACTCCCTGCCGCTCTTTGAGCGCGCAACACTGTTTTATTACCCGTATCCAATGCTGACATGGCCTGCTTTCGACTGGCGCATCGGACTGGCGACGCTGGGGTTGCTGGCGCCGGCTCTTGTAGAAACGGAAAGGCAATGATTCGCCTCGAGCATGTCACCTACACCTATCCGGACGCAACGTCGCCGGCGTTAACCGATGTCTCGTTCGAGCTGCCGGAAGGGCAGTTGATCCTGGTGATCGGTCCTTCGGGCGCAGGCAAATCGACGCTGTTGCGCTGTCTCAATGGACTGACGCCCCACTTCAGCGGCGGCGAGCTCCGCGGCGCTGTGCAGGTGGCGGGCCTCGACCCGGTAAGCGCCACCCCACGCGTGCTCAGTCGCCACGTTGGCTTTGTCTTTCAAGACCCAGAGGCGCAGTTCGTCACAGAAACGGTCGAGGATGAGATCGCTTTTGCCCTGGAAAACGCCGCTATGTCGCAACAGGAGATGCGCGTGCGCGTGGAGGAAACGCTCGACCTGCTCGATCTGACTCCGTTGCGCGACCGCCCCATCAAGACGCTTTCCGGCGGAGAACGGCAGCGCGTGGCGATTGCCGCTGCGCTGGCGCTGCGTCCTTCCATCCTGGCGCTGGACGAACCGACCTCCCAGCTCGACCCGAAATCCGCCGAGGATGTGCTGAACTCCTTGGTGCGGCTCAACCAAGATTTGGGGCTGACCATCATCCTCGCCGAGCATCGACTGGAGCGCGTGCTCCCGTACGTAGACAGCGTTCTCTATCTGCCCGACAACAACGGGCCGGTTCTCTTCGACGACGTGCGCACGATGATGGGCAAGGTCGAGCTTGCGCCGCCGCTGGTGAAGCTCGGCAAGGCGCTCGGCTGGCGTCCGCTGCCGCTGACCATCAAAGAGGGGTTACGCTTCAGCCGCCCTTGGCTGGCGCAACACAGCGTCGGCGCAATGCGCCAACCTGCGATGCAACGGACTATGCGACGGTCGAAGCCTCATCCGGCGCGCTGCGGCGAGCCTTATATCCGGGCGCGCGGCGTCAAAGTGCGCTTCGGTCCACAGGAGGCATTGCGTGGAGTCGACCTCGATCTGTGGCCGGGCGAGATCGTCGTGTTGATGGGACGCAACGGCGCAGGCAAGACC
>JANWYX010000219.1 GCA_025055055.1 Caldilinea sp. | reverse complement strand
GAGGCCGTCCTGGTCAACCCGTACGAGCCGGACGCGGTCGCCCAGGCGATCGCGACGGCGGTCGACATGCCGGAGGCGGAACGCCGGCGGCGTATGCGGCTGCTGGCCGCGCGGGTCCGCGCGCACGACGTCGGCTGGTGGACGTCGAGTTTCCTCGCCCTGCTCGGCAGCGAGCCGCGCAAAGGCCGTTTTGTCGATCGCGCGCAGGCGATCGCCGCCACCGAAGCATTGAGCAAAACCTACGGCCTGCAGGTGGATCCGACCGCGCGCATCGAGGCGACGCCGGTGGGCATGCGCCAACGCGTCGAGATTCTTAAAACTCTCTATCGGGGCGCGGACCTGTTGATTCTGGACGAGCCCACCGCCGTGCTTACACCTCAGGAAACCGACGAATTGTTCATCGCCATCCGGAGGCTGGTCAACCAGGGCAAGACGGTGATCTTTATCACACACAAACTGGTCGAAGTGAAAGAGATTTCCGATCGCGTCACCGTCATGCGGCATGGCGAAGTGACCGGCCGTGTCGCCACGCGCGACGTGACGGAAGCCGACATCGCGCGCATGATGGTGGGCCGCGCCGTCTTTTTGCAGATCGACAAGCCGCCGGTGCAGCGAGGACGCGTCGTCGCCGAGGTACGCAACCTGGGCTATGTGGCCGAAACCGGCCGACCCGTGTTGCGCAACGTCAACTTCAGCGTGCATGCAGGCGAAATCCTAGGCGTGGCCGGCGTCGAGGGCAACGGCCAGACCGAGCTTGTCGAGGTGATGACCGGCTTGCGCCCGGCGACCACCGGCGAAATTCGCATTGACGGCAAACCGGTGCAGAGGCAAAGCCCGCGACGCATCCGCCAAAGCGGCGTCGCCCACATCCCCGAAGACCGTCTGACCAACGGCGTAGCGCTTGACGCCACTATCGCCGAAAATTTGGTGGTGGATCGCTACAATCGGCCGCCTTTCACCCAACGCGGTGTGCTTTCCCCGCGGGCGATCCGCAGCCATGCGGAGGCATTGATGCAGCAGTTCGACATCCGCGCCGCCGGTGCGGACGCCCCGATGCACTCGCTCTCCGGCGGCAACATGCAGAAGGTGATCGTCGCCCGCGAGCTTTCCGCCGAACCGGTGTTGCTGATTGCGGCGCAGCCCACGCGCGGGGTCGACATCGGCGCTACCGAATTCGTGCACAACCAGCTGGTCGCCAAACGCAACGAGGGCAAGGCAGTGTTGCTCGTCTCCGCCGACCTGGCGGAGGTGATGAGTCTCGCCGACCGCATCGCTGTGATGTACAAAGGCGAGCTCGTCGCCATCTTGGACAACGGCCCGGAGCTGACAGAAGAGGAAATCGGGCTTTACATGCTCGGCGTTCGCCGCCAAGAAGTGATCACGAAGGCTGCATGCACATGAAAGGGATGACCAAATTTCTGGAACCCGTTCGCATCATCGCCGTGGTGTTGATCGCACTGGCGATCGGTTTTGTCATTACGGCGCTCGTGAGCAAGGAGCCGGTGCAGGCGTACACGGCGCTGCTCACCGGGCCCTTACCGAGACTCTCCTTCGAGAACGGCTTTGAAATCAAAAACATCAACCGCTTCGGCAACTGGATGGAGGAAAGCACCACGCTGATCCTGCTCGGCCTGGCGGTTTCAATCGTTTTTCGGGCGCGGCAGTTCAGCCTCGGCGCAGAAGGTCAGATGTTGCTCGGCGCGCTGATGACGGCTGTGATTGCACTCAAACTCTCATTGCCCTTCCCCGCCCACATGCTTCTGGCGCTGGCAGCGGCGATGCTCATCGGTTTTCTCTGGGGCTTGATTCCAGGCCTGCTCAAGGCCTACCTCTCGGTGGACGAGATCGTGAGCACGTTGATGCTGAACGTGATTGCGCTTCAACTCTTCGATCTGCTGCTTTTCAACTGGCTGCGTGACCCGGCCGCCGGCTTTGTGGGAACGGCGCCGTTTCCCACTTCGGCGGTGTTGCCGTTGCTCATTCCCGGCACGCGCGTTTCTTTTATGACGATCCTCATGCTGATCGCCGTCGTTGTCGTCTGGTTTTTTATGGCGCGCACGCCGTTTGGCTTCGAGCTGAAAATACTCGGCGCCAACCGTAAGTTCGCCGAGTACGGCGGCATCAACACCAAGCGGGTGATTGCCTTGAGCATGGCTGTCAGCGGCATCCTTGCGGGGCTGGCCGGCGCACATCTGAGCATGGGGCTGCTCAAACGGCTGACGATCAATCTTTCGCCCGGGTTGGGCTTTGAGGGCATCGTCGTAGCGCTGCTGGCACGCAACGACCCGCGCTGGGTATTGTTGGCCGGTCTTTTTTACGGATACTTGCGCACCGGTGCGCAGATCATGGAGCGTTCGTCCGACGTGACCCGCGAGGTGGTGTTGATCATTCAGGCGATCATCATCTTGCTCATCACCGCCGAGCGCCTTTTCCCCTTCGTCCAACAATGGGTGCAGACCCGTCGCAGCCGCCAAGAAGCGGTCGTCGAAGGCGGATAATTCGGATTGAATTCGGGGCAGACCGGCTCCCCTTTTACAGAATTTGCCCGTCATCAACTGTTGAGGGTGTACAATGTCATTGGAAGTCGTCCTGCAAAGCATCTTCTCGGCGGCGTTCATTGCAACCGTGATTCGCGTGGCGACGCCGCTGATCTTGCCGGCGATGGGCGGCCTGCTCTCTGATCTGGGCGGCGTCATCAATATCGCCCTGGAAGGCATCATGTTAGCGGCGGCCTTCACCGGCGTCATCGTCAGCGGATTCGCTCCCCAGTGGTTTCCCGGCGCGCCGGCATGGTCCTACGCCTGGCTGGGCGCACTGGCGGGCGTGCTCGTCGGCATGGCGATGGGCTGGCTGATCGCTTTTTTTCACCTGGAGCTAAAAACGGACATCATTCTCACGGGCCTGGCAATGAACATTTTGGCTTCGGGCGCAACGGTGTTCCTGATGTTCTCGTTCACAGGCGACAAGGGCAGCACGTCGACGCTCGCCAGTGCGCGGCTGCCTTCGCTGCAGATTCCTTTTGTCAACAACGTTCCGGTGCTGGGCACGTTGCTCAACGGCGAGAACGGAACCGGCTACAACATTATGAGTTATCTCGCCTTTGTGTTGGTGGCCGTGATCTGGGTCTTCCTCTATCGCACGCCGGCCGGCGCCCATCTGCGTGCCACCGGCGAGATGCCGGACGCAGCGCAGTCCGTCGGCATCGACATCCGTCGCGTGCGCTATCGGGCGCTGGTGGCGAGCGGCTTCTGCGCAGCGCTGGGCGGCCTCTATCTTAGCATGGGCTACCTGAGCATCTTTCAGGCCAACATGACGGCGGGACGCGGCTTCATCGCCTTAGCGGTGATTTTTCTGGGCAACCGCAATCCGATCGGCGCCCTCATTGCCGCTCTGATCTTTGGGACCGCTTCTGCGCTGGGCACACGACTCGGTACGATGGCGATCCCACCCCAACTCGTCGAAATGATTCCGCCTGCGGTCACAATCGCCGCGCTGATCATCTATAACATTCGCCGCCGCGCACGCATCAACGCTGCAGCCCGACGCTTTCAGGAACAGACGGCACCATGAATCTCGACTACACCAACTGGTGGGAACGCATCGAACCGGAGGCGCGCGCCGCGCTGGCCGGCGTGTTGATTCCAATCGGAACGCCGGGATACGCCGGCGCGCACAAGGTGCAGTGGCAGGCCCTGCTGGACGAACGCTTCGGCTATGACGGCTGGCGCATCGATCACTACGTGCGCGGCCGCATCGTCACCTTCGGTGAAGCAATCGCTGAATATGAGCAGTGCTATCGAATTTTTCTGCGCAATCATCCTGAAATCGTGGAGTGGCTGGCGACCTGGTGCGGCAACGTCTATGACGACCGTCGTGAAAACGTCTACGAGGATGACTATTTTCAACCGAAGACGCAGCAGAACCACTACCAGGACATTGCCGTGCGTCGAGTCATCGCCGAGTTGGTCGAGGACCCGACGTGGCCCACCATCATAGACACGCCGGCGGAAGATTGCGAGATGATCGACCTCACCGATGGCAGCAGGCATCAACTGCCGCGTGCGCGCGGTATGCGCGGCGTCTACTTGCTGCAAATTCGTTCGCCGGAGTCCCCGGGCTTTTTCCTCAGTCCGGCGGTCGTGCCGGTCTATGATCCGGCGTTGATCGCCGCCCATCCTCACATCAATGGCTGGTGGCTACGCGAAGGCTGTCAACACCTCTCTGCAGAATCCTTCTGGCAAATGAGTAAGGTGATCGTCGTGCGCTACGATCGCTTTTTGGCATTAGGCGAA
>JANWYX010000177.1 GCA_025055055.1 Caldilinea sp. | reverse complement strand
GCTGCACTGCATCTTCTCTTGCGGAAAAGGTTGCCGGTTGCGCCGGCAACCTTCGCAAACTCCTTCACCCCTTAAACGACAAGCAGGAAGTTCACCAAAGAGAAATAGAGCGCCAGACCCGTAAAATCCTTGATCGTGGTGATAAACGGATCGGCCCCCGGCGCATGATCGAAGCCCAGCTTCGTCAGCATATAGGGCAGCAAAAAGCCTAGGAAGGTGGCCAACGTCACGACGGCGCAAATCGAAACGCCAACCGCAATGCCGATCTGCGGAAACCCATTGGGAATTCCCTGCCACTGCCAGGCGATCACCCCTGTCACGACTCCGAGAAGGAGCCCCATCACCAGGCCGATGCCCACCTCGCGGCGCACATGCCACCAGAATTTTGCCAGGTTGATATGCCCCAACGCCAGACCGCGCGCAAAGATGGTCGTGGATTGCGTGCCAACGTTGCCACCCATATCCATGACCAACGGAATAAAGACGGCCGCCGCCAAGATGGTCGCAAGCACCTCCTCGAACTGGTCGATTAGGCCCCCGGTCACCAGGCCGCCGGCGACGGTGACCAGTAAGAATACGAGGCGCACAGAGACAGCGTACAGGATCGGACCGCGGGTGAGCTTCTCGCTATGAATGACGTCGCGTTGACGCCGCACATCCACGATGCCGGCCATCTGGTACATCGTCTCAGAGGCCTCTTCTTCCAACACATCGATCACATCGTCAAAGGAGACTGCGCCGACCAGACGACCTTCTCCGTCGACAACGGGCAAAGCGATCAGATCATGCTGTTTCAGCAAACGCGCCGCGACTGTACGTTTTTCCGACGCTCGCACGCAGACATCTGAACCTTCGAGCAACGTCTCGATCTTTGCATCCGGCTCTGCTCGTACGAGCCCGGTGAGCGAGACAAACCCCTTGTAATAGCGTTTCTCGTCAATGACGAAGATCACGCGCAGCTCATCGTCCTCCAAATCGGAGGAACGAAGCACGGCAAGCGCCTCTCGCACCGTGTTGTGGCTGCGCACGGCAAGATAGCGCGGATTCATGATTCGCCCAACACTGTCCGGTGGATAGTTCAGCAACACGTTTACAGACTTGCGCGCTTCGGGGCTGAGCCCAGCCAGCAGACGTTTTGTGACCTTGGCGGGCAACTCGTCGAACAGGTGCATGCGCAGGTCTGGGTCGAGCTTCTCGAACAGTTGCACCGCCTCCGGATCGGCCATTGCCTGCACCAGGTCGGTTTGTTGGGTGGTGTCTAACCGCTCGAACACGTCGATGGCGCGATCTTTGTCCAGCAATCGAAAGAGCAAGATGCGCTGCGCCGAAGGAAGCTCCTGCATCAATTTGATCACCTCATAGACGGACCAACTCGCCTGTTGCTCCTTGATTGTGTTCAACTCCCCGTTGTTCAACAGCTTCTGGAAATTGAGCTTTTCCTTCAAAGGATGGTTCAGGTTGGCCATGATGGTCTGTTCCTTTCCGTGTTCTATAAAGTCATTCCCGGTGTTCTCCCGCTGTCAGTTGACGTCCTGCCGCTTTTTTACCGAAAAAAGCGCGTCAACACCCGGGCAGACGCCCTCGCTCGTGCAGAGCGCATGGACGCCGGCAAGGCTTTCCCCGCCGAAGAGAGCGATCAACACGGGAGAAAGCGACGTACATTAGCTTTATGTGCGGCGATAGTGCAGAGCGTGCGCGCTCTGCGTGTCACGTCACCAGCTGCAGCCGCCGGTTGCGAGTGTGCAAGAGCATCCCACCGACTGCCTGCACGGATTGATCTGGACGCGTTCGCAAAGAATGAGGCTGTTCAGTTGTTCGGAAATGAGGCTGAGCGATGGCATGTGGTTGCATCGGCGCAACTGCGAACTTCTCCCAGCGAGCTGTGAGACGCCCATGCTCGTTCAACACCCACTTCATTTGCAGCATGTTCCACCTCCCTAGATCGACACACAGAAGGTTTCTCACATCGACTTATTGCATCCAGGTCTAGACTGCTTTCCATGTCTTGCATGACGTCTCACCCCCTTTCATCACAGCTTACCCCAAGCGCCCATTTCGGCGTCTTAGAGGCAGTGAAAATAAAGAAGACAGCCCACAAGAGGCTGTCCTCATACCTGTTCCATCGGATGCGGGACAAATATCATATCCCGGATGAGCGCCTCTCGTTGAGCTTTGGCACTGGCTGACGTAGATTCCATCGAAAGAGGATCAGCTGCTTTATGCCAAACCTTAAGCCGATTTGGCCTGTTCTACCCATTGGCGTCTTTCGACGTTTCCGGGCAGCAGCCTGTGTTCAACCAGGAGCCTCACCTAACGGCTATTCAATTTTCGCAATTCTTATAATCGGTCTTCCGGTCTTTGTCAAAATGTAGGAACAATCAATTCACATCGCCACCGCTTCTCTTGCTCTTCACATTATGTGCCTTCCTCCTAGTCGACGCCGGCAAGCGGCGCTTGCGCCGGATAGGACGGACGCAAGAAGCGCAAAGGAGCCAAAGTGCATCCGGCGGTAGATAGATGATGAGCGCCTGGACAAAACACCGGCTGGACTGCATTGCGTGGCCATTGCGATTCTGATGGCGCAACGCTTTACTGCTTTCATGACTCCAAGTTCATAACACGCTCTAGGTGCGCTCGATCACCACACCGGCGGCTCGTCATCTTCACGCAAGATCGCCTCAATGGCCGCCAGTTCCTCCTGCGTAAACGTGAGATTTTTGACCGCCGCTGCGTTATCTTCAATCTGGCTGACCTTGCTGGCGCCCACTAACGCCGAGGTCATCTGAGGATGGCGCAACACCCAGGCAATCGCCATTTGCGCTAATGTCTGGCCGCGCGCCTCGGCGATCTGATTCAACCGCCGGGCCAGTTCGATGCGCTTTGCGCTGACTTCATTCGCCTTTAAAAAGCCATGGGGCTTGGCTGCACGCGAGTCGGGTGGGATGGCGCCCGTCAGATATTTGTTCGTCAGAAGCCCCTGCGCCAGCGGCGAGAAAGCAATACATCCGATGCCTAGCTCGCCGAGCGTGTCCAACAGGCCGTCCTCCACCCAACGATTGAACATGCTGTAGGCAGGTTGATGAATCAAGCAAGGCGTGCCCAGGCTGCGCAGGATGGCCGCGGCTTCACGCGTTTGTTCGGGCGAATAGGTCGAGATGCCGACGTAGAGAGCGCGGCCCGAACGGACTGCGTAATCGAGCGCCATCATCGTCTCTTCCATTGGGGTGTCAGGGTCAGGCCGATGGCTGTAGAAGATGTCAACATACTCCAACCCCATACGTTTAAGGCTCTGATCGAGGCTGGCGATCAGGTACTTGCGCGACCCCCATTCCCCATAAGGGCCGGGCCACATGTAGTAGCCTGCCTTGGTGGAAATGATCAGTTCATCACGATAAGGTCGCAAATCCTGCGCCATAATGCGCCCGAAGTTCTCCTCTGCCGAGCCGGGAGGCGGGCCATAATTGTTAGCAAGATCGAAATGGGTAATCCCCAGATCGAAGGCGCGCAGCACCATGGCGCGAGCATTCTCATACACATCAACGCCGCCAAAATTGTGCCACAGTCCCAAGGACACAGCCGGCAGCAACAGGCCGCTGCGCCCCGTGCGGCGATAGAGCATCCGACCATCGTAACGTTGCGCATCTGCTTGATACACCATAAGCACTCCTCAATTCACGCTAAGGCGTTCTATAAAAAGAATTCTGTTCAAGAATCCATATACACCGTCATCGGTGAACGATCACCAACGTGCCCGGGTTGGACTCATCCAACACATGCCAGCCCGGACCGACGGTCGGCGTCGTCCAGTCCCAGAGCCATTTGGCGTCGCTGTTGGTCATGTTGATGCAGCCGCGGCTCATGGGCGTTCCGAAATTGTTGTGCCAGTACGCGCCGTGGAAGGCATAGTCCCGGTAGAAATACTGCACCCACTGCACGTTGGGAAGGTAATAGTAATCCCCCGCCGCTCGACTGCCGCCCTGCATGACCTGGGAGGAGACCTTCGCCCAAATACGGAAGACGCCGGTGACGGTGGGCGTTTTCGCCTTGCCCGATGAAATGATAAAGCGCTTGATGAGCTTGTTGCCTTCCCAGGCGTAGGCACGCTGATGGTCGAGATCGACGGAGATCCACTTACCTTCGGTAGGAACGACCGGATAGAGGGGCACGCCGTTGGCGCCCATCGGCGCGGCGGCGAAGAGTTCGGCCAGAGACGGCGGCGGCACAATCAAGCGCTGACCGGCTTTGACCTGCCTGGCGTCGGCAATTTTGTTCAGCTCCAGGATGCGAGGGAGCGAGGTCCCATAGTCCCTGGCAATCGAGGCCGGCGTCTCGCCTTCTCGGACGACGTGGATATAGGATCTGCCCGAAAACGGAACCGTGTTCCTGGCCATGAAGACTGGCGAAGCGCCATCGTTAACAGGAACACGCAGCGCCTCGCCCGGCAGCAGCGGCGCGGAGGGCGAACGCAGGTTCATTTCCGCCAGGTGCGCCGGCGTAGTGTGGAACCGGACGGCGACACTGGAGAGAGTGTCGCCCGGCAGCGCAAAGTAGATGTGCGTGTTTTCAAGGCCTACCGTAATCGATGGCTGTGGCCTTGCCCCTTGCAGCAAAGCGCGCCCTGCGCCGCTGCCCGCCACGTGCGACGGCACCGCCAGTCGCTGACCAACCCAAATCAACTCCGGATTTTGAATGCCGTTGAGGCGCATCAAAGTGGCGACGTCGGTGTCATAGCGCCGGGCGATGGAAGTCAACGTCTCGCCGGGGGCCACAACATGGACATCGGCCGTCTGCGCCGCTGCAAAGCGCGTCGTTGCGCCGATTGACAAGGCAAGACACAGAACAATCCAAAAAAGCTGCCGTTGCGCCGATTTAGCGACTGCGCCACGATTGTTATCCATCTAAAGTGTCGCCTCTTCCTATTCGAATTATGCAGTTCGGTGAAGTTTTCTCGCAGAAGACGACCTTCCAGGAAACTGTGTGGAATTGAACAAACGCATTCATGTCAATCGTCCCTCGGCGTACCGGCGTCGCAGCTCCTTTTTGTCGAACTTGCCTACGCTGGTCTTGGGCACTTCATCGATAAAGACGATGCGCTCTGGAATCCAAAACTTGGCGACGCGCGTGGCGAGATAAGCCTGCAGCTCCTCCGCCGTCAGATCCCATCCCTCCTTCGTGCGCACCACGCACGCCAGCGGTCGCTCCGACCACTTTTCATCGGGGATGGCGATCACCGCCGCCTCGAGCACCTTTGGGTGGTCGATGATGGCATTTTCCAGCTCCACGGTGGAAATCCACTCGCCGCCGCTCTTGACCAGGTCTTTGGTGCGGTCGGTGATGGTCATGTAGCCGTCCGGCGAAATCGTTGCGACGTCGCCGGTGCGGAACCAGCCGTCGACGGTCATATAGTCCGGCGTCGGCTCGCGTTTGAAGTACTGCCGGATGATCCAGGGGCCGCGCACCTGCAGCTCGCCCATTGTCTTACCGTCCCAGGGTAACTCGCGCCCCATTTCGTCGACGATGCGCATCTCTACGCCCAGTACCGGATACCCCTGTTTGGCCTTGATGTCCCAACGCGCCTCATCGTCGAGCGCTTCATGCGCCTTGAGCGGGATCGACACCGTGCCGAGCGGCGACATTTCGGTCATGCCCCATGCGTGCAGGACGTTGACACCCAGCTCGCTTTCGTAGGCTTTGATGAGCGAACGCGGCATCGCCGAGCCGCCGACGACCAGCGCGCGAATACAGGAGATGTCGCGAGGATGTTGCTTCAGCTCATGATAGAGGCCGTTCCAGATGGTCGGCACGCCGGCCGCAATGGTGACGCGCTCGTTGGCAATCAGGTCGGCCAGGGCTTGTGGCCGCAGATGCGGGCCGGGGAGAATGATGTCGGCGCCCGACGCCACACACGCGTAGGGCAAACCCCATGCCATGGCGTGAAATTGCGGCACGACCGGCAGCACCACGTCCGACTCGCGCACGCCCAACGCATTGGCGGCGTTCTCCCCCATGGTGTGCAGGAACATCGAGCGATGAGAGTAGAGCGCACCTTTAGGCTCGCCCGTCGTGCCGCTGGTGTAGCACATCCCCATCGCCATATTTTCGTCGGTGCTGCGCCAGGCGAAGTCCTCGTCGCTCTCCTCGATCAAATCCTCGTAGAAAAGCGCATTGGGCAGGGCGTCCTTCGCCTCGCGCGGGGCGTTGAAGAGGACGTGCATTTGAACGCCAGGCGTCTGCGGTGCCACCTTCTGGTAGAGGGGAAGCAGCGTGCCATCGACAAAGACAATTTTATCCTCGGCGTGATTGACGATATAGGCGAGCTGATCGGGGAACAGGCGAATATTCAGCGTATGGCAGACCGCGCCGGCGCCCGGAACCGCATAGTACAGCTCCAGATGCTGATAGTTGTTCCATGCGAAAGTGCCGATGCGGTCGCCCGGCTCGATGCCGAGCTTCACCAACGCCTTGGCCAGCCGCTTCGAGCGACGATAGAGGTCGGCGTAAGTGTAACGGAAGAGCGAGCCGTCGGGCTGCATCGTCGTGATGCGCTTGTGGGCATAGAGACGATTGCCGTGCTCCAAAATTTTGTCGATGGTCAACTGCCAGTCCATCATTAGGCCGTTCATGGCACTCCTCCGAAAAGTCAACGCCGCTTGGAAACGTCCGACGACGTCACAGGTCCACCGTCAAATACTGACGCAGGTAGGCCAGGCTCTGCGTAAGCGAGGCTTTGCGCAGCTCGAGCGAACCCTCGTAGGCGCGGTCCTCCACCTCAACCGCCACCGGCCCCGCGTAGCCGACGTCGGTCAGCACCGAGAAGAACTTGCCCCAGTCCACATCACCCAAGCCGGGCAGCTTGGGCGTATGATAATGGTTGGGG